>NZ_JAAXKY010000020.1 GCF_012911925.1 Pseudonocardia xinjiangensis | reverse complement strand
CGGCTCCACCCCCCGCGAGTCGCCCGTTCCGAACCCGCGAGTCGCCCGCTCCCGACCCGCGAGTCGCCCGTTCCCGACCCGCGAGTCGCCCGATATGCGCGCGCGAGTCGCCTCAGCCGAGGCGTTCGAGAACCCCCGCGGCGAACTTCTCCGGCGCCTCCAGCGGGGTGAAGTGCCCGACCCCGTCCAGCGGGCGGACCTCCACGTCGGCGAACCAGTCCGTGACCCGGTCGGACCACGCCCGCGGGAACAGCGGGTCGTGCTCCTGCCACAGCACCGTCGTGGGCACCGCGATCCGGTCGGCTGGGGCCGGCGGCTGCTCCTGCGCCGACATCGCCACCGCGCCCGACCCCGCGCGGTACCAGTTGATCGAGGCCACGAACGCCCCGGGACGGCCGTAGACCTCGGCGAGCCGGTCGAGCTCGGCCTCGTCCGGGACGTAGTCCGGGCCCGACCAGTGCGTCCAGAAGTGCGCCAGGTACGCCCGCACCGCGTCCTGCGAGCCGGCCACCAGCTGCTCGGCCAGCGGCAGCTGGTGAAAAGCCTGGTACCAGAACTCACGCTGGGCCGACGGGCTCAGCACCCGATCGCCGGCACCGGGCAGCGGCGGCGACAGGACCAGCGCACGCACCAGATCGGGCCGCGCCCGCGCCGCCGCCTGCGCGACCCGGGACCCCACGTCGTAGCCGGCCAGCACCACCGGCCCGGCACCGAGCGACTCGACCAACGCGAGCACGCTGCGGGCCTGCGCATCGGCCCCGTACGCGGCCGGTTCGGCCGCGGGGTCCGTCTCGGACGCGCCGAACCCCCGCAGATCCGGGACGACGACCCGGCACCGGGCCGCCAGCAGAGCCACCACGTCCCGGAAGTCGTGCCGGTCCCCCGGCCAGCCGTGCAGGAGCACGACCGTTCCCGCGCCCTCCCCCGGATGATCGTCGTAGGCCAGCCGGAACCCGTCCACGGCATCGGTGAGCAGCATGCGGCCATGGTAGGAGCCGGCCGGGCCGCAACCGGCGGCCGAAATCGCCGCTGACCTGCTCCATCGCGTACGAGCCCACGGAGATGTGCCGCCGCCGCGCACGTCGGGCACGTGCGCGGCGGCGACTCCGGACGGTCGGGCCAGGGGTCCCGTCCGGTATTACCCTGCGACCGTCACTCCGGGAACGAGCACGTTCCGCTGGACGGTGCCGGGAAGCCGGGCTGTGCGACGCTTGCCGATCGGGAGAACGACTCGCTTCGCGGTGGCCTCGAGCATCATCGCGGCGGCGAGATAGCTGGCCAGCGCGGCGGAGACGAGCAGCACGTAGGCGCCGATCGTCTGCACGACCGGCACATCACGCAGCAACGCGATGGCCAGCAGCGTGGAGCCGGTGGCCAGCGTGCCCAGTACCGCGGTGAGCGCGATGTTCTCGGCAGCCGCGGCGACCGCACCCAGCCACGTGATCGCGGCCAGGACGACGAACCACACACCGAAGGCAACGGCGGCGGCAGAGCTCGTGGCCGGCACCACACCCAGCGCGATGAGCAGGGTGTAGAGGCCGTACCCGATCCAGAACAGCCCCCACATGCTGTGCAGCGCGGTGGCGACCGCGTCCTGGGCTCGATAGGCCCACATGCCGGCGAGGAGCTGTGCGATACCGCCGGCGGCCAGGGCGAACGGGAAGAGGATCAGTGGGGCCTCCGCGTTCCCGTACCAGCCCGCCAGGCTGGCGGCGACCATGAAGGTGGAGGCGGCGAAGCCGAACAGCCCGAGAATGGACGGCGCCGCGACCGGCAGCAGCGCGATCGTGGTGCGGTCGCGCCAGAACCTGTACTCGGGGGTCGCGAACCACACGGAGAGCCCGCTGATATCGGCACTCACTCTTCCTCCAGATGTTGCGCTTGCTCGCCCTTGCGGGGCCAAGAAATCGCGTCGACGCGACGTGATCCTTCATTGCCCGGGTTCGAGGCAGGAATCGCAGAGATCATTGGAGCCGGCCCGCGTCACGGTTCCTTGCCAACGTGACGCGAGCCGTGAGACCAGACTGGCCCTCGACCGAGCGGAAGTCGTCACGGCCTGCGGCCATCTTCGCTACCTGCTGGCCGGAACCCCAAGATGCCCGCTACCAATGACGGCGGTGGCGTCGAGTGCGCGAGCATGGGTCGGGCTCACCGGATCGGACCACGCCGCCGGGCAAACGGATGCCCGTGTCTCACCTGGACGACGCAATATCAATGTTGCTGTATGACCGATTTGTGCCTCGACAGTACACCTCGTGGGCATTTTTCCGCCCCGTCGGCGCGCCGGAAGCCCGAGCGTCGCCACGGCACGCGACCAGCGATCTCACTCATCGAGCCATGCTGTCCACGTAGTCCAGGTTCCGGTGCATGCAGACGATCCCGGCCAACGGCGCGCGGAAGAACTCCCCGTTGCGCAGCACCGCGATCCGCCGGGCCTCGGTGTCGTGGCGGCCGATGCCCATCGCCCCGTAGACCACCGCACCGAGATCACAGTCGGCCACAACCGGAACTCCTCTCCCGCGGCGAGTGCCGCGAACGACGAGGACCGTCGTGCCGGCGGCGTTGCGCTGAGTGCGGCGGCGCCGCACCGGTCGGCTGCTGTGGACGGGCGCGGGCCGGCCGGTTCGGTGCCGGAGCCGTCAGTGCGACGCCGCCGGCACCGCCCGTACCCGGGCCCGGTCCACCGCCGGATCAGGGACGAGGGGCGCGGCGGGACTTGCGTTCCTCGAGCTCCTCGGCGCTCACCGGGATCAGCATCGGCTGGTCGGGGTCGCCGAACATGGTGACCACGAACCGGCTCTGGGCATCGGCGAGGTTGTTGCCGTCCTGGTAGTGGATCACGTCCCCACCCGGCTCCCAGAAGGTCTCACCGGCACGCACGACGCGCTCCGGCTCACCCTCCAACTCGAAGATCATCTCGCCCTCGACGACGTAGCCGAAGGCCGGGCCGGTGTGCCGGTGCCGCGGCGAGCCCGCGCTGCCCGGAGGCAGGGTGACGTGGATGGTCATCGCCTCGGAGGACTCGGGCATCGGTGGGGTCGGCACCGAGCCGATGAGCTCCACCTGCGGCGGAGGTGTCGTCGAGTTCGGGTTCTCGATGTGGTGCGAGTGGTCGACGGACATGGGTGCTCCCAGCTTCTCGTGCAGTGACCTCGCGTCACTGCCATCAGCTAGGACAGGACGGCGGCGCCGTCTGTGACAGCCGGCCGCGATCGTCGGGCGGGCCCCTACCTGCCCACCAGCTCCTCGACGCTCGGGGAGTCGCCGAAGCCGCCGTCGGCACGGACGTCAGAGGACCAGGGCCGGTGCCCCAGTACCGCCAGCAGCCGCAGCTTCTCGGCGCTCTCACTGCCCGGCGTGGCCGTGTAGACCAGCAGTCGCTGGGACAGGTCCGGGTCCAGCAGCGTCTGGCACTGCAGCTCGAGCGCCCCGACCTGCGGATGCAGCAGCCGTTCCGTTGCGCGGCACGGCCCCGGCACCGGGTGCGTCCGCCAGATGTCGGCGAACTCCGGACTCCGCGCCAGCAGGGCATCGACGATCTCGGCGGCACGCGACCCCGCGCCGTCCCGGCTGAAGGCGGCGTGCAGGTCCCCCGCGACGAGCCTGCTGCGCGCTGTGTGGTCCTCCTCCGGGTAGTGCGCCCGCGAACCGGGATCGGCGAACCACCGGTAGTGCAGACTGCGCGCCAACCCGCTGTAGGCGGTCTCGTCGCCGTGCAGCGCGACCGCGAGCCGGGTCTGCGTCAGGGTCTCGCCGACGTGGTTGAGCACCTGCGCGGCGGCGTCGCCCAGCCCGTCGAACACGCGCAGCATTCCCGGGTTGATGTGGTCGGCCCGCCGAGCCGGCTGCGGCGCCAGGTAGCCGCCGAGCCGGAACAGGTGGTCGCGTTCCTCGCTCGAGAGCCGCAGGCCGCGCGCGAGCGCAGCGAGGGTTTGCTCGGACGGGTGCGGGCCGCGCTCCTGCTCGAGCCTGACGTAGTAGTCGACCGACACGTCCGACAGCAGCGCGACCTCCTCGCGGCGCAGCCCGCGGGTGCGCCGTCGGCGTCCACGGGGAAGTCCGACGTCCTCGGGCTGAAGCGCCTCCCGCCGGGCGCGGAGGAACCCCGCGAGTCGTGCACGATCCACGGCTCCACTCTCCTCCCGCACCCGGCGGATCCTGCTACACGGCCGCGAAAGTGACGCCCGCCAGCTGTTCGGACACGTCCCAGAGCCGGACGGAATCCTCGGGGTTGCGCGCGGACCGGTAGATCGGCAGCTCGGTCGGCCCGCCGGTGAACTGGCCGACGCCGTCGGGTCCGTAGAAGCGTCCTCCGGCGGCCCCCGGGCTGGTCACGGCATAGAGGGCAGGCTGCATACCTGCGTCGACCCCGTGGACGAACACGCCCCAGCTCGCGAGCCGGCCCATGATCGCCTTCTGCGGTGACGGGCGGGCGCGGCCCAGGTTCGGCCCGGAGGCGTAGAGGTTCGTCAGGGTCGTCCCCGGGTGCGCGACGTTGCTCGTGATCCCCCAGCCGGCGGCCCGGCTGCGCCGGTCCAGCTCGAGCCCGAACAACAGGTTCGCCAGCTTCGAGACGTTGTAGGCGCGCACCGGCGAGTAGCGCCGCTCGGCCTGCAGGTCGTCCCAGTCCAGCCGGGCGTACCGGGCGGCGCTGCTCGACATCGTGGTGACCCGCGCCCCGCCGGCCCGCAGGAGCGGCAGCAGCCCCGCGGTGAGTGCCACGTGCCCGATGTGGTTGGTCCCGAACTGCAGCTCCAGCCCGTCGGCCGTGGTGTGGCGAGTCGGCGGGGTCATCACCCCGGCGTTGTTGACCAGGACGTGGATCGGGCGGCCCTCGTCTCGCAGGGTCCGCCCCAGCGCGGCGACCGAGTCGAGGGCCGCCAGGTCGAGGTCGCGCAGCGTGACCGCAGCGCCGGGCACGCCGGCACGGATGCGCTCGACCGCAGCCGCACCCTTGCGCGGATTGCGGACGGGCAGGACGAGCTCGGCGCCGGCCCGCGCCAGGCGCGCGGCCAGGCCCAGCCCGACGCCGTCGCTGGCGCCGGTGACGACGGCCAGCTTCCCGGAGAGGTCCGGGACGGACAGGTCCTTCAGAGCTGCTCTCATCGCGTTCTTTCTGCCGAGTGGTCGTGTCGTGCCACTGACAGCGTGGGAGCGCTCGGCGCTGGCATCCATGCCCTGTCAGGCCTGCGATGGCCGCCACAGCCGCACACCGGACGCCCGCGCTACCCGGTCGAGACGGGTGTCCGTGCGGTTGCGTCGACGCCGGTCGGGTCGATGTAGTGCCATGACGAGCGTTCGACCCAGTTGGTCAGCAGTTTCCCGTCCTCGCGCACCGCCCAGACCGCCGTGCCGGTCAACGCGATGTCGCGCTGGTCGGGTGCCGTGCCGAGCGCGCCGTTGTTCTTCCCGGTCAGCAGGAAGCGCGACGTCACCCTGCTGCCGTCGGAGTTCTGGAACGACTCGATGACCTCGAGGTGCAGGTCGCGGACCTTCTCGAGAAACTCCTCGATCCACTGCTTGAAGTTCTCACGGCCGGAGATCGTCTCTCCGCCGGAGACGATGACGAATTCGCCGACCACGAACCGGTCCGCGGCGGTTGCGTCGTGGCCATTCCACACCTGGTCCCAGAAGGCGTGCACGATGTCCACGGAATTCTTGGAGCTCATGTGGGTGTAACGCGTGGCGCAGGGCGGGAAATCCGGTGCGAGTGTGGAACATGTCGATCGATCTTTGCCGGGTCCGGGGCCGGCCGGACGGCGATCAGCCTGCTCCTGTACACCGAACGTGCCCGATCGGTAGCCGAAAGACATTCTCCTGTTCGGCGACCAGTAACCGTCGAGGACCGGGTATTGCGCAAGCAGGCGGTCGGGCGTACGACTGGCGCGACGTGCGTCCGACCGAGTGCGGAGGTGTCGGATGGGGCCAGGCGGGGTGCAGCCGGGCCGGGATCCGCCCGGTCGGCCCGAAGTCCTGCTGCACGAGAACGCACGTACGCGGGTGACCCGGCTGTTCCTGCCCGGGCGCACCGTTGTCCGTAAGGAGCCGCTGGGACCGGACGCCGACCGTCGGCTGCGGCACGAGGTGGCGATGCTGCAGCGGTTTCGCGGCGTTGCGGGGGTTGTCCAGCTGGTGGAGGCGCCGCGGTATCCGGGGTCGATCGTTCTGGCGGACCTGGGTGGTACGAGCCTGGCCGGCCGGGCGACACCGCTGGATGTGAACGAGCTGGTCCGGCTCGGGTCGGGGTTGGCTCGGGCGGTGGCGGGGATCCACCGCCGGGGAGTGATGCACCGGGACATCACCCCGTCCAACATCATGATCTCCGACGACGGGGACCCGTGCCTCCTGGACTTCGCGTTGGCGACCTCGTTCGCCGAGATCCGCCCCGAGTTCACCCACCACACCGAGATCGTCGGGACGCTCGCCTACCTCGCCCCCGAGCAGACCGGGCGGACCGGGCAGTCGGTGGATCAGCGTGCCGACCTGTACTCGTTGGGCGCGACGCTGTACGAGCTGGCGACGGGCGAGCCACCGTTCGGTTCCGGCGACCCGTTGCGCCTGACCCATGACCACCTGGCGCGCGTACCGGTGGCGCCGGCTGAGGTCAACCCGGCCGTGCCCGCCGCGTTGTCCGAGATCGTCATGCGTCTCCTGGAGAAGGAACCGGACCACCGGTACCAGAGCGCGGAGGGCGTGGCCCACGACCTGGAGTGGCTGCGCGACGCCCGGGCTCGTCCGGCTGCGGCCCGGTTCCGCATCGGCGAGCACGATGTTCCGCTGCGGTTGCTGCCGCCGTCGCGGCTGGTGGGGCGCGATGCCGAGGCGGCGGCCCTGGAGGCGGCCTTCGAGGAGGCGCTGGCGGGCCGATGCCAGGGGGTGCTGGTCAGTGGGGCGCCGGGGGTGGGCAAGACGGCGCTGGTCGATCAGCTGCGGACGGTCGTGACGGCCAGGAACGGCTGGTTCGTCGCCGGTAAGTTCGACCCGTACCGGCGGGATCTGGTGTTCAACGCGGTCCACCAGGCGTTCCGTGCCTTGGGCCGGATGCTCCTGGCCGAGCCGGACGACGAGCTGGCCGAGGTCCGCGAGCGGGCCCTTGCGGCGCTCGGCCCGAACGCGGGTCTGTTGAGCGCGACGGTGCCGGAGTTCGAGACGCTGCTGGGGGTGCCCCCCGATGCGGGGGATCCGCTGACCGCACAGGCGCGGGCGCAACAGGTGGGTATGCACGGCCTGCGAGCGGTCGCGTCGCGGGAACGGCCGGTGGTGATGTTCCTCGACGACCTCCAGTGGGGCGGACGAACCCCGCTCGGCTTCGTCGATCTCGTGCTGAGCGAGGAGCCGGTCGAGGGCCTGCTGCTGGTGGGGGCGTACCGCGACAGCGACGTGGACGTGGCACATCCGATGGCCGCGCTGCTGTCCCGGTGGCGCGACCAGACCGGCGTGCGGCAGCTGCGGCTGGACAACCTGCCGGTGCCGAGCCTCGTCACCCTGGTCGCGGAGATGCTGCACGTGGACCGGGCCAGAGCGGCCGGCCTGGTCGAGATGGTCAACGCACACACGTCCGGCAACCCGCACGAGACGGTGGAGCTGCTCAACGCGCTGCAGCGCGAGGGCGTGCTGACCGCGACGGCCACCGGCTGGCGGTGGGACGATGCCGCCGCGCGCGCTCGTCTCGGCGAATCCGAGGTGGCCGGTCTCCTCGCGGCGCGGGTCGAGGCCATGCCGCCGACCTCCCGCGCAGTGGTCGAGGCGATGGCCTGCCTGGGCGGGCGGGCCGAGGTGAACCTCCTGCAGACCGTCACCGACGCACCGGCGGGTGTCCTGGACCGACAGCTGGCGCCCGCCCTCGACGAGGGCGTGCTCGTGGTGGAGCCCGGGGTGCGCGAGGCGGTGCGGTTTCGCCACGACCGGACCCGTGAGGTCATCCTGCACGGGCTGGACCCGCAGCGGCGGCGCGACCTGCAGCTGACGATGGCACGGCGGTTGTCCGGGGTGGGGGAGCTGTTCGCGGTGGCCGCCGAGCAGTACCTGCCGGTGATCGACGCGGTCAGCGACGGTGCGGAGCGGCAGCGGGTGGTGGCACTGCTGCGCCGCGCCGCCGAGCAGGCAGCGTTGATCGGGGAGGACACCCTGGTGAACGCGCTCCTCGCCGGAGCGCTGCCGCTCATCGACCCGGCGGACACCACCTCGCTGGTCGCGGTGCACACCGGCCGCCACGCCGCCCTGTACAGCCTGGGCCGCCTCGACGACGCGGACGAGGAGTACCGCGTCCTCATGCGGCTGTGTCCCTCTGCGATCCAGCGCGTCCACGCGACGGCCCTGCAGGCGCGCAGCCTGACCCACCAGGCACGTTTCGCCGAGGCGATCGAGCTGGGCCTGGACTCGTTACGCGCCTTCGGCGTCACCGTCCCGGCCGCCGACCGCCTCGCCGACGAGCTCGACCAGCAGTTCGAGTATCTGTACCGGTGGTTGGACGACACCGAAGCGGCCGATGATCTGGGGCGGCCGGAGCTCACCGACCCCACGCTGCTCGCCGCGACCCGCCTGATCGACGCGGTCCTGCCGGCGGCCTACTTCGTCGCCAACCACGCGCTACAGGCATGGCTGAGCCTGGAGGTGGTGCGGATCTGGCTCGAAGACGGCCCGGGGCCGACCCTGGTCAGCCCCGCCTGCGTCGCCGCGTTCCACGCTGTGGCTCAACGCGGCGACAGCGCCACGGGGTACCGGGCGTTGCGGCGGATCCTGGCGGCGGGCGAAGCCCGTGGCTATGAGCCCGATACGTCGCACGCGCGCCGCGTGTTCGCCATCCTCAGCTGCTGGTTCGAGCCCATCGAGAACGGTCTCCATGCCACCCAGCGCGCCCGCGAGGGCCTGATCGCCGGCGGCGCACTGGAGTATGCCGGCTACACCTACCACCCGACGGTGTACTACGTGCTGGACTGCGCGCCAACCCTCGACGACGTCGCCGCCCAGGTAGAGGCGGGGCTGGCGTTCGTGCGCCGGACGGGCAGCGAACAGACCGGTCAGTGGCTCGACAGCCACCTGTGGCTGGCCGATGTGCTGCGCGGCGGGGGGTCGGCCGCGATCGGCACAGCGGTTCCCACGGACAGGTACGCCGACAACCCGCTCGCGCTGTTCCACGCGCATCTCAACCGGGCGATCGCCGCGCTCGTCTTCGGTCACGGGGTCGAACTGGCGCGGCACACCGCGGCGGCGATGCCGCTGCTGCCGGCCGTCCTGGGCAACTACCCGACCGCCGTGGCCCACCTGCTGCGCGGGCTGGCCGTCGCCGAGCAGGCCCGCGCAGCCCATGGTGACGAGCGCGCAGCTCTGCTGTCCGAACTGGACGAGGTGACGCGGTGGCTGGCCGCCCGCGCCGCGGATGCACCCGACAACTTCCTGCACCTGCTGCGACTGGTCGAGGCCGAGCGGGCCTGGGCGGTCGGCGGCTTCCAGGGCGCCGTACTGGCCTTCGACGCGGCACGACGCGAGGTCTCCCGGCGGCAGCGCCCGTGGCATCGAGCCGTGATCGCCGAGCACGCCGCCCGCTTCTACCTGGCCCATGGCATCGGACAGGCCGGATACGACCTGCTCGCCCAGGCCCGCCAGGAGTACCTCTCCTGGGGAGCGACGGCGAAGGTCGGCCAGCTGGACTGGGCGTACCCGATCCTGCGACGACACCCCGACGCGGCCGCCGAAGCGCGCGGCGACGAGCCCGGCGACGTTCTTCATCAGCGGGCCGCCCTGACGACCGGGACGATCGACCTGCTGGGCATCCTGTCCGCGTCGCAGGCGCTGAGCTCCGAGACCAGCATCCAACGCCTGCACGCCCGCGTGGCCCAGGTGCTCGGCGCGATGACCGGCGCCACCGGCGTGCAGCTCCTGCTGTGGAGCGACGACCACCACGACTGGTTGCTGCCGTCATCCGACGGCGGCACCGCCCCGGTCAGGGGCACCGGCAACGAGCACCCGGTGCCGCTATCCGTCCTACGCTACGTCCAGCGCATCGGTGAACCGCTGGTTGTGGCCGACGCCACCCGCGACGACCGGTTCGCCCGCGACCCGTACCTCGCCGACCTCGACTGCTGTTCCCTCCTGGCCGTCCCCATCCTCAGCCGCGGCACCCTGCGAGCACAGCTGCTGCTGGAGAACCAGCTCATCCGCGGCGCGTTCACCGCCGAGCGGCTCGACGCCGTCACGCTCATCGCGGGCCAGCTCGCCGTCTCCCTCGACAACGCCCAGCTCTACGGCGAGCTCACCACCTCCCGCGCGCGGATCGTCGCCACCGCCGACCAGACCCGCCGACGCATCGAACGGGACATGCACGACGGCGCCCAGCAACAGCTGGTCTCCCTGGTCCTGCAGGCGCGGGCGATACAGGTCATGGTGCCTCCCGAAGCCGTCGAGCTGGCCGCACAGCTCGACGACCTGGCCACCCAGGCGACCACCGCACTCGACGAACTGCGCGAGCTCGCCCGCGGTATCCATCCGGCGACCCTCGCCGAAGGCGGCCTGCGCCCCGCTCTCAACGTTCTCGCCCGCCGCTCCCCCGTCCCGGTCGAGCTGGACATACGAGCAGACGGCCGGCTGCCCGAACAGGTCGAGATCGCCGCCTACTACCTCGTCGCCGAAGCACTCACCAACACCGCGAAACACGCACGTGCCTCAGCGGCCCACATCATCATCGACATCCTCCGCACCAGCACCGGCAGCGCGCTACGGATCTGCGTTCGCGACAACGGCCGGGGAGGCGCCGACCTCGGGGCCGGAAGCGGGCTCGTCGGAATCAAGGACCGGGCCGAGGCGCTCGGCGGTCACCTCTCGATACACACCACCCCCGGCGCCGGCACCACCCTGCAAGCCGAACTCCCGCTCTCCCCCACGCACCCGGGTTCCGGTTGACGGACCATCTCCGGGTCGGCACCACGCTCGACGAGCTGGAGGCGATCGGCCACGTCGAGTGCAAGCCCGATCCCGCGGACCGCAGCCGGCCCGCGGCGACGGTCAGGTCAGCGCCAGTCCTCCATCGACTGCGAGGACCTGCCCGGTTATCCACGCCGCACCGGGATCGCACAGACGCACGATCCACTCGGCTACCTCGCCGGGCTCGCCGCGCCTGCCGAGCGGGATCCGCGCCTCCTCCGCCAGCTTGATCTCGGCGATCATGGCGTCGGACAGGCCGGCAGCGACCAGCGCTCCGCTCTCGGTCGGCCCGGGTGCGACAGCGTTCACGCGGATCTGTTCACCGGCCAGCTCTGCGGCCCAGCTACGGGTGAGCTGCTCGACTGCAGCCTTCGACGCCCCGTAGTGACTGGCGCCGGGAGAGGGGCGGTGTCCGAACGTGCTCGACACGTTGACGATGGTGCCGCCGTGTTTGCGGAGCTGGGGCAGTGCGGCACTGGCGAGGAGGCTGGGCGCCGTCACGTTCACGGCGAGAGTGTCGGCGATCCGGGTGGCCGTACTGTCGGCCAGGGGCATCGATGCGAAGACGCCTGCGCCGTTCACCAGGACATCGATGCGGCTCCACTCCCTCACCGCGGCATCGATCACCGCCTGTGCCACATTGTCGCTGCGCAGGTCGGCCACGAACGGGACGATGGACGGTTCCCCTCCCGCCGTCTCCTCCAACTCTTCGAAGCGCCGTCCGACTGCCAGCACGCCGGCACCCGCCAGGGCGAATGCGCGCGCTGTTGCTCTGCCGATCCCGGAGCTTGCGCCAGTGACGATCACCCCGCGCCCGGTGAAGGCACCCGCACGGCCAGGTACTGCTGACTCGCTGTTCGACATCTGGTTGTCTCCACTCGTTGCCACGCCAGGTGCGCTCGGTCAGGAACCCGTAGAGGGCTCGTCGCCCCGGCTGTCGTGGCCGTCCGCCGCCTCGACCGCACCGAGGAGGTTGCGCAGGCCGATCTCCTCCCGCTGAACGTCCATCGGGTCGAACGGCCACTCGGCGCTCGGCAACTCCATGACCTGCTCGGGACGACTCAACTCAGCCAGCTTCAGCTCCGCCTCGACCTCGATCTCGAGCCCGCCCAGCACGTCGCCGCCGTCGGTCGGGTTATCCATGTCTTCCTCCATGCCTGTGGTCGGCCGTCTGCTCGGCCCGGAGGAAGGACAGGACAGCCACGGAGCTTGTGACAGCACCCCAGTCACCTGCCCGGCGATGTGCCCAGCGGCACAGCGTGCTTTGTTGGAGGTCAGGTCAATACGCTGCTTACGGTGTCGCGGAAGGTCGGAATCCCGTCGATCTTCTCCTCGGTGCCGCCGAGGATCCGGCCGGCGAGTGCCAGCCCCCACCCGCCGGACGCCTCGGTCCGCGTTTGGCGAAGTCGGGGCACCCCGAGGGCGACCGGCAGCCCGCGGCGCTCGGCCCGTGGGTGATCGCCGGGCGACGGGGCCCACTGCGGCGAAGACCTCTATACACACGCACTGTTCACGCGAGAACACCGCACCTGCCGAGTGTCCCGGGCGGCGTCCGCTGCGGCGCTTGATCGGATCAGGTCGACGCGCGGCCGGTCTCGGCGACAGTCACCGCGTCCAGAAGCCAATCGCTGCTGCTCCACGGTGATCGGTCGAGACCGTACTGACGTTGATACCCAGCGCAGGCTCCCGGGGACCGCTCCGGCGGCGAACGAATCGGCACGAAGTCGCTGTCGGCCGTCTTCGCACTCAGCCGACGAAGGCCTTCCGGCCGGCCTCCGCCACCTGGTGGTCCTCGTCCACGGTGCCGGCGCTGACGCCCACAGCCCCGGCGATCGTGCCGTCGGATGTGCGCAGCAGCACACCGCCGGCGAAGACGACCAGCCGCCCGCCGGTGGTGGACTCGATCCCGTAGAGGGCCGCCCCGGGCTGCACGAGCGGCACGAGCTCACGGGTGTCCGTTTGAAAGTAGACGGCGGTGAGCGCCTTCTTCTGCGAGATGTCCGCACCGATGAGCTTGGTGTCGTCCATCGCCACGAAAGCGACGAGGTTGGCGCTGTCGTCGACCACTGCGATGTTCATGGGCTGCCCGATCGAGTTTGCCTCGACCTTGCAGGCCTCGATGATGTTCTCGGCCTGCTCGAGGGTGATGTTGCGGCTCATGATTACTCCCTGTCAGAAGAAGACGGGCATCGCGACCTCAGCCGCGACTCCCCGTGATACCACGATCGGCGAGCCACAATCGGACACGGCGGTGGCGGATGTGGAGCTCAGGCCAGGGCAGAGATCAGCGGTGTGGCCATTCTTCGCCATTCCGGCATGGATATTCGCCGACGGCATCAGAACGCGGAGCTGATAGCCCCGCTCAGGTGCTCGCGCGCACGACCAGCCGGTGCGGAGTGGTGACACTGCGAGGCGGGAGGTCGGGCTCGGCCAGCCGCGAGATGACCATCTCCAGCGCCGACTCGACCACGAACGCCCGGTCGATCGCCACGGTGGTGAGCGCAGGGGTGGTGAAACGCGACTCGGGCACGTCGTCGACGCCGACGAGCGCGACGTCGTCCGGCACGCGGCGGCCGTGGCGGTGCAAGGCGCTCAAGGCGCCGATGGCGAGCACGTCGTTGGCGGCGAACACCGCGTCGACGTCCGGGTGCTCGGCGAGCAGGGCGTCGACGGCGTCGGAGCCGTCCTGGCGGTCCCATGCCGGCACGGTCCGGATCAGCGAGTGCTCCACCGGCAGGTCCGCCGCCCGGAGCGCTTGCGTGTAGCCGAGTATCCGCTGCTCCATCGCCGACTTCGCCCGATCCTGCTGGTGGCCGATCACGGCGATGCGCCGCCGCCCCGACACCGCCAGATGGCTCGTGGCGCTGCGGCCGATGGCGGTGCTGTCGATGTCGACGCGGTCGGCCTGCGCGGCCGCTCCGTGCTCGCCGAGCAGCACCATCGGGGTGTCGTGCCGGGGCGCGGCCAGCTCGGGCGGGGGCATCGAGAGCGGACTGAAGATCAGCGCGTCGGCGAACCGGACGGGCGAGCCCGCGGCGACCTGGCGCTCGCGTTCGATGTTGCCGTCGGTCTGCTCGACGACGACCGTGAGCCCGTGCTCGCGCGCCGCACTGACCAGTAGGGCGGCGAGGTCGGCGAAGTAGGGCATGTCGACGTGCGGGACGGCCAGGGCAATAGCACCCGTGCGACCTCTGCGCAGCTGCCGGCCGACGGCCTGCGGGCGGTATCCCAGCTCCTCGACGTAGCGCTGGACGTGGGTGCGGGTCTCGGGGCGCACGTGGACGTAGTCGTTGACGACGTTGGAGACGGTCTTCGGTGACACACCCGCGGCGACCGCCACGTCGCGCATCGTCACCGGTCGCCGTTGCGTCCCCACGGTTCCAGTCTCCCCTGCAGCGTTGCTCTTGACAGCCAAGGGCACCCTGGAGAGGGTATTACCACGATGTAAAGGGGAGTGGTCAATGACGACACACCGCCTCTCGCGCCGCACCCTGCTGCGCGCGACCGCCGTCGGCGCCGGCGCTGCCGTTCTGTCCTCGTGTGCGCGAGGCCCAGGAGGCGCCGTCGACCTGGCGTACTGGAACTTCTTCGGAGGCAGTGACGGCGAGCTCATGGTGAAGCTCGTCAACGACTTCCGGGCCGAAGCGCCCGGTGTCCGCGTCACCGGCACCACGCTCGACTGGGGCCCGCCCTACTACACGAAGCTGGCGATGGCGTGCGCCGGCGGCCGGGCGCCCGACCTGGCCACGCTGCACGCCTCCCGGCTGGCGACGTTCGGGCGCGACCTGCTCGACGAGTGGGACCTGGCCGAGCTCGCGGCCCGGGGCGTCAGCATCGAGGAGTTCCCGCAGCCCGTCCTGGACCGGGTGCTGGTCGACGGCCGGCTGAGGGCGTTGCCACTCGACACCCACCCCCTCGTCCTCTACTACAACACCGACATCTGCGAGCGGGCCGGACTGCTCGCCCCGGACGGCACGCTGGCGCCGATCACCAGCGCGGAGCAGATGCTCGACGCGGGCCGGCGGGCCGCCGAGGTCACCGGCTCCATCGGGATCTCGCTCGGCATCGGGGAGAGCTCCCACGTGTGGATGGTGTTCTGGTCGCTGTTCCGCCAGCTCGGCGGGGAGATGCGGCTGCCCGACGGCGGGCCGGCCGAGGTGGACCGGGACGCGGCCGTCCAGGCGATGACGTTCCTGCGGGAGATGTGCGACGGGACGATCTGCTCGCCGACCCTCGACGGGCAGTCGGCGCCCGCGGCGTTCGCGAGCGAGCAGGCCGGGTTCCTGTTCGTCGGACCGTGGGAGGTGACCTCGGCTCGCGAGGCGGAGATCCCGTTCTCGATGACGCAGTTCCCCGCCCTGTTCGGGGATACGCCGTTCGTTCGGGCGGACAGCCACAGCTTCGTGCTGCCGGCGCAGGCCAGCGTCGACCCCGCTGCCCGCGCGGCGGCGTACGACATGGCGGTGTCGATGTTGCGCAACAGCCTCGTCTGGGCGACGGGCGGCGGGCACATCCCGGCACTGTCCGCTGTGGCGGCGAGTCCGGAGTACCGGGCGGAGCAGCCGATATCGAACTACCGGGAGGCGGCGCAAGTGGTGGAGTTCGATCCCGAGACCTACTTCTCCGGATCCGGGTCGACGCTGATGTCGCGGGCCGGGCAGAGCCTGCAGGGGGTGGCGACCCGGGCGCTGACACCGGAGCAGGGCGCCGACGACCTGATCGGCTGGCTCGACGAGCAGATCACCTTCGGGAGCCCACTGTGAACGAGCGTCAGCGAGTGAACCATCGATACAGCGACTCGGCGCAGCCCTCGACCGAGCGCAGCGAGGTCTTCGGATGACGGCGGGGACGGTCGCCGCTCCGGGCCGCGTCGCGCCGGGCACCGCCGCCCGTGGGGGGCGCAGCCTCGTCGGCGGCCGCGGCGGGATCTGGTTCGTCCTGCCGTTCCTGCTGGTCTACGCCGCGTTCGTGCTGTGGCCGCTGGTCTACGGCCTGAGTCTGAGCTTCTTCGACACCAGCCTGGTGCGCAGCGAGTCGCAGTTCGTCGGGCTGGCCAACTACGCGCGACTGTTCTCCGACCCCGAGGTCTGGCGCACGCTGGGCGTCACGGTGCTGTTCACGATCGGCAGCACGATCCCGCTGGTGGCGGTCGCACTGGTGATGGCGCTGCTGGTGCAGACCGGAGTCCGCGGGCAGTGGTTCTGGCGCTTCGCCTACTTCGCGCCGTTCCTGCTGCCGGTGGCCACCGTCGCCCTGATCTGGCAGTGGCTGTTCTCCGGTGACTACGGCCTGCTCAACGGGGTCCTGTCCGGGCTGGGCCTGCCGGCGGTGGGGTGGCTCACCGAGCCGGACATCGGCCTGTGGTCGGTCGTCATCCTCACCGTCTGGTGGACGGTCGGCTTCAACTTCCTGCTCTACCTCGCCGCCCTGCAGGCGATCCCCGCCCAGCTGTACGAGGCCGCGGAGATCGACGGTGCCGGCGGCTGGCGGCGGCTCTTCTCGATCACGCTGCCGCTGCTGAACCGCACGACGGGCCTGGTGGTGGTGCTGCAGGTGCTCGCCTCGCTGAAGCTGTTCGACCAGGCCTACATCCTGTACCAGGCCAACGGCGGGCCGGGCGGGTCGGCGACGCCGATCCTGCAGTACGTCTACGAGACCGGGTTCGTGGACTACCGCTTGGGCTACGCCTCGGCCATCTCCTACATGTTCTTCGTGCTGATCATCCTGATCGCCCTCGTCCAGGCCCGGCTCAGCCGCAGGAGTGAACTGTGACCACCGCGCCCGACACCGCGAACCCCGCCACGACCCCCCTCCTGCCGCGGGCCCGTCGGCCACGCTCCGACGACGGCCCCGCGGACGTGCGGCGCTACACCCCACTGGCCCGCGCCGGGATCATCACCGCGCTGCTGGTGGTGGCGGTGCTCTGGTTGGCGCCGCTGATATGGGCGCTGCTCACCTCGCTCAAGCAGGAGGCCGACACCACCACCGTGCCGATCGAGGTCATCCCCGATCGCGGGTTCACGCTGCAGGCCTACGCCTCGGTGCTCGCCGACGGGAACCTGGTGACCTGGTTCGTCAACAGCACGGTGGTCGCGCTCGTGGTCACGGTGCTGACGGTGGCGCTGTCGGCGGCGGCCGCGTACGGCTTCTCCCGCACCCGGTTCCGGGGCCGCAACGCGCTGTTCGCGTTGACGATCGCGGGGATCATGGTTCCGCCGCAGATCCTGATCGTGCCGCTCTACCGGCAGATGCTGGCGATGGGCCTGGCCGACACCTACGCCGGCATCATCCTGCCGCAGCTGGTGCTGCCGGCGATGGTGTTCATCCTCAAGAAGTTCTTCGACGGCATCCCGCACGAGCTGGAGGAGGCCGCCCGCGTCGACGGCGCCGGCTCGTTGCGGATCTTCCTGCAGATCGTGCTGCCGCTGTCACGGTCGATCCTCGCCGCCGTGTCGATCTTCGTGTTCATCCACGCGTGGAACAACTTCCTGTGGCCGTTCATCATCACCTCCGACCCTGGCCTGATGACGCTCCCGGTGGGGCTGGTGCAGGTACAGAGCGCGTTCGGGGTGCGCTACGCCCAGGTGATGGCCTCGGCGATCCTCGCAGGGCTGCCGCTGATCGTCGTGTTCATGCTGTTCCAGCGCCAGATCATCCGCGGGGTCGCCACCACCGGCCTCGGCGGAACGTGAACCGCACGACCGTCCAGAAGGGAACGCCTTGCCCCGCGCACGCCTGACCATCGATCCCGACTTCACGATCGCCCCCGTGCCCCGGCGCCTGTTCGGCTCGTTCGTCGAGCACATGGGCCGCGGCGTCTACACGGGCATCTACGAGCCCGGCCACCCGAAGGCCGACGCGGACGGCCTGCGCACCGACGTGCTGGACCTGGTGCGCGAGCTCGGCCCCACCGTCGTGCGCTACCCCGGCGGCAACTTCGTCTCCGGGTACTACTGGGAGGACGGTGTCGGCCCGAAGGACCAGCGGCCGCGGCGCCTGGACCGGGCGTGGCGCACGATCGAGACCAACGAGTTCGGCCTGGGCGAGTTCTCCCGCTGGACCCGCGCCGCGGGTACCGAGCCGATGATGGCGGTCAACCTGGGCACCCGCGGCGTCCAGGAGGCGTGCGACATCCTGGAGTACGCCAACCACGCAGGCGGCACCAAGTACTCCGACCTGCGGCGCGCCCACGGCGACGCCGAGCCGTTCGACATCAAGCTGTGGTGCCTGGGCAACGAGATGGACGGCCCGTGGCAGGTGGGCCACAAGACCGCCGCCGAGTACGGCCGGCTGGCCGCCGAGACCGCGCGCGCCATGCGCCTGGTCGACCCGAGCATCGAGCTGGTCGCGTGCGGCAGCTCGAAGTACGCCATGCCGACGTTCGGTGAGTGGGAACGGGTGGTGCTCGAGGAGACCTACGACCAGGTCGACTACATCTCCGCGCACGCCTACTACCAGGAGGACGACGACGGCCCGCACAGCACGGGCGACTTCCTCGCCTCCGCCCGGGACATGGACGTCTTCATCGAGGCCGTGGTGGCCACCGCCGACGCCGTGCGCGCCCGCGGCAAGCACCGCAAGCGGATCGACATCTCCTTCGACGAGTGGAACGTCTGGTACCAGTCGCGCCACCGCGCGTCCGCGATCGCCAAGGGCGAGAGCGAGTGGGAGGTGGCGCCGCGGGTGATCGAGGACGAGTACTCGATCACCGACGCGGTGGTCGTCGGCACGCTGCTCAACTCCCTGCTCCGCCACGGCGACCGGGTCACGGTGGCGTGCCAGGCGCAGCTGGTCAACGTGATCGGGCTGCTGCGCAGCGAGCCGGGCGGCGCGGCGTGGAAGCAGCCGATCGCCCACCCGTTCGAGCAGGTCCGCCGACGGGCGACCGGGGAGATCCTCGCCGTGCGCACCCGCGGCGACCGCTACGAGAGCCCTCGGTTCGGCGATGTCGACGTGGTCGACGCCGCCGGCACCTGGGACGCCGAGAGCGGCGTGGTCTCGCTGTTCCTCGCCAACCGCGACCAGGCGGAGCCCGCCACCGTGGAGGTCGGGGTGCGCGGCTTCGGCGAGCTGCGCGTGCAGCACGCCGCCGTGCTCGCCGCCGACGAGGGCCAGGACCGGCACACCACGAACGACGAGCAGCACCCGGACCGGGTGGGCATGCGCCCCCTGGACGGTGTGCAGGTCGCCGACGGCACCGCGCAGCTCACTCTGCCGCCGCTGTCGTGGGCGGTCGTCCAGCTCGTCCGCGTCTGACGGCTCAGGCGCCCATTTCGACGCCAACCCTTCTGGCCGTCGGCGAGGTGTGCTCCGCGAGTTGAGCACGCCGCACGGGCACGGAACGGCGCTCGATTCAAGCGGCGTCGCGCCCCGCTCGTTGTGTCCGCGCGCGCCGCCGGGACCGGCCGCCGGGCCGCATGCCCGGCGAGCGCTTGCGCGGGCGCAGGTGCAGTACGGGGCGCGGCGCCGCCTTTCATCAAGTATGGAACGCGATCGCGATCTTCCCGTCGCTCTCGGGGTAGATCTTCAGCACCCGCAGGCGCGTGCAGTCGTCGATCGCGGTGAATTGGTAGTAGCGGCGCCGACGCCGGGCCGTGAGTCCGGTCGACTCGCTGGTGGTCGGGCGCCCTGCCAGTCTCCGGCCTGATCTCCGTGCTCCAGGGGCGGCCGCTGCCCTCGTCACCGAGGAGCGTTCCTCGGGCCGGCGGCCGGACCTGGCCGTCTCCACCGACCGTCCGGCGGACTGAGCCACTGCCGTTCGCGGGGCTCGGGGTGGCCGCCGACATCGACATCAGCGTGGCCGCGGCCACCGCCCCACTCCCATGTCGATCTCGCCGCTACCCCCGACCGGGCATCACGCCTGGCCGTTCGGGATGACGTCCATGAGTCCGGGGATCGACCCCCAGTAGGGCGCGTCGCAGCCGGGTCGAACGCGCAGCCCTCGCAGCTGGCAGTAGTCGGCGCGCCCGGGGTCGTCCTCCCACCGGTGCGGCAGCACCACGGCCGTCCGTTCGCCGGGAGCGTCGGCGTACGCGACGGTCCACGGCCCGGCGAGCTCGACGGCGTCCGCGGGACCGTCCGCCGGCGCAGCCGGAACGTCCTGGTCGGGCGCGGGCAGCCCGACGACGACCGCGGCCTCGTACGGCTGCAGGTGCAGCGGCACGCCGCCGTCGGCGGCGTCGCGCGGGCCCAGCGTGAGGGCCTGCGGGTACGGACCGGTGTTCGCGACGAAGTAGACGTCGACCTCCCCGACCTGCCTCACGCCGGCCACCCGCCGGATGGGGGTTGGCCTGTCGGCCGGTCCCCGTAGGGGTGGCGGGACGCTGTTCCCGCCGCCCTTGGGCGTTCACCCACGGCCGGGGAGGCTCGCTGTCAAGGGCGGCCCCGAGGGCCGTCGCCGAAGGCGATGCGCAGCACCCTTGACGGTGAGTGAGGCCGTGGTATGCCAAGGCCGTCAGGCTCCGCCGTAGGCGGTCGATCGGGGCAGTTCCTCAGAGCGCAGACACAACCCGCTCCTGCGCTGGCGCACGCTGACCAGATAGCGACCACGTCCGTGGCCGCGGCGGTGTCCTTGCTCTTACTGCCGGCCGGGTTCGCGCGCTGAGCCGCTGTGATGGTGGCTGGCAGTGGTGCTGTGCGCCATCCGGAGTGAGTGACCCTGCACTCGCGGGGTGACCTGGCCGTAGATGCCCAACCAGCGGCTTCCCTCTCCCGCACCGTTCGGGCACGTCAGGCCAGAGAGGACTCTGGCCGGCGGGGTCAGTTCGAGGCATCGTGCGGGTCCGACATGATTGGGTAAGCAGGGCGAGGGACTGAACGGACGGGAAGTTGCATGGTCGCGGAGTACAGCGGAGGGCTCGAACTCACCTGGACGAACAAGGACAAGACGCTCCTGTCCACCGGTGATGGCAAGTACGACTACACGTTCGTCGATCGCGCTGACTACCGCGTCTCTGAGGTCCGCCTCATGCACGAGATCGAGCGCGTCGAAGCGGCGACCCCGGAAAGTCGGCTGGACGAACTACCTGAACCGACGGCTGACAACCTCCTCATCACCGGCGACGCCATGCACGTCCTGGACGTCCTTACCAGGGTTCCGGAGTACGCCGAGCGCTATCTCGGCAAGGTCAAGTTGGTTTATATCGATCCTCCGTTCAATACGGGGCAGGCGTTCACGAATTACGACGACAACATCGAGCATTCGGTCTGGCTGACGATGCTTCGCGATCGACTGAGGCAAATCAAACCGCTGCTGTCCGACGATGGTTCGATTTGGGTGCATCTTGACGACGCAGAGGTGCATCGCTGTCGATCGGTGCTCGACGAGGAGGTCGGCGCGGAGAACTTTATCGCCGAGATCGTATGGCAGAGGGCCACTTCGCCGCGCAATGACACGACGGGCATCTCGATTTCGCACGACAGCATTTTGGTGTACCGGAAGACCGATCGCTGGACGCCGAATCGGATGAAGCGGCACGCCTCTTCAAACACATCGCGTTACCGCTCACGGGACGGCGACCCGGTGCCCTGGCGCGACGACAATCCCACGGCCGGCAAGGCGGCCACTAACCACCCCATGGTCTACGCGATCCAACATCCGATCACGGGCGGTTTGATGTATCCGCCACCCGGACGGACTTGGGGTAAAGCGCAGTCCTGGTTCCTCGACCAGATGAATCAGTACGCCAAGTACGAACTGCGAGACATCGAAGACGAGGAACGCCGAGCCGTCATCTGCGGTACCACTTCCGAACTCGTGAAGGCGGGCGTCCCCGCCATCATGCTCGCCGAGCCGCTGGAGGATGCAGCCGAATCGGCACGCGCTCGTCATAAGGCAGGCCGCTGGCCGGAGTTGGTCTTCCTCGACCTCGATAAAGAACGCATCCAGCGCAAGAAGCACCTAGCTGACAGGGGTCGCGTGCCGGAGTCATTATGGTTCGCGGCCGACGTCGGCGGATCCATTCGAGGTAAGAACCAGGTGCTCGACCTCTTTCCAGATCTCCACGCCTTCGCCACTCCGAAGCCAGAGGAACTGCTTCAGCGGGTCATCCACATCGGTTCGAACCCGGGCGACATTGTGCTCGACTGTTACGGCGGCTCTGGAACGACGGCCGCGGTCGCCCACAAGATGGGGCGCCACTGGGTGACCTCGGAGCTGCTATCCGCCACAGTCAATACATACACGAAGCCGCGCCTTAAACGAGTGGTGAAAGGCGAGGACGCAGGCGGGATCACGACGTCGACAGACCGCATCCCAGCCGTAGACCTACCTGATGGCATGAGTCCCGATGAGGCGCAGGAGTTCAACCGTCTCCTGAATAAGGTCGCGAAGAGCGGCAGTGTCGACGAACGCGCTGTGACGGCGCTCCGCAACGCAACCAAGACCAAGCCGCAGGCCACTACCATCTGGCACGGCGGAGGCGGGTTCACGCATCTTGAAGTCGGGCCTTCGATGTTCGAGAGCATTGCAGATATCGTGATGCTCGCCAACTGGGCGACCCAAAGCGACCTCGCGAGAGCGATGTGCGCCCAACTCGGCGTCCGATACCTGCCTGACGGAATCTTCGCGGCCAAGCGCGGACAGGTGCGCTACGTGATTCTCGACGGCCTCGTAGGCCGCGGCACCGTCGCAGCAATCCTCGACCAACTTCCCGAGGGGCAAATCGTCGAAGTCTGGGCGACCCAGATCGACCCGGAGGCGGTGGAAGCGCTTCGCAAGGCTCGTAAGGGCTCCCGGCTGACGAAGATCCCGGAGGCCGTGCTCGACACGTATCGTCGGCAGGCGTCAGAGACTTCACCGTTCAGACGTCGTGCCCTGGAGCTGGAAAGCGCTGACTCATGAGCAACATTCAGATCGACGAAGACCTTCTCTCCGAGATCCGACACAGGCTCGATCTGCGCGCGCCGAACGCGCAGGCGATCGAGAGCGTGGCCGCGATGACCTCAATGCATTTCGACGTCGACAACAAGTCTGCGCCATTCGAGTGCATCGTCGACTCAGCCACCGGGGTCGGCAAGACTTACATCATGGCCGGACTCATCGAGTACTTCGCACGCATGGACACACCCGCCCGCAACTTCCTGCTCCTCGCGCCGGGCCGAACCATCCGCGACAAGAGCATCAAAAACTTCACCCCGGGCCACCACAAGTCGCTTACCGCGGCTATGGAGTCCGAGCCGTTCGTCATCACGGCCGACAACTTCAAAAGCCCCGCCACGCGCAAGGTCATGGAGGACAACAGTCGAACCAAATTGTTCGTCTTCACGGTGCAGGCATTGACCACGAAGACGGGTGAAGGCCGCGCCACGCACGAGTACCAGGAGTGGCTCGGCGGCTCCCTCTTCGACTGGCTCGGCCACCTCGACGACCTCGTGATCCTCGCCGACGAGCACCACTGCTACCGCGGCCCAGCATTCTCCAAGACGATCACCGACCTGATCCCGGAGCTCGTCGTCGGGCTCACGGCCACCCCCGCGCCGAAGGATGAAGACCGCGTCGTCTACCGCTACCCCCTGGCCCGCGCCATCAAGGACGAACTCGTCAAGACTCCGGTCCTCGTAGCACGCAAGGACGACCGGAGCGACGACACCACGAAGCTCCTCGACGGGGTCACGCTGCTCCGATACAAGCAGCGGCTCGCCCACGCGCGATGTGACGAAGACGGCATCCCTCGCATCAACCCGGTCATGCTCGTCATCGCTCAGGACACCACCGAAGCCGACCGCTTCCGAGAGTTGCTCGACAGTGAGTCGTTCGACAACGGCGCCTGGATCGGCCGCACACTGCTCGTCCACTCCAACCTGAAGGGCAACGAGAAGGAAGCCGCCCTGGCCGCGCTGGACGACGTCGAGGACCCGCAGTCACCAGTTCGCGTCATCATCAGCGTCGGCATGCTGAAGGAAGGCTGGGACGTCAAGAACGTCTACGTCATCGCATCCATGCGCGCGAGCGTCTCGTCGGTACTGACCGAGCAGACACTGGGAAGGGGCATGCGGCTCCCATTCGGCGAGTACACCGGAGTCGAGATGCTCGACACCGTCGAAGTGCTCGCGCACGAGCGCTACGAGGCACTGCTCGCCAAGCGTCAGGCGCTCAACGAAAAGTTCATCGACCACGCCGTCCTCGCCGAGATTCGGCGCACCGCCGAGGGCAACCTGGTCGCGCGGAAGAAGATCGTCGATCAGGGTGGCGACGTCATCTCAGCAGGCACGGCGTCCGGCGATCAGACTCCTGGCAGCACCTCGGACATGGCATCGCAACCGGGGCCGGCCAACGGCGGCGACGATCCCGAGGATCTTGCTGGAGCGGGCGGGATCGTCGACATGGAGGGCTTGCTCGGGAAGGCCAAGGACGCAGCTAACGAGATCGAGTCCAGGCCGAAGAAGCACTACCCGGTCCTGGGGCGCCCCGAGATCGCGATTCCGTACACCGAGAAGGTCGCCTCCAAGGCCGTCGTCTCGCTCAACCAAGTGCACGACGATGCACCCTTCACCGCCCTTGGCAGGGCTCTCGCGACCGAGGCTGACACCGAGTTGCGCCGGACCCTTTTGAAGCCGGACGAGCGCGGCACGATCCGTGGCGTGCAGGCAGAAGGGAAGGTCGAGGCGCTCTCCCTCGATATCCCGCTCAGCGCGTCCCGACAGGGCCTCGTGAAGGCCATCATGCGCGTCCCGAGCGTCCGCCCTGAGGCGGGGGAGGCCAGGGCAGCACAACGCCTCGCCGATCTCGTAATTGATGGCATGGGCGCCGACGCCGACAAGCACCTCTCGGCTTTCGGTGAACGAGCAGCCCGCAGGCTTGCCGACCTCGTGACGAACCAATTGAAGGCGGTCGCGAACCAGGACGTCGTGTTTTCCGACAAGGTACGGTTCCAGCCGCTCGGTAAGGAACGGGTGACCATCAAGGAACACCTCGACGGACACTCAGAACCGCACTCCAAGTCGATAGCGTTTGATGGCTGGAAGAAGTGTCTCTACGAATACGCATGGTTCGATACCTCGCCTGAGTACAAGGTCGCGCAGGCGCTCGACGACGCACCAAATATCGTGGTGTGGGCGCGCCTGCACATCAACGACCTGCCTATCACCTGGACCCAAGAAGGCCGCGAATACAACCCGGACCTCGTGGCGATCGAAGAGATCGACGGGAAGCGGAGCTCCTGGCTCATCGAGACCAAGATGAACAAAGAAGTTCAGGCCGCAGACGTCCGGGCCAAGGCCAAAGCCGCCAAGACCTGGGCCAACACCGTGAACAACAGCGGTAAGGCCGAAGGCAGATGGCACTACCTCCTCCTAACAGAGGACGATGTCAACGACGCTCGCCTTGACTGGGAGCAGATGAAGGCCTTCGGCGCGCGGTAGGGCGGTGCCGCCGACAGGCAGCCGGGCACCTGGAGCGCCCAAGCTTGATCTCACTGGAGGCGTCATGCGCCAGCACACGCACCGTCTTCGCCAGCAGGGTGAATCTTCAGCGGTTCAACCAGGGATTTTGCAGCGACTGCTCACCCGTTGACACCACTGCGTCAACATTCCGGTCTCTGAGCTGCGAGAGAGCCCGTACGGACGTCCAAATTGTCGGTGTCTGCTGTCACCGTGGTTCCTATGGCGCGGGTGAAGGTGACCGAGAAGCAGTTCGACACCGTGCCGCTGCGCAACATCCGGGTGCCCAAGGCGGAGTTTGTGGCGGTGTGGCGGGCGGCCGAGCAGCACTCTGCTGAGGAGGCTGAGCGTAGGCGCACCGATTGGTATGCGGTCGGCGTGTTGTTGACGTGTCGATGGCTAACCGGGGCGATCGTGCCCAGCTACGACGGCCGGCGCCGGATGCCACTGTCTCCGGTGGCCTATCGCGAGTCGATTACCTACGAGGAGCTGATCGAGGCCGAGTACCTGGCTGCGCAACGTATCGAGCAGCGCGACTGCGGTATCGCCACAGCGCAGCCGGGCTGGCCGGACGCGATACGCGCAACGCTGGGTTCCGGGCGGCCGGAGGCCAGCCCGGCCCCTCGGATCGTGATGCAAAGTGCGGTGGACGGCAGCCCGTACCGCATGGTCGCGACCGACCTGCCCGGCGCGATCCGATGCGGCGCGCTGCTGCCGGGTGATCACCTGCCAACGGTAAGGAGCCTGTCAGAGCGGTACGGCGTCTCGGAGGGCACGGGCACACCGGGCCATGGCGTTGCTCAGTCAGGCGGGAGAGATCTCGGTGTCGCGCGCGGGCGGCGGGCCGTCGTGGCCGAGCCGAAGGGCCTGCTCTCGGGTGACGGATATCGACACCGGTTCGATGATGAAGGGGCTCAGCGGGAACCTGTCGGCTAACGCGTCGAACCTCTGTCAAGGGACACCTAGTCAAAGATCGACGGCAAGATCTCTACGAACTCGGGGGGCACCTGAAACCGTGTGGCCAGCACCCCGTGGTCGTAGAGCGCGACCAGTGGTGGCGCGACGTCTGCGGCCACCACGCCTTCCGAGTGCAGAATCGCGGTAATCCGCTTTGCCGGTCTCGTGAACCCGCGCAACGTCCGCTGTGGGGAGAACTCTGCGATCCGGTACACCGTGGCTCGGTCCAGGAACCCGCCGTTGCGGGCAGCAGCGATGATCACTTCGGCCTGGGGACGCCCCTCTGCCCGCAACGTGTACACGAGTCGTGCAGCAGCGGCCCAGGACCAGCGATCGATCGCCGACACAACCCGATCCCGATCACCTCGGTACTCCAGTGCCGGGTCGGCCCGCATTGCCCTGAGCAGGCTTGTCCGATCGTCGTCCAGACTTCCATCGCCTGCGCCCACCTCCGCAACGGGGACAAAGCGCAGCGTCACATCGGACGTCTCACCGAGGACGGTGACGCTGCGGGAAGCGCCGGATCGCCGCCCGTCGCGGCGCAGGTCAGAAGGCGCTGCGCCCAGCACGAATTGCTCGTACAGCGGCGCCAACCCGAAGCGCAGCACCGATCCGTCATCCGCAACCAGGACCCATTCACCGCTACCTCCGCGCGGACCAGCGAACGCTAGCCGGGCCGGCTCTGCATCACCATCGGCTCGACCCAATCGATCGAACGACTCTGGATCGTCTGGCTGGACCACGAGCAGGAACGGTGCGGCTGTAAAACCGAAGTAGAGCGCACCGTCCAGCTCCACCAGCTGCGCGGCGATCGCCGCCAGTTCGGCTGCCGGCAACGACGAAGTGGCACCAACCCCGCCAGCAGCGCGTTCGGCTCGGCTGCGGGCGACACCGAAGTCGTCCTCGACCCCACCGTCCTCAGCGCTGTCGTTTCCATCGCCTGTGACAGTCCAGGTACCCAGGGCGCGACGGAACGCCTCACGCATCTGGTTAACCGGAAAGGAGTCAAGTCCGGCAGACAAGGCGAGCTCGAGGAGCTCGTCCGCGGCCCGAGATGCAGCGTCCAAAAGCCAACGGAACGCCGGCCCATCAAGTTCCACGAGCGAGATCTGCTGGGCGTAGGCAAACTGCTGCGCGTCGGCAGTGAAGCCACTCGCTGAAAAGAGCGCGTACCGGTAGTGGTAGCGACGGAATGGCCGGGGAAGCGCGTTCGAAGCGGCGGCAGCCGAGTAGTGCTCGTTCACGTCATTGATTACGCCGAGGGCGTTCCTTACATCGGCGAGGCCTACAGCCGAGCCGCGGTACTTCGCCTCGACAAATAGACGGACAGGTAGGCTGAAAGGGATCGGCCAGTCCAGCTCTCCCAGGACGTCGACCTGGTGCTCCGAACCCCTGCCCCTCACCCGCAGTCCGTTGGCGGCCGGAGAGAGGGCGATTGGATCCTGTTCCTCGCGGACCAGCAGTGAGTACCCGCTCCTCTGCAACAGCTTCGCCAGCAGCTCCTCGAGCACGTATCCGCGCAGCGCTGATCTGGACAGCACGAGCCAAACCTCCGTTGGTTACCGCCGGAACCCGATCTGTATCGCTTGCGCGACCCCGTTCCTAGCCGAACCGTACTCGACCATGTCCGACCAGCGCGGGGCGTTCCGGACGCGATACGGGCAGTGATGCAGGCTCCCGGCCTGATGTGTTGCCAAGCGAACCACGATTCCGTCCACTTGGATGTCCAGCTGAGTCTGCGTCCTCGGCGGATACAGCAAACCTGAAGTTCCGCGGCGGGCCGACTCGCCTGCGGTCACACCTCGATATCGCAGGGCCGTTACCCTCGCGGTCGACCAGCATCAGTTGTCGACGTGAGGGGTGCCCTCGTGCGCAGCAACAGCCGCTATGACAGGACGGCGAAGGGTCGGAGGCCGCGAGGCCGACGAGGCCCGCGCCCTGCACGTCATCACCGGCCTGCTCGACGACTGCCCGGGAATCGACGCACCGGTCATCGTAAGCCAGCTCGGTGAGATGTTCGGAGGGAACCTCGACCACACCATGGAGATGAGTCGCGCCCTCGATGGAGGTTTCCGTGTGTCCATCAACGTTGCCACCTCTCCATAATTGGCGCGGGATCATATTCACGCCAATCGTGCTGCCATTCACTATGAAATCGAATGTCATGAGAGTTTGGCTTCTCGTCAACATCGTCCACATAAATAAGAGAAGGTATCGACATCGAGTCGCCAATTAGTATGGCCTCTTGTCGACCGAGCGAAGGCAGGCCGTCTGTAAGTGCACCCAAGTTGTCAGGAAGCAGACGCTTTACATAGTGCTGATCCGAAGGGTTCGTCAACCGCATGGCAACAAAGTTATTGCACTGCGAGAAAACCGTTTCCGATATCTCCGAAGGTCTTTGGCTGACGATCATCATGGAGACCCCATACTTCCGCCCCTCCTTTGCAATGCGTTCGATCGACTGCTTTACCGATCCGTACCGCGCGCCATCACTCCGCGGGACGTAGTTGTGCGCCTCTTCGTAAACGAGCAAGAACGGAATATTTTCCTCGATAGTTGCCTTTGATCGCTTCAGATGGAAGCTGAACGTAAAGATCAGTCGCGTCACAAGGGAGACAACAACGCTTAGCACCTCGAACGGGATGCCACTTAGATCAATAATCGTAATGTTACTACTTGCTTCGCCGTAGCCAGTTAGCGTTCGCATTAGCTCCAGAGAGTCCTCTGTGCGATGAGTGGAACCGTCAGCTTTCTGCGGACTAAGAAGGAAATGTAGGCGACTATCCCCATGTCGACCCTGGAGGCGCATCAAGAACCTGTCGAACTCGCCGTTGAACGGACCATTCGTAGCCTTCGACCCTGCCCTCTGCGACGAAAGAGCAAAGTTCAGCACGTGATCAAAGTATCTGGAGGCGCGATTATGCACAAGCGTGCCATCGTCGAGCTTAGGCACCCCCTCACCTGATTCTCGCCCAATAACTTCACTATTGAGGTTGGTCAGATAGTTGATAACCTCAAGGAGACTGAAGAAGATCGGAGAATCGTAGGATACACTCTGGCTCCGCCCGGCGTGTCGCCGCTTGTTCTCAACTACGGCCTGACGAAATTGCGATATCTGATTATGACTGTTCTCTTCGTTCGATTCGACGAACATCTCCTCCAGTTCTTCAGAGTTCATTAGCCAATACGGGAGCTGGAGTGTGTCAACGTCGATAAACCGTCCCGAAGGGAAGGCGGCCGAGTACTCGCCGTGAAGATCGAATATCACGATATGGGAGTTGTTTAGGACGCCGCGGTCCGCCTGGGAGCTACTCGGCGAGATCCCCTCTTGTAGAATTCTAGCGACCGTGCACGACTTTCCAGAACCCGTCGAACCAACAACCCCGATGTGTTTCCCGAAGAATCTGTCGCCATCTATTGCAACCCGAACTTCTCGGTCTTGGGCGAGCGAGCCGAAGCAGAACCTCGACTCGACAGCAACAGAATCATACATTTGCAGCAAGACGTCGGTCGCGGCGATCTCGACATGCTTAGGCGGAATTGTTATCTGTTTTCCACCGCGCCTAAAACCTCCCTCATCGAAGCGCCCGACGGGCTGCGCGTCAATCAGAAACCGAGGCGTCTTGAGCTCCGCAGTATCGAAGGGGGCGACGTAGTCGCGAATGCGATAGCTCTGGACGATCGCTATCAGCATCGACCCGTTATCGTCGGATATCTTGAGATAACTTCCAATCTCGAGTTCGGCGCCAGACCGAGCGTACTCCTCTGTCGAAGATACTTCGATCTGGATCAAGTCCGGACCTACGCCCACGACGCTAGCAAACGCGGTAATGTCTGCCGCTGACCTCATCGAATGCGCTCCATTACGTGATTTAGATCGGAGAGAGCCAACGACCCTAGCTCGACGACTAGCGACGAGGCGATAGGATTAGGGAACTTTCGCCCTAGCTCAGCATGTACGAGAACAAGGTTTGGCTCAGCTATCAGGGCCTGGTGCTTGTTGAAGTTCGTTAGTGACACAATCCAGAGGTCGAACGAGGTCACACCGATCTGGTTAGACCTCCCGCGCCTCGCCGTGACTGGCCGCTTTCCAAACAACTCGACATTGAATCCGAAAGCTTCGTACCCGTCATTGAACGCAATGGCGGCCGACGCGAGTGCAGACTTGAGCAAATGCAGGACATCGTCAGAAGCATCAACGATGAGTGTCCAAGGCAGGGCAGTGTGCAACTTGCCTGCACCATAGTATTTCGTCGTGAGAATTCGGGCCAACATCGCCGCTGGCTCGATATCTCTTGCGTCCACCAACGTGATCGCAAGGAATCGCACGAAGTGATTCTTAATGCGAGTGTTTCTGCTAAGATCTTTGGCAAGTTGCTCGACGAACACTTTATTGCCGACTACCTCGGCATGCCAAGTTGTGTACAAGTACTTCTTGCTATCAAGCTGCTCTAAGAAGCGCTCCTTGGTCGTTCGACGACTGTCAACTCTCGCCTGAATGGCAAGTCGCACGATACCGTTTAATGCCGCCGGATAGTAATAGATGCGGGCCTCTTCGGCGCTACATCGATACTCACGCGACAAGGCATCGACGACACCCAGGTTCTGATCGTCGTACGATTCACCAGGAACAATCCTGAGGTGACCAGCGAAGCTTTCAATCGTGTCGCTATCGTACTTCTCGTAGATTTTTGTCGTGATGCCCGACTTCTTGGCAGTCACGGTTAGACATGTTCTGATCTCATCTGCCGTAAGAGACGACGGAATCTCACCTTGCGAGCTCGTATGTATGTACAGACAGTAGTCTAGATCGTGACCCTTTGAATAGTACTCGAGCATCGCCGCTACGGCGTCACGGATCCTAGCCAGCGAGAAACTCGACGCTGGCAAGTACTTGCACTGCTCCGCTGTCGTCCTACCCTCGGCGAGTAAGTCGACATCTTCGATTCCTTCAACCGTAAGAACGTCGCCGACTGCGCTTGAAAGGATCCGAAGAACGGCCCTATCGAATTGATAGATGTATCCCCTAATCGAGGCGTCTGCCGACCGATTGGGGGTCTGGTTTGCTGCCAAGTCCGTCCGTCCGTAGTGCCGACCGCTCACCAAACTTCGCTCCGCATAGATGGTTCGTTACACGAGGTCGGCGACATGATGGTTCGGGGAGCAGCTACATGCCGCGGCCCCCGGGGCACACACCACCGCGACCACGCTCCCTCGTGGAGCCACAGATGACGCGAACCATAGTCGAACCGTGTGAGGTACGGAGCCACGAGCGCGGTCGATACCGAACAGAAGGTGCAGCTAGAGGGCGGTAACGGAAACGTACGAGCTACTCCTAATCTCTGGTCGCAGGTTCGAGTCCTGCCGGAGGAAGTTCAGAGCCTTGATCAGCGGCGATCTGCTACTCGATGGCGGCCATTCGGGGATGGCGCACTGCTACCGCTGCTGTATGGGGGCCGGTGCGGCGTCACGCGGAAGGGCGTGCGAAGAGATCGACACCGGACGAGCGGCTCGTTCCGCGTCAATCTGTATGCCGGCATCGACCCGACGCCAAGCGAGGGCGTGGCTGCACCAGAGCTCGCCGATAGCCGCCGACGCCCACCGCTACGAACTCGGCGCACAAGCCGCCCGTATGCTTACCGGGTGGTTTCGCGCTGAACCAGGGAGGTTGCCAGTGCCGTGGGAGGCGCAATCAATTTATGACGAGATCCTCAAGTACTTGGAGCTGCGGGAGCGTGGCAATCAAGAACAAACAGCCGAGGGAGCCTACATAACAGTCGGTCCTGGACGGCTTGGCGCAAGACTCTCCGACGCGCTGGCAGCAGACATGGCAATCGCCGGCATCGAGCGGTATTCCATATTGACGGAAGCCCGTATTGGGCTGACTGGCGGGTACGGCCTTACTTCACGGCCTTGGGACCTCGTCGTCATAAATGACGATCTTCCTGTAGTCGTAGTCGAAATAAAGGTCAGTCTCGACTCGTACCTGAATAGTATTCGTAACCGGATAGACGAAATCGTCGCCCTGGCCGCGAGCGTCGCACGAACATTTGATGGTCCTGACAGGGCGCCATACAAGCCCTGCACAGCGGTCCTCTTCGTCATGGAAGAGTCTTTGGCTACAACAAGGCTGCGCGACACGCCGCCGACTCGCCTGTCGTTTCCAGGTGATGCACAACCTGGGCCAAGCTCGTACATCGATCTTGTTGGTGCCACCTTTTCACGAATGCTTGCTGACGGACTTCTCGACGCCGTTTGCTATTTGACCGTCGACGTGAAACAGGCGAAGATATCTGAGCCGTTCTCTGACCAGTCCTTCGATGCTTTCGCCTCGAAGATGCTGACGCATATCGCCACTGCAGCTCGAGGGCGGGCAAGCGGCGCCATGAGCGCTGCCAGTCTGGGCCGCGTACTCTCCCGTGGGGACGATATCAAAGAGGTGGTCTCGGGGTTAACCTCCACACCCGAAGGGCTATCGGCGGCTGAAGCCGCAGTCGTCCGTGAGCGCCGCAGGGTGGTGGCGGATCTTCAGCAGCTTGCACTAGATCCCGACACCAACGAGACGAAGATGCACGAAGCCATCGGTGCGCGTTATTGGATCTTTGGTGGACAGTACACTGGAATTGCGGATAGACGCACTATCGTTCCGCTGGACCAGTACGATATTCCATTGATCTGCGCCGACGGGAGTCTAGAAATTGTCGAGCTAAAGGGTCCCGAGGTTAAACTCACGAGGAAGTATCGAAATCACCTCATCGTAGCCAATGAGGTTCACGCGGCAGTTAATCAGTGCCTTAATTACCTACGTGCTCTTGATGAGATGGGTGCCGCACTAAGGACTCAATACCGCAATGAGCTCGCCGCTGATTTTGACTTTCGTCGAGCAAAGGGAACTGTCATAATCGGCCATCCTGGCCACACTCCCTCCACTGAAGCGACGAGAGAGCAAATTGATCAGACGGTTCGTTCCTACAATGCTCATCTAAGCAGACTGACAGTATTGACGTACGCCGATCTTCTTGAAAGCGCCGAGCGCGCGCTTCAGTTCGCATCTGAAGAGTCGAGCAAACCTTTGGGCCACCGCTGAGCTGATCACGTAACGGCTGCCCTGCTTCATCCCTACCCAACCCGGAAGGGATTCCATTCGCAGGGCCGATCCTGCAGGTACGCGCACTGACACTCGATGACGCTGTGAGCGCCGGGGGACGCATTGAGAGGGAATCCTGCGCGAATTCGTGGCAGTTAAGGCGGTGGCAGAACATACAAAGGCAGTGGAAAGACATCACGGAGTGTGCACGCCACGGTACTAGGCAGCATGAGACAGCACGGTGACCAGTCAGGACGAGGCCACCCGTCAACCTTGCGACACGGGATCCGCGTTCGCGCCGATGTGGTCGGAATAGTCCCCGGTCCGCTAGGCTATGCCGCTACTCTGATAGTCCCGTCCGAGACTCGAAGTAGTGAACCTCTCCACCACCTGCCCGGCCATTATTCGAGAACCTGCAGCGTCTCGGAAGAGGCTGATCGCATGATGCTGGCGGCGACCCCTCAAGCGCGCGATCGCCAGGACGCTAGATCGCGACGAACTTCGCTATCAGCTCTGCATCGCCCCTCCGGCGTAGGTCCATCTCGCACTCTTTGATCTCCGACTCATGTCCTCCTCGACGCCTGTTCGCGGAGACGAGTGAGACCGAGCACCTCGGCGCGCGCAACGTACCGGCTCCTGTGGTCAGTGAGGACGAGGACCTCGACCGTCGCCGGGTCTAACGCGATCCGGCGGTGCTGGGTGGGTCTTGGTGTCCTTCTCCCAAGTCTGGCTGCGGCGCTGGCCGATGCTGCGGTCGAGCGCAAGCACCCCGCCCTCCAAGTCCACGTGGCGCGATCGGATGCCGCACAGCTCTCCCCGCCGCATCCTGGTCATATCGCGAGCCAGACCCAGCGTGCCCCAGTCCGGATCCGACCACGCCTCGGCCAGGATCCGGGCTGCTTTACGCGCCGTCGGCGGCTGCGGGTTCGGCTTGGGCGCCGCCGGCGTCTCGTCCTGCTTGGCCGACAGCCAGCGCCACCGCACAGCGCGCTTCAATACGCCACTCAGGATGAAGTGGATCTGCCGAACCGTCGATGCACCGGGCGGCTTGCAGACGTGCGGACGACACCGAGGATCACAGTAGTGCACGGCGTCGGTCCGGTGCTCGACGAACGCCCGACTGTCGCAGTGCTCACGACACCGGCGCAGCTCACTGTAGAAGGAGTCGAACAGGTCCGCGTCCAGCGATCCAACCGGGAGTGAGCCGATTAACGGCCGGATATGCTTGTCGGCGTAACCCCGGTACATCGCGAACGTGCTGCTCCAGCGGGACCAGACTCGAAATTCTTATCGAACAACTGGTTGACCGTCGCGTTTGTCCGTGGGTGACGACGCTCGTCGACCTGACCGGCGAGCCGACGCATTACCTTCTCGGCCTCGCTCGCCGCCTTCGAGCCTGCGGGCACGACTTCGCGCAGGTAGTGACGCCGCTTGGTCAATGGGTCGATACTGGCGTACACCGACACCCGCAGGCCCGCTCGGAAGCTCCTCGACGCTCCCCCGCGCCGCCTCCGCCGTCCTCCGGCCCGTGTCACACAACCGATCATAGAGCCAGTCGCACCACGTTTGATCCCACGCGGGCGACCAGAGATCACGTCCGATCGGGTAACCGCTGGTCAGCTGGTGGGGCGGGTGGGGTTCGAACCCACGACCTGACGGATTATGAGTCCGCTGCTCTGACCAGCTGAGCTACCGCCCCTTCGGACCCGAGGCTAGCGGCTCCCGCCCAGGTCGATGACAAGTGCCCCGGCGCGCCGGGATGCCTGACGTGCAACCGCCAGACCCAGCACGCTACGACGCCACCACGCTCGCCGTCCGGAACGTGTCGCCCGGCATCGGGCGCCGCAGCCGCCACGTGATGGCGATAGGCCGCTCTCCTTGGTGCTCGACGTGGTCGCCCAGCCCGAGGCAGAGGAAGGGGGCGGGGCCGAGGTCGTCGGTCGGCGACTCGCGCACGAACAGGGCGACATGGGTGCCCTGCTCGCGGTGGTTGAGGTAGCGCTGCCCCGTCGGGGAGGCGACGGTCGTGGCGTTCTGCGACTCCCAGTGGAAGAGGTCCGGGCTGATCGCGTAGTCGCGATACATCGTGGTGGGCGAGAAGTCGCGTTCGGTCTTGCGGAGGTTCACGAGCAGGGCGTCGGTGCGGGTCTCCGGGGCCCACGCGACGCCCTGGGCGTGCCCGTACGCCTTGCGAGTCATCGACGCCCAGTCGAGCGCGGCCAGGATCTCCTCTCGGCGGTAGTGCGCGTGGCTGAGCAACGTCACATGCTGCAGTCCCTCGCCGAGCGACCGTGGAACGTGCCGGGCGCGGTCCAGGCCCAGCGCCACCAGCTCGCGGATCTCCGCGCAGACCGCCGGGTGCCGGCGCAAGTGGTCGAGCCCAGCTTGGTAGGACTGGTGACCACCGCGCTCGGGCCACAGCAGGAAGAACAGCATGCGCGCCAGGCGCTGCTCGCGGTCGGTCAGGTCGTCGTACGTCGGGCCGGACGGGTCGGCGAGGCGGGCGTACACGGCGGCCCGTTCTGGATCGTCGACGTGAGCGAAGGCGACCGCCCGCTTCAGGAGGTCCGAGTCGCTCGGGCCGGCTGGCAGCGTGGGCAGTCTGGCATCGCGGCGCAGGGCCGTCCATGAGGATTGCTTGTACACGTCCGCCAGCTCCCGCCCGGACTCGTCGAGGTACTGGGCCAACGACGGGGATCCGTGGGATCGGACGTCAGCAACGAGGTCTCGACGCCTCAACTGCAGCTGCTGGCGGACGTTCTCGAGGACGATGCTCTGCGCGACCCGGTCGAGGACAAGCTGGGAGCCGGACGGGAGGAAGGGGAATCCACGCTCGATATCGGCGATCAAACCTTTGCGGCTGCTGCCAGTCAGCGCCCGGTAGCGGACGTCGAAGCGGAATTCGCGCCGGTGCTGGCCGATGAAGTCGAGTGCGGTGAGTACGGCTTTGCCCGGCGCACGCCGTAGGCCGCGGCCAAGCTGCTGGAGGAAAATCGTCGAGCTTTGCGTAGGACGTAGGAACAGCACCGTGTCGACCTGTGGCAGGTCGAGCCCCTCGTTGAAGAGGTCCGCGGCGAACAGGCAGTTGACGTCGAGGCTCCGCAGCTTCTGCAGCGCCTCGGCCCGGTCAGCCGGCGGAGTGTCGCCCGAGACAGCGAGGCTAGGGATGCCGGCGCGGTTGAACACCTCGGCCATGTAGCGCGCGTGGGCGACGGACACACAGAAGCCGAGCGCCCGCATGCGACGGACGTCCGTGACCTTCTCCGTCGTTTCCCGGACTACCTTCGCCGCCCGCGCATCGTTCCCCGTGTAGATCTTGTCGAGCGCCGCGACGTCATACGCACCCCGTTTCCACTCGATCCCCTGCAGATCAACGTCGTCCGCCACGCCGAAATAGTGGAACGGCACCAGGAGGTCGGCGCTGAGTGCGTTCCACAGCCTCAACTCGTACGCCGTGCGCCCGCCGAACTGCTCGCGGACATCGACGCCATCACCACGCTCTGGGGTGGCGGTCAGCCCTAGCAACTCGCGAGGCGTGAGGTGCTCCAGAAGTCGTCGGTACGTCGGCGCCTGCGCATGGTGGAACTCATCGACGACCACCACATCGAAATGATCCGGCGGCAGCCGATCGACGCCGTACGCCGCTAGGGACTGCACGCTCGCGAACACGTGCTCCCACCGCTCGGGCCGCTCGCCGCCGACGTAGATCTCGCCAAATGAGCCGTCGGCGAGCACCTCGCGGTAGGTGCGCAGCGACTGTTCCAGGATCTCCTTGCGGTGTGCGATGAACAGCAGTCGATCGCTCGGCAGCGCCTTCCGCAGCCGGGCGTAGTCGAGCGCCGCTACCACGGTTTTGCCCGTACCCGTCGCCGCGACGACAAGGTTGCGGTGGCGGTCGTGGACAGTCCGCTCGGTCTCGAGAGCTTCGAGGATCGCGTCCTGATGCGGGTACGGCCGCACCTCCAGACCGGAGACGAGCGACCCAGCGGCCGTGATCCGATCCCGGCCGAGTGCTTGGCGCAGTCGCTCGGCGTCCTCGGCGTTGTCCGGGTCGTAGTCGACGAAGGACGGGTTGGCCCAGTAGGTATCGAACGTTCCGGCGAACTTCCGTAGCAGGTCTGGAGTGCCGACCGACGACAGCCGCACGTTCCACTCGAGCCCATCGACCAGCGCTGAGCGCGACAGGTTGCTGCTCCCGACGAACGCCGTGCTGAAGCCCGAGTTGCGGTGAAACAGCCAGGCCTTGGCGTGCAGCCGGGTTGACTGCGTCTCGTAGCTGATCTTGACCTGCGCCCCGAAGCGCTTCACGAGCGCATCGACAGCCCGCTGCTCCGTGGCTCCGACGTAGGTCGTCGTGATCACTCGGAACGGGATCCCGCGCCGCTGGAGAAGATCAAGCTGCTCCTCCAGCACGCGGATGCCGTGCCAGCGAATGAACGCGCAGAGGAGGTCGACGCGGTCTGCTGAGCCAAGTTCGGCCCGCAGTTCCGCGCTGAGCGAGGGCTCCTCGGGAGCGTTCGTGAGCAACGCCGCCGCGGACAGCGGCGTCACCGGGCGTTCCAGCCGATGCACACCCGGCGCAGCCTCGCGGGTGAGAACCACCAGCTCCTCTGCGACATCGGCGATTTGCTCGTCGGACGCGGCCACGCGCGCCAACAGTTCGTTGACCAGCGCGAGCCGGCGTGACGGATCCGACTCACTGCTCAGCGCTCGTTCCACCGCAGTCGCGACATGCCGGGCCAGGACGTGCGGCGCGTCAGCGTCCTCAACCGGCGCAAAGCGCGGTGTGAGGTCCGTGAGCTGCTCGAGAGCCGCATTGAGACGGGTTGTCCGGAGGGATTCGTACACACCCTCAGGGAGCGGTTGCGTCAACGCGGCAAGCCTTTCGATCAACGTGAGGGGCTGCTCACCGTGCCATACCTCGTGCCGCATCCCGTGATCGGCTGTAGCCGGTCAGGGCCACCCACCGATCAGCTCCTCGATCACCGCCTTCTCCGCGGGCGAGACGATGGAGGGGTTGCTCATCTGCGGCGCGCGGAGCACTTCCAGCCCGGCAGTCCGGGGATCGGCCCGCAGCTGCTCACGAGGCAGCACCTCGGGAAGCAGGGTCATCGCCAACCCCACCCGGGGACGCGGCTCGTCCCGCGTGACGACGCCGGTGGTGCGTCCGACCATCCAGATCCCCGGCTCCGGAACCGAGGTCGCGGCGCCGGAGACCCAGAGCACGGCGGCCTGATCCGCCTCCACCAGGTCGACGCGGTAGGTGGGATGTGCGCACCATCCGTCGACCGAGGCGCCGCCACGCAGGCCCGGTTCGAGCTCGGCGAACTCACGCGGGTTGCAGGTGAAGAGCCACGCCCCGATGTCGGCAACCGTCAGCCTGGATCGTGCCGCCACAACGTCTCCCTCTTCGACTACGCCCGGCCGGTCACGACGTCGCCCGCCGACCGGGCCAAGCGCAGGCCCTCGACCGCAGGCACCAGTAGCACCACTGCAAGCAGGACGAACGCCACGCGGAACGGGCCGGCGACGCCGTGGATCACCCCGACCGCCTCACCGAGGCGCACGAGCAACGCGCCCACCGCAACCCCGAGGCCCGCGCCGAGCTCCTGCAGCGTCGAGAGCAGCGTATTGGCATGCGTCATCCGACCTTGGTCGACGTCGGCGAACGCCACGCTGTTGTAGGCGGTGAAACCGATCGACCGGAAGATCCCGCTCACCGCCAGCACCGCGATGAGCAGCGGCAGGGGTGTCGTTGGCTGCAGGAACGCGATCGCCACCAGGCATGCGGCGGAGGCAGCGATGGCGCCGAGCAGCACCGTGCGGATCCCGAAGCGGCGCATCAGCGGCGTGGTCAGCGGCTTGATGCCCACGTTGCCGAGGAACAGCGCGATCACGGCGAACCCCGCCTGGGCCGCCGACCAGCCGAAGCCGAGCTGGAAGAACAGCGGCAGCAGGAACGGCACAGCGGTGATCACCGCGCGGAAGATCGAGCCGCTGACCGCTGTCACCCGGTAGGTCGCGACCCGCAGGATCCGCAGGTCGACGAGCGGGCGCGGGGCGCGCAGGAGATGCCGCACGGCCGCGCCGAGCAGGACGGCGGCAACGGTGAGCCCGACCCCGACCACCACCCACCGCGTCTCCCCCGCACCCAGGCTCTCCATCCCGACGACCAGCGCGCCGACGCCGAGGGCGGTCAGGACGAACCCGCGACGGTCCAGCGGCCCCGCGTCCTCGGCGCGCAGGTCGGGCACCAGCCGACGGGTGAGCAGCAGTGCGGCCAGCCCGAGCGGGATGTTGATCAGGAAGATCCACCGCCACGACGCGTACTCGCTCAGCACCCCGCCGAGTACCGGGGCGATGACGGGAGCGGCGAGGGCGGGCCAGGTGAGGTAGGCGATGGCGCGGACCAGGTCGGGCTTGGCGGTAGTCCGCAGCACCACCAGCCGCCCGACCGGCACCATCATCGCGCCACCCACACCTTGCAAGACCCGCGTCGCGGTCAGCACGGGCAGGGTCGGCGCGACCGCACATCCCGCCGAGGCGAGCGTGAACAGCAGCAACGCGACCGTGAAGACCCGCCGGGCGCCGAAGCGGTCGGCCAGCCAGCCGCTGATCGGGATCAGCACGGCCAGCGTCAGGACGTAGGCGGTGATGGCGATGTTGATGTCGACCGGGCCGACGCCGAAGTCGGCGGCGATGTGCGGGGCGGCCGGCGCGATGATCGTGCCGTCGAGGATCTCCATGAAGAACGCGCCGGCGATGAGGAGCGCCAGGCCCCGATTCAGACCTGCTTCCTCGCGCACCCGGACACCGTAAACGCCGCAAGAGCGACTCCGGGGGCACGTGTGATGTCGAAGACTCTCGCCGGCTGCCCGCCCGTCCTGGCGCGCCGAAGCGGCGTGTCGGACAGCGGGTTCTGGCTGCCGAAGAGCAGGGACCGCGAGTCAGGCGCCGCTGTGCACGTGGGCGGCCCAGGTCCAGGGGGCATCGGGCCGCTCGGCACGCATCCGGCGGGTCACCGCGTGCAGGGCGTGCGCGGCCGCCGGACGGTGCGTGGTGCCGTCGGTGGTTCGAGCCAGTTCGTCGTGCACCTGCTCGGCCATGCGCGCCGCGACCTCGTCACCGACCTCCCACAGGGTGCCGATCGCCTGCGCATACCCGGCCAGCTGGAATGCCGACGCCAGGTGCACGGCCTCGTCCGCGAGGGTGGCGCTGCCCCGCGCGGTGGCACACGCGGACAGATACGCCAGCTGCGCGCCGTCCAGGGGTAGCCGGCTCAGCTCGGTGACGGCCAGCGGCCCGTCGTGCAGCAACAGGTGGCTGGCCTCGGCGTTCAGCGGATCGCTGCTCGCGTGGCACGCGAAGTGCGCGAACGTCGCCCTGGGCAACGCCGCGAGCACCGCCTCCCCGGTCGCGGTGGGCCCGACCAGCACCTCCGGTGCCGCTCCCCCGCCGGTGAACCCGGCGGCAAAGGCGGTGGCCTCGCGCGCCGTCGCCGGCAGCGCGGCATGGCCCGGTGTCTCCGGCATGGCCACCGCCAGCGCGGTGCGTTCCCCGGCCGGCACCGGCCGCGCGCGGCTGTGCAACAGCGCGCGCATGGTCGGCGTGTACGAAGAGACCACCCGGTCCAGCGCGGACGCGCCGGGAACGTCGTGACGGCCGGCGGCATGCAGGGGAAGGAAGTTCAGCGGCCCGCTCGGTGACCACCACACCCGCCGCCACGGCGCCCCGCCGCCCGGATGCACAGCCGGCCCCGCCACCTCCAGCACCGGCTCGGCCAGCACGTCCCACAGCCAGGCGAGCGTGTCGACCACGACTCGTCCGGCCATGCCGCGCACCAGCCGGTCCGCCGAGGACAGCGTTGCGATCGCGTCGCGGAACGCGCCGGCCTGCTCCACCAGCTCGTCCACCCGCAGCCGGGGCAGCGGCACCACCGCCGCGGTGCCGTCGCGCAGTACCAGCGCGTCGCAGCGGGAGCGATCGAGGTTGACGGCGATCACGGGCCCGTGCGCGGCGGCCGGCGCCAGCTCGGCGAAGGTGACCATCGGCGGCAGCAGGAACCGCTCGAACCCGGGCCGGGCCCGGATCTGCTCGAGCAGGGCGTTCCACTCCCGGGTCAGCGCCTCGTGCGGCTGGGTCACGAAGAGGGAGCCGGCACGCAGGCGCCCGCGCAGCGCCACGAACCGGTCGGCCAGCCGCGGTGCGGCGGCGTGTAGCCGGTCCAGCTCGTGCCGGGTGATCAGCGCGGACGTCAGCAGGTGGGCCCGACCGGCCTCCCAGGACGTCAGGGCGCCCTCGGCATCACCGTCGACGATCTTGAGTGTCACGAGCGGATTGCTCACGGTCGCAGCGTCGAGGGACGGCCGTTCGCTCGCCGGCTGGTGGCCGGTCGGGTCCCGCAGCAGAGCCGCCGCACCCCAGAGAAACAGCAGCGCGGCATCGGGTGGCTGCTCGGCGGTGATGGTCTGACGGGCCGCGTCCACCGCTTCGTGGAACGTCCCGTCCTCACTGGTGACCAGGTAGCGGCTGAACAGCGCGTTGGCCAGCGAGATCTGCTCGGAGCGCCGGCCCGGGTCATCGGGCGACAGAGCAGCGAGCTTCAGCCGACTCCGCGTGATGGCTTCGTTGGCCTCGGCCACCGTCTCGAACGGCGACGACATGGCGGTACCGATGGCGACGTGGCCCTGCACCTGACCCTTGTCGGTGAAACGCTGCTCCAACGCATTTGCCGCTGCTTGCATGAGCAGCGGCAACCGCTCGGGGAGCTCCCGTGCGCGGGCTTCGGGGTCGGTGATCTGCTCGGTGGAAAGGAAAAGGTGGATGGCTTGCACTCGGCTGTGCTCCGGGGTGCCGGGAGGCAGCTCGCGCAGCGCCCGCTCGTGTAGCTCGATGATCTCGTTAAGATCGCTTCGATCCGCGGGCGGCGTGGGCGTCTCCAGTGTCAGCATGGGTGACGGTCCGCCTCCGGAACCGGGACCCAGCATGAACTCCCGCGTCATGTCGTCGAGCGACTGAAAGGCCGATCGCGCGAGGTACTCCAGATCGCGAAAGAACTGGGGGTTCGTCGTCACCGCATCGACCAGCCGCGAGTCGGTGCCGAGCCGATCCTGGAGGGCGGCCGCCAGCCCGTCCGCAAAGCCGCCCTCGTCGGGCGCCGGTCGACGTGCCTGCCCGGGCTGCCGGTGCTTGCGTTCCAGATCAGTGAGCAGCTCGCGTAGCTGCTGTCGCTGCTTGTCGATCGCCATCTGCGACTTGTCGAACTCGGCCAGTGCGCGATCGAGCTCCGGAGGTGCCCCACCTCGCTTCGCCCGTTCCTGGTCCAGCCCCGAGCGCACGTCGCCGACATTTCGGCCGAGCTCGTCCAGTCGGTCGAGCGCCTGCCACATCTGTCCGAGCATCCCGCCCGGCGCCCAGGCCTCGGCGCGGCGGGCACCCTCCTCCGCACTCCGGATCAGGCCCGGGTCACCGCCGGACGTCGGGTCCGCCGCGGTCCGGAACAAGCGTGCGGCCTCTGCCATCAGTGGCCTGTCCCCGGCCCGTTCGGCCTTGACGACCAGCGCAATTGCCAGGCCGGCCGCGCACCGGGCGTAGTGTTGACCACCTGCCGAAACGACGTCGAACGCCTCCCGGAACACCCTGATGAGCTCGTCGACACGCTCTTCGGGTGGGTCCATGCCGGCCAGTTCCTCAGCATGCATCAGCGCGTAGCCCTGCGCACAGAGGCCGGCGGGCCGTGCCTCGTGCCCCGCCGGCAGCAGGCTGACCGCCAGCTCGGCGAGCCCCGCCACCAGCCCGTCCCGGTCGTTCTCGCCGCGCTGTCCCAGCCGTTCGAGCAGCAACCAGACCACGTCGGTCACCGCTCGGCCCATGACCTGCGCCGGGGTGTCTCCGGCCTGTACGAACGCCTCCCGCACCGGCTCCAGCCAGAGCCGTACCTGCTCCGGCAGCGCATCCGGATTGCTCAGCAGCACCGGCAGCAGGAGGACCGCGGCGGTCAACCAATCCTGCTTCCCTTCGGCGCCGAGCAGCTCACCACGCGCCACATGGCACACTCCGACCAGGTACGCCACCTGCACGTCCAGGTCACCGGGGATGGCCAGGAAGCCCAGTAGCTGGTCGAGGTCGGCCCGCGTGTCCTCGGCGAGTATCGCCTCGGGATCGCCCGCCTCGAGCCGGGCAGCAACCGCCGCGAGTAGCCGATCACGCACGTCCGGTGACACTAGCGGTCCACCCACATGGCGTCGATGCACTGTGGACACTCACCTACACTTCCCGGGCCGGCACCGGCCTCTGGGGGGGGAATCGTGGGTGAGCAGCAGATCGAGCGGGACAGCTTGGCTCGCTTCTGCGCCGACCTCGGCCCGCTCCGGGCACTGCTGCGCGGCCCGGCGGGAGCGGCCGCCCGTGCCCAGGTCGAACTGGTGATCCGGGCCGCCCGCCGCGGCGAACCGGTCGCCGAGCTGATCGCGGCGCTCGACCCGACGGACGCCGCGGACGTGGGCGGCGAGTCGTCGCGCGACGGGCTGCCGCCGCGGCTGTCCGACGTTGCGCTGCCACCGGTGACCGGCGGCTATGTCTGCCCCGTCGACCTGTGCAACCGGGTCGAGTCGCGCCGGGCCGGTTCCCCGGTGCCCCGCTGTGACGTGCACCAGCAGGCGCTGCGCTTCCACACCGACGGTGAGCCGATCCGGTGAACGCCTTCGTCACCGAGATCGGCAAGAAGCTGGCCGAACGCTGGGTGGCGCTCCTGGTGCTGCCGGGCCTGTTGTTCACCGCCACGGCGGCCGCCGCAGCGCTGCTCGGCCACCGGCGTTGGGCCGATCTCGAGATGCTGGGGCGACGGCTGGGACAGCTGGTGCCGCCCGACGCCGGGGCGTCGGGCGACTTGTCCCGGACGGTGTTGTTGCTGCTGGTATTGCTGGTGGCATCGGTGGGCAGCGGGTTGCTCGCGAACGCTCTCGCTACGCCCGTCGAGCATGCCCTCGCGGGCCGCTGGCCCGCGCCATTGCGACGACCGGCACGCGCCTGTACCCGCCGCCGCCGCGCCGCCTGGATGCGTGCGAACCAGGAGTGGGAGCGCGCCCGCGACGCGGGAGAACGCGACCGCCTCGCCGAACTGGCCGAGCGCCGAAACCGCATCGCCCTGATCGAGCCGATCAACGCGACCTGGATCGGCGACCGACTGGACGCGCCGACGCTGCGGGTCCACCAGGAGTACGGCGTAGACCTCACTTTCCTCTGGCCCCGGCTGTGGTTGCTGCTGCCGGAGAGCTCACGAACCCCACTGACAGTCGGCCGACGCCAACTGGACGATGCCGCCACGCTCGGCGGGTGGGCGCTGCTCTACCTGGCGCTCGGTGCAGTGTGGTGGCCGTCCGCGGTCATCGGCGCGGTCCTGGGGCTGATCAGCTGGCGGCGATGTCGATCAGCTGCCGACGTCTACGCCGGCCTGGTCGAAGCGGCCGTGGACGTGCACCTCGAGGATCTGGTTGATCGGTTCACCGACGACCAGGGCGTGCGGCCCGCTCGCCCGCAGTGGGGCCAACAGATCACCGAGCGGTTCCGCAAAGGCATCTGACGGTGGCCGCCACCGGTCCGATCGGGGGCGCAAGCAAAACACGCGTAGGCGCCCTCATGGGCGCGGGCCGGCTGATCGCGAGGTCACCTCCTTGACCCTCACTCGATCGATACCTAGCGTGGCTCTCCGCAAGCGGAAAACGCTTACCTAGCGCACCAGGAGGATCTCTCAGTGCCGAGAAGACCCGCCCTACGTCTCGCCGTCGCGGCGTTGACGCTCGCGCCCGTCCTCACGACCGGGTTGATCACCCCCCAGGCAAGCGCCGCGACGCCGCCCCCCGTCGTCCGTCAGATGGAGCACCTCGACCGCGGTGTCGTGGCCGTCAAGGTGGCCGACGGCGTGTACCTGAGCTGGCGTTTCCTCGGCGACGAGCCCGACGACGTCGCCTTCCGCATCCATCGCGACGGGCAGCTGGTCGCGACGGTCACCGACAGCACGAACTGGACCGATCCGGCCGGCACCGCCACGTCCTCCTACGAGGTCGAGGCGGTGGCAGGCGACGGCCCGCTCCCCCGGTCCGCGCCGGTGCGGCCGCTGGCGAACCAGGCGATGGACATCCCGCTGCAGCGTCCCGCACCGGCCGTGGTGCCGGTCGCGCAGACGTTCGAGACGACGGTGAGCGGGAAGCAGTTCGAGCCGGTCGACATGAACCTGCTGCGGCGGATCCGGGACGCGCACGCCGCTCCCGCCGGCCTCACCGAGGGCGAGTTCGCGCAGCTCATCGCGCCGCTGCCGGCCTACCTGCAGGAGCCGGGCTGGGCGCCGCGCTCACCGTTCGCGACGGAAGCCATGAAGGTCGAGGGCGACCGCTACCGCATCAGCGACGGGCTCTTCGCCGAGCTGGACGAGACGTTCCGCCGCTACGTCGACAAGCTCGACCGCGGCCCGCGGCTGGACTACGTCCGCAACCCCGACGGTTCGCTCGCCACGGCCACCAGCGCCTACACCCCGGCCGAGGCCGTCCCCGGCGACCTGGACGGCGACGGCAGCTACGAGCTCGTCGTGAAGTGGAACCCCGACAACGCCAAGGACTCCTCGCAGTACGGCTACACGGCACCGACGATCATCGACGCCTACGAGCTCGACGGCAGGCTGCTGTGGCGCGTCGACATGGGCTGGAACATCCGCGCCGGAGCGCACGACACGCAGCTCGTCGTGCAGGACTTCGACGGGGACGGCCGGGCCGAGCTGATCCTCAAGACCGCCAACGGCACGGCGTCGGGTGGGGTCGACGCCGCCGGGAAGTTCGAGGTCCGGGACGTCGTCGGCGACGCCGAGGCGACCTCGGAGCGGATGGCGGGTTACGTCGCGGGCGGCGACGTCGACACGCTCGAACGGAACTGGGACGCGCTCAACACCTACGCCGTCAGCTGGATCCTGCCGGGCGGGAACACGCCGCCGGAGCAGAACGTGCGGCAGTGGGGCAAGGTCTACACCTACGGGCCGATCGGCACGAGCGAGGAGTACCTCACCGCCTTCGACGGCGTGACGGGCCGGATCATCGACTCCACTGGCTACGCCTTCCCGTACGGGGACCCGAACTGGGGCGTGGCGCCGGTCGACCATCGCGGGGCGAACTTCGAGGCCGCCGTCGCCGACAGCGAGACCGAGCCCGGCGGCCAGGTGTCCCTCGACCCGAAGGACATCCCCGACCCGTACTGGTCGGACCCGGCGACCCGCTGGGGCTACTACCCGTGGGGCGACCACCAGGGCAACCGCGCGAACCGCTTCCTCGGCGGGGTCGCCTACCTCGACGGGCAGCGGCCCAGCGCGATCATGGCGCGGGGCTACTACGCGCGCAGCACCGTGGCGGCCTACACGCTCGAGGACGGGAAGCTCCGGCTCGGCGCCACCTTCGACTCCGCCGCACTGCCCGACCCGGATCTCGGGGAGGAGCGCGGGGTGCACTCGATGATGAGCGCCGACGTCGACCTCGACGGCCGCGACGAGATCGTCTACGGCGCCATGATCCTCGACGACGACCTCACGGTGAAGACCGTCGCCGGCACCTGGTTCCCGTTCCCCGTCCCGGCGCCCGACGTCGACCTGACGGCGGCGATGCACGCGCCCGACGCCGACGACCGGTTCGCCCACCTCGTGCACGGCGACGCGTTCCACGTCGGCGACTTCGACCCCGCCCGGCCAGGTCCGGAGGTGTTCATCGTCCAGGAGCAGCCGGCCGACCTGCACACCGTCGACCGCAACGGCGCCGAGGGCCTCGGGTACCGGCCGGGGGCCGCCGTCTACGACCCGGTCACCGGCGAGGTGCGCGCCGGCGTCTACACCGGCGGGGACAACGAGAAGGGCGTGGCGGAGAACATCGACCCGAACAGCCCGGGCGCCGAGTACTGGACGCACGGGTACGTCTACAGCGCGGTCACCGGGGAGCGCCTGTACGCCACCGACATCCCCATGAACTTCCTCGTCTACTGGGACGGCGACCTCACCCGGGAACTGCTCGACGCCGGGACGGTCTCGAAGCCGAACACCACCTACACCGAACGTCCCGCATCCGTGGGCGGCACGGCGCTGTTCACCGCCGAGGGCGTCGGCTTCAACCGCGACGGCGGTCGCAACAGCCCGCTGCTGTCGGCCGACCTCCTCGGGGACTGGCGGGAGGAGATCGTGTGGAAGGTGGGCGACGACCGGCTGCGGCTCTACACGACGACCATCCCGACCGCGCACAAGCTGCGCACCCTCATGCACGACCCGCAGTACCGCAACCAGGTGGCGTCGCAGAGCACCGTCTACAACATGGCTCCGCACCCGGGCTTCTTCCTCGACCCGGACACCGCGGCACACCCCCTGCCCGGGCGCCGGGACGACATCGACGTGTCGCCCAAGGGCTGAGGACCCTGTGACGGGGCGGCGCTCGTCAGCGGGCTCCGGCCAGGCCGGCGGCGGTGTCGTCGTGGGTGATGGCGGCGCGGCCCGCCTCGAGGCGGGCGACGGGTATGCGGAACGGGCTGCAGGAGACGTAGTCGAGCCCGACCTCGTGGAAGAAGTGCACGGACTCCGGGTCGCCGCCGTGCTCGCCGCACACCCCCATCTTGAGCCCCGGCCGCGCGCGCCGGCCCTCCTCGACGGCGATGCGGACGAGCCTGCCGACGCCGATGGCGTCGAGCGTCTCGAAGGGCGACACGGTGAACACGCCCTTGTCCAGGTAGGCGGCGAAGAAGGCCGCCTCGACGTCGTCGCGGGAGAACCCCCACGCGGTCTGGGTGAGGTCGTTGGTGCCGAACGAGAAGAAGTCGGCGGCTTCGGCGATCCTCCCCGCGGTGAGCGCCGCCCGGGGCAGCTCGATCATTGTTCCGACGGGAATGTCGAGGGTGACGCCCTCCCGCTCGGCGACATCGGCGAGAACGCCGTCCGTCTCGTCCCGGATCAGGTGCAGCTCCATCACCGACCCCACGAGCGGAACCATGATCTCCACCTGCGGGTCGCCGCCGGCCTTGATGCGATCCGCGGCGGCCTCGGCGATCGCGCGGACCTGCATCGCGAACAACCCGGGCACGACCAGCCCCAGCCGCACACCTCGCAGGCCCAGCATCGGGTTGGACTCGTGCAGCCTCTCCACCGCGGCGAGAAGCGTCTCGCCGGCGGCGGTGTCCTCCCCGCGTTCCCGTCCGACCGCGACCCGGACGGACAGCTCGGTCCGGTCGGGCAGGAACTCGTGCAGCGGCGGGTCGAGCAGGCGGATCGTCACCGGCAGCCCGTCCATCGCCTCCAGCAGCTCGACGAAGTCGCCGCGCTGTCTCGGCGTCAACGCCTCCAGCGCCGAGGACCGCGCGGCAGCAGAGTCGGCGAGGATCAGGCGCTCGACGAGCGCGCGCCGGTCGCCGAGGAACATGTGCTCGGTCCGGCACAGGCCGATGCCCTCGGCGCCGAGCCGGCGGGCGCGCGCCGCGTCCTCGCCGGTGTCGGCGTTGGCCCGCACCCCGAGGCGCCGGGTGGCGTCGGCGTGGGTGAGGACGCGGTGCACGGCCTGCACCAGCTCGGCGGTCTCCTCGTCCGCCCCGGACAGGGCGGTGTCCAGGCCCTCCTCCAGGTATGCCGCCACCGGTGAGGTCATCACCGGCACGTCGCCGAGAAACACCTCGCCGGTGGACCCGTCGATGGCGATGACGTCGCCCTCGTTCACGACGATGTCGCCGACGCGGGCCGTTCGGGCTGCGGCGTCGACGTCGATGGCCTCTGCCCCGCACACGCACGTGCGTCCCATGCCACGGGCCACCACGGCGGCGTGCGACGTCTTACCGCCGCGGCTGGTCAGCACCCCGGCTGCCGCGATCATGCCCTCGAGGTCGTCGGGGTTGGTCTCCCGGCGCACGAGGATGACCGAGTCGCCGGCGGCGTGACGCGCGACGGCCGTGGCGGAGTCGAACACGGCCTCCCCCACGGCCGCGCCCGGCGAGGCGGCCAGGCCGGTGGCGAGTCGGGTCCGAGTGGCGGAGCGGTCGAACTGCGGGAACATCAGTCGTGCCAGCTGGTCGCCCGTGACCCGCTGCAACGCCTCGTCCATCGTGATCAGCTGTTCGTCGACGAGCTGGGCGGCGATCCGGAACGCGGCGGCGGCGGTGCGCTTGCCGACCCGCGTCTGCAGCATCCACAGCTTGCCGCGTTCGATGGTGAACTCGATGTCGCACAGGTCCCGGTAGTGGGTCTCCAACCGGCGCATCACCGCGTACAGCTGGCTCGCCGACCCCGGGTCGCGCTCGGCCAGGTCCGCCAGGGTGAGGGTGTTGCGGATGCCGGCGACGACGTCCTCGCCCTGCGCGTTGGGCAGGTAGTCGCCGTAGCCGCCCTGCCGGCCGGTGGCCGGGTCGCGGGTGAAACACACCCCGGTCCCCGAGTCCGGTCCCAGGTTGCCGAACACCATCGCGACCACGTTCACCGCGGTGCCCAGGTCGTGCGGGATCCGCTCGCGGCGGCGGTAGAGCCGCGCCCGCTCGGTGTTCCAGGAGTCGAACACGGCGTTCATCGCCAGGTCGAGCTGCTCGCGCGGCTGCTGCGGGAACGACCGTCCCGTCTCCTGGTGCACCACCTTCTTGTAGGCCTCGACGAGCTCCTCGAGGTCGTTCGCGTCGAGGTCGACGTCCTGGGTGACGCCGCGCGTGCGCTTCATGGCGTCCATCGCCTCGACGAACGACTCCCCGTCGATGCCGAGCACGGTCCTGCCGAACATCGCGATCAGCCGCCGATAGGAGTCCCAGGCGAACCGCTCGTCGCCCGACACGGCGGCGAGACCCCGTACCGACACATCGTTCAGCCCGATGTTGAGAACGGTCTCCATCATCCCGGGCATCGAGAACTTCGCCCCCGAGCGCACCGACACCAGCAGAGGGTCCTTCGGGTCCCCGAGCTGCCGGCCGACCTTGTCCTCCAACGCCCGCAGCGCCCGCGTCACCTGCACCCGCAGCTCCGGCGGCACCACCCCGTCGGCCAGGTACCGCCGGCACGCCTCGGTCGTCACCGTGAACCCCGGCGGCACCGGCAGGCCGAGCCGCGTCATCTCGGCGAGGTTGGCCCCCTTGCCTCCCAGCAGGTCCTTCTGGTCCTTGCCGCCCTCGCTGAACTCGTACACGTACTTCGGCATCAGCTCAACCTCACGGAAGCCGGCGTCAGGGCGCGGCCACCCCCGCACTCTGGACCTGGCGGTGCGGGTTTTCAACAGCACGTTGCGACGGTGGCGCGCTGGGTCGCTCCTGGCCCCTCCCTGCTGCAGCGGAGCAGGCCCAGAAAGCCAATGCGCTGGCCGCCTCGTGGGTCAGCGCGAACCTGGCCGACCGGATTCAGCTCGAGACCACCCAGGTCGGGGACTTCCTGTTCTTCGAGAGCGTCTGACGATCAAGCGGGTGACGTCGCAAGGCACTGTCGCGCCGTTCCGGACGTATCGCCAGTCGCCGACCACGGAGGCGACGTCGGCAGCCGGCGCCGACTACGCGGCAATCACCCCGGAGGCGGCTGGACGGACCTTGCGCCGGGCCGCCCGTCCTCGATGACGAAGCTGGCGCGGGTACCTACTGGGGCCCCGGGCCGGGACACATAGTCGACGGTCCGGAAATCTGCGGTCCACTCCGTGGGAGTGACGACAGTGCGCACGTAGCCCCGGTCGCGGTTGATGAACTTGATGTGCGGGTTCTCGGCCATCTGCTTTGCGTCGCCGACCGGGTTCGCCTTCCCGTCGCCCTCCGAACTGATGGAGGTCCCTACCAACTCGGTGGCCACCGTTCTGGAGTTGGGGTCGTTGAAGTCGGCCTTGATGTCGCAGACGTAGTTCATGTGGACGTCGCCGGAGAGCACGATCGGGTTGCTCGTTCCGACCGTGGCGAGATGGTCGCGAAGTCGATCGCGCGCCACGGCGTAGTCGTCCCAGGAGTCATCGTTGAAGCCCTGATCCGGGCCGGCAGTGAAGTCTCTCTGGGAGAAGAACACCTGCTGGGCCAGTACGTTCCAGCGGGCCGTGGGTCCGGCCAGCGCCTGACTCAGCCAGCTCTCCTGCACATCGCCGAGGATGGTGCGGCTCGGGTCGTACCGCTGCGCTTGCGGGACCTGGTCGCTACGGTACGACCGGGTGTCCAGCACGTAGAGATCGATCAGATCGCCGAAGGTCAGGCGGCGGTAGATCTGTACGTCCGGACCGACCGGTCGCTGCGCCCGGCGCAGCGGCATGTGCTCGTAGTACGCCTGGAACGCGGCCGCGCGGCGGGCGAGGAATTCGCTCACGGGGACATCCGGGTCGGCGTCGTCGCCGGCCCAGTTGTTCGCCACCTCATGGTCGTCGAAGGTGACCACCCACGGGAATGCGGAGTGCGCCGCCTTCAGATCAGGATCGCTCTTGACCTGCCCCAGCCGAACGCGGTAATCCGACAGTGTCTTGACCTCACGAACCGGCAGCCAGCCCCGCCCGATGGTTCCTTGACCGTCCCCGTTGTAGATGTAGTCGCCGACGAAGGCGACCAGATCGAGGTTCTCCTCGGCCATGTGGGCGTAGGCCGTGTAGAACCCTGCCGGGTAGTTCTGGCAGCTGGCCAGGGCGAAAGCGAACCGGTCCAACCGGGCGCCGGGGCCCGGCGCGGTCTTCGTGCGGCCCACGGGGCTCAGCTCGGAGCCTGCACGAAAGCGGTAGAAGTACGCAGCACCGGGCTGCAGGCCCGCCACTTCGGCGTGCACCGAGTGCGCCTCCTCCGGCCGGGCTAGCTCGGTCCCCCGGGCCACCACCTGACGGAAGCTCTCGTCCTTGGACACCTCCCACTGCACCGGCACGGGCCTGTCGGGCATGCCACCGAGCCCATCCTCGGCGAGTGGCTCAGGGGCCAGTCGGGTCCAGAGCACCACACCGTCAGGCATCGGATCACCGGAGGCCACACCGAGCGTGAACGGCTCGCGCACCGGCCCTCCGGCCGGACCTGCTTGGGCCCACGCCGCGGATTCCCCCAGAGACGAGACACCGAGCGCAGCGGCACCGACCGCACCGACCCGCAGCAGCTGTCGCCGGGTGGGCGACCAGTGGGGCCTCGGCTTAGCAGTGTGCTCTGGCATGTATCTCCTTTAGCGAGACCAACTACTGATCAGAGGCGCAAGGGGATCACTCACAGCACAACCCTCCACAACCACCGCGCAACGGCCGGACCACCCGGGCGTGAAGACCGGGGCAGCCGGGCCGAACGGGCGATGCCGATACGGACACCGCCGGCCAAACGGCACCGAGCGCGTGAGCGACGTCGAGCGCGAACGGTGATGCCCGTCGACCGAGCTGGGCGGGTGCCAGGGCGCGATCTACTGCCGGATCACTTCGACAGACCCGGCACCGTGCACATGACCGGCGCAGCGCAGGCCCCGAGGCGTCAGCAGGAGGCCACGCCGCTCAGGCGGCTTCGGGCGGGCGGGCCCGCCGGCCGAGAGCGCGGGTCTCCGGTTGGCGTGGTGGGGTGCGCTCCTCCCGCGGGGTCAGTGGCCGCTCCACGGGCACGCCGGCGGTCAGCTCCACCTCGTTGCCTTCGTGGAGCACGACCAGCGGCTCGCCACGCAGCACCTCGTAGGTGGCCGTTCCCGCCTCCACTCTCACCCTGAGCAGGCGCCCACGGAAGCACATGCGGAAACACAGCCGCTGCAACCTGCTCGGCAGCGCGGGCCGGAAGTGCAGCACGGCGTCGACCTGCCGGAGACCGCCGAACCCCGCGACGATCGCGATCCAGGTGCCGGCCAGCGCCGCGAGGTGCAGGCCGTCGGCCGTGCTGTGCTCGAGGTCGCGCAGGTCCGCCAACGCCGACTCGGCGACGTAGTCGTGTGCGAGGTCGAGGTAGCCGACCTCGGCGGCGAGCACGGCCTGGTTGCTCGCGGACAACGAGGAGTCGCGCACCGTCAGCTGCTCGTAGTAATCCATGTTCCGGGCCTTCTCCTCGTCGGTGAAGGCGTCCCCCCGCAGGAACATCGCGAGCACGAGGTCGGCCTGCTTCACGACCTGCTTGCGGTAGAGCTGGAAGTACGGGTAGTGCGAGTGCAGCGGGTAGTGGTTCTCCGGGGTGCCGGCGAAGTCCCACCGGGGCTGGTCGGTGAACCCGGCCGCCTGCGGGTGCACACCCAGATCCTCGTCATAGGGCACGAACATCGCGTCGGCCGCGTCGAGCCACGACGCGATCTCGTCGTCCCCGACGTCGAGAGCCTCGGCGCTGTCACGGTGCTTCTGCGCCCAGTTCGCGGCACCGCGCAGGTTCCGCTGCGCCATCAGGTTCGTGTAGACGTTGTCGTCGCTCAGTGCGCTGTACTCGTCCGGGCCCGTCACCCCGTAGATGTGGAACGCTCCGTCCCGGCCGTGGTGTCCCAGCGACATCCACAGCCGCGCCGTCTCCACCAGCAGGTCCAGCCCTGTCGTGCGCGCGAACTCCTCGTCGTCCGTGGAGTCGACGTAGCGGATCACCGCGTCGGCGATGTCGGCGTTCACGTGGAACGCGATGGTGCCCGCCGGCCAGTAGCCCGAGCACTCCTCGCCTGCGATGGTGCGCCACGGGAACGCGGCTCCCTGCAGGTCGAGCTGACGGGCGCGGGCACGGGCCTTGTCGAGGATGGCGTGGCGCCACCCCAGGGCGTGCCGGGTGACCTCGGGCCGGACGGCGGTCATCACCTGCAGCACGAAGGTCTCGGTGTCCCAGAACGCATGGCCCTCGTACCCGGTGCCGGTGAGCGCCTTGCCGGCGATCGCCCGGCCCTCCGCGCGGAGCGTGGCCTGCAGCAGGTGCCACAGCGCGAACCGGACCGCCTGCTGCAGCTCGTCGTCGCCGTCGATCTCGACGTCGGCCGACTCCCAGAACTCGTCGAGCGTGCGCCGCTGGGCGGCGAGCAGCTCGTCCCAGCCCGTGTGCCGCACCGCCGTGACCGCCGCCGCCACCTCGTCCCGCACGGCCGAGAGCGAGCGGTCCCCGGACCAGGCATAGCCGAGGTACTTGACCAGGGTGATCGCGGCGCCGGTCTCGAGCCGTCCTGTCACGGTGAAGCGGGCCGCGTCCTCCTCGCTCTCCGCGTGCACCTCGAAGTCCTGCGGGGCGTCGAGCTCGTGGTCGGCGGCTGCGCCGACGAGAAGACCGGAGCGGCGGGCGCGGTGCACCAGGGTGAGGCGGGTCCCGGACGCCCGGTGATCGCGTCCGACCAGCGGGTGCTTCAGAAGGTCGTCGGGACTCGGGACGGACGGCAGGTCGGGCAGCTGGGCGTTCGCGACGAGGCCCGACTGCAGGACGACCTCCACCGGCGCGTCGACGGCCCGGACGCTGTAGCGGATCGCCGCCCCGCTGCGGTGCGCGAACGACACGAGCCGCTCCGACTCGATCTCCACGACCCGGTCGTCGGGGGTGCGCCACCGCGCTCGACGCCGCAGCGTCCCGGCCCGCAGATCGAGTACCCGCTCGTGGTCGAGCAGCTCCCCGCTCCGCACGTCGAAGGGGTGGCCGTCGACGAGCAACCGCACGAAGGTGCCGTCGATCGTGTTGACGAGCGTCTGTGTCGCTTCGGGGTCCCCCGCGGCCGTCTCGGGGTACTCGAACGTGCGCAACTCGTGGAACCCGGCGAGGTAGCTGCCTCGCTGCGCGACGGGCTCACCCTCGTCGAGGGTGCCGCGCAGGCCGAGACAGCCGTTCGACAGCGCGAAGACGGTCTCGGTGTCGGCGAGCACGTCGAGCCGCAGCTTCGGCTCCCGCACGCACCAGGGCTCGACGGTGTACGCATCCTTCTCCGGCACACCGGATCGTTCCCCATGATCGGGCGGTTCATGCACGTATGGGTGTTTCGACACCCGGCTTCCGCGTTCGCGTGTGGGGATCTTCACCGACGGGAACAGCCGGATGAGGCGGGATCATCGGGACGAGAGGGAGAAAACATGGCTCATGTGGAGAACGACCTGGCAGAGATCAAGGGCATCGGCCCCCGCTACGCCGAAATCCTGAAGAGCGTCGGGGTTGACTCGATCAAGGAGTTGCGCCATCGCAACGCCGCCAACCTCAAGCAGATGATCGAGTCGAGGCACGGCTCCGTACGTGGACTCTCGGAGAAGGAGTGCCAGACCTGGATCGACGAGGCGAAGGCCCATAGCGGCTGAGACGTCGCCGGGCGCCTGACGTCTTTAGCGGGGATCACGTCTCCGGACGCGGGGCGCGCAACGCATCGATCCACTCCGGCGGGCACCCAGCGCCACCCGGCGGTCGAGGCCAGGACCCCGCCAACCACCGGCCCCAGTGCCGTGCCGACACCCGCGATCCCCAACAGCGCCCCCGTGACGCGCGGCCGGATCTCCTCGCTCGTGGCGTTGGTGACCAGCGCGAACGCCGTGGGCATGATCATGGCGGCCCCCGCGCCCTGGGCGATGCGGGCAGCGATCAGCACCGGGACCGAGGACACGAGCCCGCAGACCAGCGACGTGAGCCCGAACAGCCCGACGCCGAGCAGCAGCACCGTGCGCCGGCCCAGAACATCACCGGCCCGGCCGGCCGGGATGAGCAGCGAGCCCAACGCGATCATGTAGCCGCTCAGGAGCCACTGCAGGTCGGTGACCGTGGTGCCGAGGTCGTCGGCGATGGTGGGCAGGGCGAGTGTGAGGGAAAAGAAGTCGAGCTGGACACAGAACAGCGCCGCCCCGACGGGCAGGAACGGCGCGGTCAGGCGCAGGGTGCTTCCGGTCGCGGTCGTGCCCACCGCCCCTTCCGCGGAGTCTGCACCCCGCATCTCTCCCTGAGGTCGCCGTTCGAGCTTCGGAAACTAGCAGCGGCTCAGAGGAGGCGCGCCCTGCGATCGGGCGAGCAGGAGCAGCTGTCCGGGAGGAGGGTGTCGAGTTCGCGTCCGTTCAGTTCGGCACGACCATCGCCCCGTCGAACCGCAACCGACCGGACCGGACGCCGAGTTCCAGCGCCGCATCCATTCGCTCAGTGGCACCGCGGGTCCGCCGTCGCCACCCGAACACGGCCAGCACCTCGCGGTGCAGCTCCTCCCGCGACATCCCGGCTGCGGCTCTCGTGGCGGCCACCATCGCATTGACGATCTCGCGCAGCGGCACGTGTTCGAGCGGGCGGTCCACCCCCTCCGGGGTGCTGCGGAACCCCTCCCACTCCTCGGGCGCCCGGGCGTCGGGCCAGATGACCGACTCCACGTCGTCCCGCCGCAGCGCTCGCGGCAGGTGGCGCAGAATCGCCGTCCTCCGGGTCTCCGCGACGCGCCGCAGCCCGAACGCGTTCGCCACGAGCTGCGCCAGCCTGTCCGTGTGGATCGGCCCCTCCGCGTCCACGACCGCGGTGAGTGCCGCCGACACCGCCAACGCCGCCGCCCGCTCGGGAAGAGCGTCCAGGACGTCGACGCTCCCGAGGTGGCGCACCGGCCACGGGACGAAGACCTCGGGTGCAGGAGGCCATACGACATCGACGCGCGGGGGCGCCACTGCCCCGGCCGAGGCGATGACCGGCACGACCGGGGACGGAGGCGTTGCCACCGGTGGCTCGATCTCGACGATCGCCGCGGGTCGCGGCGCCTCCCCGGCAGCGGTCACGAGACGGTCGATCACCACGTCCGGATCCGCGAGCCACGTCGGCAGCCACACCCGCTCGACGGCCGGCCAGCGCAGCACGTCGGTCAGGACCTCACGCGGCAGCGCGTCCCGGTCCCGCACGGTGAGGCGCTGCGACCATGCCCGACCGTCGAGCAGGACGGCGACGCGGGGCTTCTCCGGATCGCCCAGCACGAGATCGATCGCGAACTCCGAGAGCCCGACGTTCGTCTGCACCTCCACGCCTCTGTCCCGCAGGCGGGAGGCGATCTCCTCGCGGTGCCGGTCGGGAACCGTGCTGCGCTGCGCAGTGCGCGGCAGCACCGACGGACCGTGCGCCGCCATCTCGAGGTAGGTGCGCAGGTGCCTCAACCCGACCGACGACGTCTCCTCCGTGCGCAGCTGCCCGGGATAGAAGCTCGAGAAGACGATCACCTGGCGGCGGGCGCGGGACACCGCGACGTTCAGGCGGCGCTCGCCGCCGGCACGGTTGAGCGGGCCGAAGTTCAGCGGCAGCACGCCCTTGTCGTTGACGCTGAACGCGGTCGAGAAGAGGATCACGTCCCGCTCGTCACCCTGCACGTTCTCGAGGTTCTTGACGAACAGGCCGTCCGGGTCCTCCAGCGCGTCGATCACGCGCTGGTCGCCGATGTCCCGCAGCCGACCCTCGATGAGGGTGCGCTGCTGCTGGTTGAACGTCACCACGCCGAGTGACGGTGCAACGTCCGGTGACTCGGCGAAGCGCTGCCAGATCTCCGAGACGACCGCTTCCGCCTCGACCGGGTTGGTCCGCAACGTCGCGCGGGAGCCGGAACGGTGGAAGTGCCCGTCGACCCGCCTCAGGGAGATGCCGGTATCGCCGGTCGCCGGCGCCGGGAACGAGGAGAGGCCGCCGTCGTAGTAGTGGTGGTTGCTGAACGCGATGAGTGACTCGTCCTGGCTGCGGTAGTGCCACGACAACCGGTGGCGCTCCACCCGCGCCTGGACGCATTCGGTGAGGATCGACTCCTCGTCCTCGACCATGTCCGTGGAGCTCTCGGCATCGAGGTCGTCCGATCCGAAGCTGCTCTCCGCGAACGACGTCGGTGGCATCTGCATGCTGTCGCCGACGATCACCACTGACCTGGCCCGGCCCATGGCACCGATGGCGTCGGCGACGCGCACCTGCGAGGCCTCGTCGAACACCACGATGTCGAAGAGGCCGGCGGTCGCGGGGAAGAACCGCGAGAGGGAGTCCGGGCTCACCAGCACGCACGGCAGCGCGCGGGTGATCACGTCACCGAAGGTGCTCATCAGCTCGCGCACCTTCATGCCGCCACGCCTGGTGGTCAGCTGCCGCTGCAGCTGGCCGACCTGGCCACCTGCGGCGCGTGGGTTGAAGCCCCGGGCTGACAGGACCTGCTGCGGGACGACGGTGGCCAGGTGGTTCCGCACCGCGCGGGACGCGGTGACGAACCGCGCGATCGAGCGTTCGTGGGCGCCTGCGTCGAAGCTCTCGAGCCCCGTGGTCCGGAGCCGTTCCGCGATCGAGGCGCGAGCCAGCCCGAGCTCGAACGACCGCCGCGCGTCATCCGGGTCGAGCGAGCCGGCGAGCACCGCAGCCCGCGCTTCACCGAGGTGCTGCGCTCGCAGCGGCTCGAGGTGGGCGAGCAGGTCGAGCCAGCACCGCAGCGAACCGAGCTGCGGGTCGGCGAGGCCGCGTTCCGCCGCAGTGAGCTGCCAACGACCCAGGAGACCAGGCACGCCTGCCCACTCGGCAACCGCAGCCGGTGTGCTGCAGCAGACCTGGAGCAGCGCCTCCGCGGCTGCGGCGGCCTCATGAACAGGTCGTGGGTCGGCGTCGACCCCGCCGTCGAGAACCTCCCGCAGCGCCTGGACGAACGGCGCCCGTTCCGGGGTGGACTCCGCCGGATCGACCAGGTGGCCGGCCCGGCGCACCCGGTCGATCCGAGCCGTGAGCGCGACGCGCCCCTCCTCGGTGAAGGGGTTCCAGGCGGCCGGGAGCTCCAGACCCGGGATCGCGTCGATCTTCGCGGCCAGTGTCTGGACGGCCTCGACGAGATCGACGAGCTTGCCGGTCAGCTCGGTGAGTCGTTTCGGTTTGACGGCCGCACCGGGCCGCAGCACCGGGACGAGCCGGTCACGCACAGCGGAGAGGCGCTTCCTCCGGCCGAAGAAGCCGGATGCAGCTGCCGCCCTGGCCTCCGCGTCGATGTCGGCGATCGGCAGGCCGAGGACGTCGGGCGTGACGACGTCCAGCCCAGGATGCGGTGCCGCGGCGAAGTCTGCGACCTCGTTCACGATCGCCACAACTGGATCTGCCCAGGTGCGTGAGCGCGACTCGTCGAGCACCTGCAGCGGGAGCGCGACGTCGACCAGCTCGGCGAGAACGGCGAGATCCGCCGGCACCCGGACCGCTGCCAGCGCCGGATCGAGGACGTCGGGCAGCGCGAGTACGGCTGCATCGAACCGCCGGGCAGCGACGTGCACCGCCGGGACGTCGACTCCCGCCACGGAGTCGATGAAGGCCCACGGGTGCTCAGGTCGCGGCCGTGCAGCGTCCGCGCGCTCGGGCAGGGTGCTGAACAGCTGCCGCAGCCGTCCCACTGTGTCCGGATCACCTCCGGCCAGCACGGACTCGGGCAGCGGCATCGGTGCGACGTCGTCACCGATCGCGAGCTCTGCGCTGCGCGCCTCGTACAGGGCCAGGCCGGCGCCGTTGCGCTCATGGAGCCGGTAGGCGTACCGCGTGAGGCCGCGGCGGGCGGAACGGAGCTCCTCGACCTTGATGGCGTGGTCCTGGGTATCCGCGGCGACCACGTGGTCGAGCGCTTTCTTGATCTGTTCGCGAACCGCCGCCGGCTTGCTGCCCTTGTCGTGCAGGTCGAGCGACAACGGTCCCATGCCGACCGCCTTGAGCCGCTTCTGCACGACGTCGAGCGCTGCCCGCTTCTCCGCGACGAACAGGACGCGCTTGCCCTCCGCGACCGCGTGCGTCAGCAGGTTGGTGATGGTCTGTGACTTGCCGGTGCCGGGCGGGCCTTCCAGGACGAACGTGCGGCCGGCCGTGGCTTCCGCGATCGCCCGCAGCTGAGAGGCGTCGGCCGGAACGGGGCAACGTTCGTCCAGACCGTCGAGGTCGTACGCGGCCGATGCGTCCACCGGGTCGGCGAACGCATCGGTCGGCGTCCGGATCAGGTGCGCGACGAGCGGGTTCGCCTCGAACGTCGCCCAGTTCTCGTCGAGGTCCTTCCACAGGCGGAACTTGGCGAACTGCAGCACGGCGAGATCGGCCGTCGGCTCGACGCGGAACCGCAGCCCGCGCGCGTCGATGGCCCGGCGCGTCGCCCGGAACGCGGCCTCCACGTCGATGCCCGAGTCGTCCGCGACCGGATCGGCGAGCCCGGGGATCTCGAGCCCGTGCACCTGCCTCAGCTTCTCAAGGAGGCAATAGTTCGGGGTCGATGAGCCCGCCTCGTCGAGGGAGAGCCGGTAGCGGCCACCGCGGCCCGCCGGTGTGAGCACCACCGGCACCAGGATCAGAGGGGAGCGCAGCGTGCGCCCGTCCAGGTCCCACACGAGCGAGCCGAGAGCCAGGTAGAGATTGTTGGCGCCGGTCTCCTCGACGACCGTCCGCGCCTTGTAGGCCACGCTGCGCATGCGCGATGCGTACGCGGCGTCGGTGACATCGACGTGGACGGTTCGCTTCTCCTCCAGGAGATCGACCAGCTGCGCCTGCGGCAGGTCGCGGCCGTGGCGGACGCCCCGCTCACGATCGACGGCAGCGAGATCGTCCGCCGGGCGCAGGGTGATCGCGGCGTCCCGGTTGAGGAGGTCCTCGACCAGCCCGAGCCGCCGCTCCGGCACGGCCAGCGACAACGCCGAGCGCGGGGTGAAGTTGATCAAGCGGTTGCGCAGGCTGAGATCGAGCAGGGCGTTCTTCCAGGTGGTGACTCTCCGGGGTTCGGGAACTCTCCCGGGCACGACACGGCCCGGCCCGGCATCCGGTGCGAACCCGGCTGCACTCGCCACCGGAGGTACGTACGCGGTGACGACCACCTGCCCGTCGTCACTCCGGGTCCGGGCCGGCAGCGGGACGATGCGGTCCACCCGCGCCTGGTGGACGTCGACGACACCGATCACGTTCGCGAGATCGCCGGTCAGGTAGGCCCCGTACGGCGTCTGCTGCGCCTCGGCGAACGGAACCGCCTCGGGACGCACCGTGAGCGCCGTGGTCTCCACCAGGCCGATCTGTCCGAGGTCGATCCGGTTGACCACACCGGCGGTGTCGAACTCCGCGACCGCGCCGAGGGACGTCGCCTCGCGCCAGTAGCCGAGGAAGGCATGGTCGTCGACGACCCAGATGAGCGGCCGCACGCCGGCCTGCTCCAGCGCGGCGGCCATGACGACGACGGTGTCCAGGCAGGTCCCGACGCGGTCGTCGAGCACCTCGCCCGGAGTCCGGACCTTCTGCCCGATGTCGGCCCAGCTCGCGGGCGGCTCGGCGTAGCGGATGCCGCGTGCCTGCATCGCCGCGTACACAGCGGCGACGATCTCGTCCACGCGCTCCGGACCGGCCTGGTAACCGTCCAGAGAAGGGCTGCCCGTACCGGCCTCCAGGTGCTGGGCGACCTCGCGCATCAGGGCCGTGACCGCCGGGTGGTTCGGCATGACGTGCGCGGCGAGCATCTCCAGCGCGAGCGCGGGCGGGGTCGCGAGCCACTGCTGGGCAGCCAGCACCCACGTGCGGAAGACCTGCTCGGCGTACACCTCGCCGTCGATCTCCAGGAGCGCCTGGATCACCGCCGGCCGCTGCTCCTCCACCTGCAACATCGCCGCCGGCTCGAGCAGGAGCCTGATGTCGGTCAGGACCGTGGGCAGCCCGGCCTGCAGGTCGAGGAGGATCTCCTGCGGGTCGCCGATCGGCCCGGTGGCATCGGCCACCGCCAGCCTGAGCCGCGCTGCCTGGATGTCGGCGGGGACATGCTCGATGGCGAGGCGGGAGATCACGGGGATCTCGTTGTGGGCCATCGCGTAGCTGAGGACCGACCGGGCTTCGAGGGTGATGGCGATCGGTTGTGCGGGCTGTTCTGAGGTCACCCTCGCTCCTTGCTCACTGCTGTGTACGGCGCATCGGCCCCGCTCTCGGGAACTGTCGAGGGACCGTTACCAAACGTCACGCGCGTCCCCGGTCGCTGGGGAAGCGGACGTGCGCTGGTGCGGGATCGAGGATGTCGACCAGATCAACAAGGGCATGCTGCAGGAGACGAAGCCGCTCCCGACCAACGTTCTTGCCGGCAGTCTTCGCCGTGTCTTCCTGCAGTTTGGTGAACCAGAGGCCGAGTTGACCGTCGGGATCCTCGACGGCAGCCCGGAACGCTGCAAATCCCATGCAGCTCGTGCGCGTCCGTCCCTCGGCGTCGTGTCCCTCGACGATGATCAGCTCACCCAGTGCTCGCTGTTCGGCTCCGAAAATCAGGAAAGTACCGTCATTGATCTCTCTGTCCGTCGAACAGACATAGGAAACTTTTCCCAGCGCAGACTGGAGCCGCCGACTCTGGTCGTGCTCACCAATGGGAAGGAATTGGATCTCTCGCCGGACGATTTCTACCCAGCCGAAGTACTGCGCGAAGAGCCAGACCGTGCTGTCCCGGGCATAGAGCCATCCACGACCCTCTGGCTCATGTACATGGGTTTCAAGAAAAGGTCCTCGCAGAATATTCCACAACCTTGATTGCAGGTCATACGCAGCTCTTGCCAAGGGCTCCTGGTAGCGCTGCACCAGCGCACGCTGCTTGCTTTCCTCATCCAACGTGCGGCGTAGCTTCTCGATATCGGCAGCATTACGCCTTTGCGACCGGCCTGTCAGCAAGGCGACAACCAGCGCAAGTAGGCCTGGTATCCCCGCAACGATGGCGGGCGCCCATAGACCCACGACTCCTCCAGCGCTCACTGACCGGCTGCGCTGCGGCGAAGTACGAGCGCGCCGAGTAACGACCCAAGGCCGACCCCGACCTCGACACCAAGCGCGCGAACCGCCCTGGGGGCCGCCATCACCCGGCTCACCTGGCCACGGACGAGCGGATCCCGCTCCAGTACCACCGCGCTCCCCCCTCGGACGGGCCAGCACACGGCCCGTTCCAATTGATCGCTTTCTGCGCTCACATCGTCACATGGGCCGCTCCTGATCACACGAACGGTCGAGTGCGGCGACCGACGCAACTCAGCGGGTCGCTCACCGCCTCAGCACGGCCGCTCGCCTAGAGTGACGCCGCGGCCCGACGGGCACCGAGCGTGAGCTCGTTGCTGCCCCCACCCGCACGCCGATGACGCGTGCTCTCGTGGGGGACCTGGGTGGCTCTGTTCCGTGACAATGCCAGCGCATTGCTGGTGAAGGCCGAGGCGAAGGAGCTGCACGAGCTGCTCGCCCAGCAGGCCCGGATCCAGTTCGATGCCGGCACAGGCCACAGCGAGCTGCGCTCGTGGGAGCTGAGCCTTCCGCCATTTCTGACCGACCTCCAGCAGGCTGGTCTCGGGCACGTCGAGGTGCTGCTGGAGCACAAGCTGCCCTACACCCCGAAACGCGTCGACGCCCTCCTGTGTGGCGTACACCCGAAGACGCGCAAGCCGTCGTATGTGCTCGTGGAACTCAAGCAGTGGACGAATGCCGAGTCCGCCGGTGACGACCTGGTCCAGGTTCCGCAGTACGGCAGCCAGCCAGTGCTGCACCCTGCCGAACAGGTGCGCCGCTATTGCCAGCAGCTCGTGGACTTCACACCGATGCTGGCCAACGGGCACGGTGGCGTGCACGGCATCGCCTACCTGCACAACGTCGGCGCCGAGGGTTGGAAGCTGTCCCGGTACACGATCGACGAGTACGGGCAGCTCTATACGCGCGACGAGCGCCAGGAGTTCCTCGACCGGCTCACCACGCTGCTCGACACCGACCCCACCACCGCTGTCGGCTCTCGCCAGGCAGCCGATGAGCTCTTGACCGCCTACACCGTGCCCTCCAAGCAGCTCCTGAAGCACGCCGCCGCGGAGATCAAGGAACGCGAGCAGTTCGTCCTGCTCGACGAGCAACAGGTCGCCTACAAGATCGTCGAGCAGGCCGTTGAGACCGCGGACCGGGACAACTCCAAGACGGTCGTGGTCGTGATCGGCGGCCCCGGCTCGGGCAAGAGCGTCATCGCGTTGAGCCTGCTCGGAAACCTCGGGCGGAAGGGTCGCACCGTCCTGCACGCGACCGGTTCCAGCTCTTTCACCAACACCTTGCGGAAGATCGTCGTCGGTTCGCGCAGCACCCGCGTCCAACAGATGTTCGTGTACTTCAACACCTTCATCGGTGAGGCACCGAACAGCCTCGACGTACTGATCTGTGACGAGGCGCATCGCATCCGGGAGACCAGCGTCAACCGGTTCACCAAGGCCGACAAACGTCAGAAGGCGAAGCGGCAGATCCAGGAGCTGATCGACGTCGCTCGCACCCCGGTCTTCCTCCTGGACGAACGACAGGTCGTACGCCCCGGCGAGATGGGCACCGAGGCGGAGATCCGGGCAGCGGCGGAGAACGCGAACTGCCAGGTGTCGGTGGTGCACCTCAACGGCCAGTTCCGGTGCGGAGGCTCGCAGGTCTACGACCAGTGGGTCCTGCGCCTGCTGGGACTCACCTCGGCGGAGCCCATGTCGTGGTCAGAGATGACCCGCGACACCGATGAGACCTACCAGGTCGCCGCGCTCCCCTCACCGCAGGCACTGGAGTCATGGCTTCTCACCCGGCGCCCCGACTCAGGGGACACCGCCCGAGTCGCAGCGGGCTACTGCTGGCGCTGGAGCGACCCGACGATCGTCGAGGGCACCAAGACCCTCGTCGACGACGTCGTCATCGGCGACTGGCGGCGGCCATGGAACGCCAAACCGGAGAAGCCGGTGCCGGGCGTGCCGGCGTCGCACTTCTGGGCCAGCGACACCCGCGGCTTCAGGCAGGTCGGCTGCATCTACACAGCTCAGGGCTTCGAGTACGACTGGTCCGGCGTGATCTTCGGCGACGACTTCGTTCGCCGTGACGGTCAGTGGGTCGCCCGGCGGGACCGGTCGTTCGACGGGCAGGTGAAGAAGGCAAGCGAGCTGGAGTTCCCGGCGCTGGTGCGCAACACCTACAAGGTGCTCCTCACCCGGGGGATGAAGGCGACGGCAATGTTCTCCACCGACCCCGAGACGCAGGAGTTCTTCGAGAAAATGACAGGCTGAAGGCTGCCAGCTCCCTGAGGACGCTCAATGCCTTCTTCGACGGCCTGCGCTTCGACGGCCTGCGATATCCGCGGCTCCGCTGGCGGCGAGATATAGCCGGCACGGCCACAAAGGACGGCCACGCCCACCTCCGATCGAACAGACCCGGCAACGCGCATCTGCCGCCGCAACGTGCTCGTCGAGCAGCCGTTGCCACACCCTGGGATCACCATCAGCAAGCACACGTGCCACGCCGTCGAAGATGAACACGCGGAAAGCACATCGTCCTCGGCAGCCTCCAATCCGCACATTTGTGCGACCCGCACAGCCCTGCGAGCCTCAGCCCACCGCGTCGACCACCCACGACGGGTCGAACATGGCGACCACCTCGGGACCTGTTCCGGAGCGCACGGGTGACACCTCGCCGATCCGCCCCGATTGCGGGTCGACCAGCCGGACACCCGCCTCTCTCAGCACTCGCAGCGTTGACGCCCACGCGGGATGGCCCCAGAGCCGGTCGTTGACCATGGGAACCGCTACTACCGGGATCCCGGCGCCGAGGGCGTCACACAGCACCCCGGAGGCGGGCGTGTCCATGATTCCGGCCGCCACCCTGTTCGCCGAGTTGAACGTCAACGGGCAGGCGACGACCTGCTCGGGACGTGGACGTTCGTCCACCGTCGCACCCTGGAACCAGGTCCCCGCCGCTTCCGTGGAGACGATCGACACCGCCCACCGCGCGCTCAGCACGTTCGCCACCTCGGCAGCGCGTGCTGCCAGCGGGGCCCCGCACACGACGAGGGTGAGCGGCCAGCCGTCCATCATAAGGCGACACCGGCGAGATCGGGTCCGCCTCGCCGCCGGTGGACCGCTATCCGTCGACCGATCGACTCCGCCACGGCCGGATCGTGGCACAGCCGCTCATACGCGGTCCTGGCCGCGAGGCCGGCGGTCAGTCGATCAGCCCTGACCGTACGGCCTGACGACCGAGAACCGCGGCCCGAACGGCGTGGTCCGCGCCCTCTCCCAACTCTCCCGCGGGCCGCCGAGAGTGAATTCGAGGTGGTGCGACAGGAATGTCGTGACGGCGATGTTGTCGGTCATGTCCAGCTCGATGTCGCGAGCATCGAACGGCATGAGGAAGACCGTGCCGTCGTCGGCGCCGTCGTCCCACGTGAACGTGATGACAAGCGTGTGCCCAACCGCAGCCGCACCGACCAACCGGAAACTGCGGTAGGGCTCGAACATCTGGTCCCTGGCAACACGACGGACCGCGATCCGTCGGAGTGCTCGACTATCGCCGATTCCGTGACGCCGGTATCAACCCGGTCTGCCGCGTAGTGCTCCCGCACGAGAGCAGCAAGGACAGCAACGTCAGCGGCCTTCACGGAAACCGACGACAGTCGCCGCCTCAGCTCCCGAACCGCTCCTGCAACGCCTTGATCCCGCCCCCGTACACCCCACCGGCGAAGGTCTTGGTGAGCTCTTCCTCGTCCGCCGCCTCGGAGTCGTAGTCCGACCACCACTCGATGAACGTGTGCCCGGAGTCGGTGACCGGCGCCATGCGGCAGGTGGAGATGTAGCGGCGCACCGCGAACGGGCTCTCGAGGATCTGGTAGGTGAAGGTGTAGCTGAGGTCGTCGAGAGTGAGGAGCCGTTCGACCACCACCCCTCCCCCGCCCAGCGTCAGGCGACGGACTGCTCCCACCTCGGTGCCGGACGCGCCGGAGTCCAGCGAGCTCTTCTCGATACCGGGATGCCAGGCAGGCATCCCGTTGAAGTCGCGGACGAGGGTCCAGACCTCCTCGACGGAGCCGGGGACGACACCACTGGCGTACGGGCGGGGCATGAGGGTCTCCTAGCGGGTGAGACGGGTCTTGAACGCACGGGTCTGGTCGGTGAGGGCTTTCTCGGTGGGCAGTCGTTCCATGGACGAGGCGCCGTAGAAGCCGTGGCAGTGCTTCGTCCGGTCGAGGACGTGGGCGGCGTCGTCGGGCATCGCGATCGGGCCGCCGTGGCAGAGCACCAGCACATCCTCGCGCACCTCGCGGGCCGCGGCGGCCCAGTCGTCGATCAGCTCCACGCAGTCGTCCAGCGACTTCGCGGTCTCCGCGCCGATCGAACCGCCAGTCGTCAGGCCCATGTGGCAGACGATGATGTCGGCGCCGGCGCGGGTCATGGCGCGGGCGTCGTCGGCGGAGAAGACGTAGGGCGTGGTGAGCAGGTCGGCGGCGCGGGCGGCGGCGACGAGGTCGACCTCCAGGCCGTAGCCCATCCCCGTCTCCTCGAGGTTCGCGCGGAACACCCCGTCGATGAGCCCGACGGTCGGGAAGTTCTGGATCCCCGCGAAGCCGAGGTCGGTGAGCTCGCGCAGGAACCGGTCGGTGATCATGAACGGGTCGGTGCCGTTGACGCCCGCCAGCACCGGGGTGTGCTCGACGACGGGCAGCACCTCCGCCGCCATCTCGACCACGATCTCGTTGGCGTTGCCGTAGGCCAGCAGGCCGGCGAGGGAGCCGCGGCCGGCCATGCGGTAGCGGCCGGAGTTGTAGATGACGATGAGGTCGATGCCGCCGGCCTCCTCGCACTTCGCGGAGAGTCCGGTGCCCGCCCCGCCGCCGACGATCGGTTCACCTCGCCGAGCCATGTCCTGGAACTTCTCGACGAGCTCCGCACGGACGAAGCGGGTCACCGCTGCACCTCCTGCCACGCGCTGACCAGCGCGTCGGCGAACTCGGGGTCGTTGATGTGGTGCTTCAGGCGGACGAGCCGGCGCTGGTCGGTCTGCTTCACCTCGGCCTCGAGCGTGGCGAACAGCGCCTCGTCGGCCTCGGGGTTCCAGAACGGCAGCGTCGGCGCGTCGAGCGCGGAGACCCCGCCGGTCGGCAGCAGGAACCGCACCGGCCCCTCGCACGCGTTGAGCTTGCGGGCCAGGAACCGGGCGATCTCGACACACTCCTCCGGCGTGGTCCGCATGAGCGTGACCTGCGGGTTGTGCTCGTAGAAGGTGCGATCCGCGAACTGCTCCGGGACGGTGGACGGGGCAGCGAAGTTGACCATGTCGAGCGCCCCGCACGATCCGATGTACGGGACGCGGGTGCGCGCGATCGCGCCCAGCCGGTCCTCCGTCGCCGCCATCACTCCGCCCACGACCAGGTCGCACACCTCCGTGGTGCTGATGTCGAGCACCGAGCTGACGAGCCCGTCGTCCACCAGCTTCTCCATGGCCCGCCCGCCGGTGCCGGTGGCGTGGAAGACGAGCGGGTCGACGGCGTCCCCGAGCCGCTCGATCACGGACGTGACGCACGGCGTGGTGACGCCGAACATCGTCAGCCCCACCGCGGGCCGGTCCTCCGTGGCGGGGATCTCGTTCAGGACGATGCCCGCGAGCGCGTGCGCGGCGTTGCCGATGACGCGGCGGGAGATGTGGTTGAGGCCGGCGACGTCGGTGACGGAGTACCACATCGCGATGTCGGAGGCGCCGACGTACGGAGCGACGTTCCCCGACGCCACCGTCGACACCATGATCTTCCCGACCCCGACCGGCAACGCCTGCATCGCCGGGGTGATCAGCGCCGTCCCACCGGAGCCGCCGAGGCCGAGCACCCCGGCCACGTCGGAGCGCGCGCCCAGGAAGTGCACCAGCGCCTCGGCCATGGCGCTGACGGCCGTGCCGCGGTCACCGGTGAATACCGCGTCAGCGCCGCCGGGGTGGTGGGCCGCCACCTCCTCCGCGGCCACGTCGGCCGCCGACCCACCGCGCTGGGTCGACACGTCGACGGTGACCGCGTCCGCGCCGGCGGCCCGTAGCCGTTCGGCGGCGTACTGCAGTTCCGCGCCCTTCGTGTCGAAGGTGCCGATCACGTACGCCTGCGCCATGCGATCGTTCTAGCGCATCGGCCGCCGTCCGGCTGACCATGCGCCCGGATCGGGCGCCGAACGGCACGACCCTCCCGGTGCTGACGAGCCAAACGCTGCCGAATCGGGCGACTCGCCCGGGCGCGGGGCGTCCTCGTGGGGGGCGGGCCGCAGGCGGAGCGCGGCCCGCCGTCCAGGACGTGCACAACTCGGGGAGAACGGCGCGACGGCCCTCGCACGCACCCGCAGAGTTGGCAACTCGCACGCACAAGGCGGGCGACTCGCCGCCTGCGGGGCGTCCTCGCAGAGCGGGTGGGTTCCTCGCAGAGCCACAGCATCTGCGAGGGACCCACTCCCTCTGCGAAGACACCCACGGCGGGGATCGGGCGACTCGTGCCCGCAAAACGGGCGACTCGCCGACGCGGAACGGGCGACTCGCGGGGTCGGAACGGGCGACTCGCGGGGTCGGCCGCGGCGGGGG
>NZ_JAAXKY010000209.1 GCF_012911925.1 Pseudonocardia xinjiangensis | reverse complement strand
GGCCACCGCGGGTCGCGGGCTGCGCGTGCTGGCGATCGTGGTGTCGGTCGTGGCGATCTGCGGGCTGTTCGTGCTCGGCTTCCGCGCGCTGACCGTCCGGGACGTCAGCGTCCGTGACGTGCTGCCCGGCGCGATCATGTCGGCGGTCGCCTGGCAGATCCTGCAGTCGCTGGGCGCCTTCTTCGTGGGCCACGGGCTGATGGGGTCGACCCAGGTGTACGGGTTGTTCGGCATCGTGCTCGGGCTGCTGGCGTGGATCTATCTGGAGGCGACGATCATCGTGCTCGCCGCCGAGCTCAACACCGTGCTCAGCAGGCGGCTCTACCCGCGCTCGCTGCTCACCCCCTTCGTCGAGGACGTCGACCTCACCCACGCCGACCGCCGCAGCTACACCTCCTACGCCAGCACCCAGCGGTTCAAGGAGTCGCAGACGATCAACGTCGAGTTCGAGCAGCGGGACAGGAGCGACCCCGAGCGCCGGGAGTCTCCCGCGGAGTGACGGCGGTGCGCCGCCCGGTCAGCCGCGGCCCCCGGGATGGTCGAGGAAGAAGCGGACCATCTCGGCGGACGCGTCCGGGCCCTCCGGGTCGGTGTACGAGCCGGCCGCGTCGCCTCCCGACCAGGCGTGCCCGAGCCCGTGCACCAGCCACGACTCGGCGACGACGGACCCGTCCTCGCCACGGACGACGGTCTGCGTGCTGGTCCGGCGCCCGGCCGTGGCCACCTGGCGCGTCGTCGCCGTGGTGCGCCCCGCACCGGCCGCGAGGCGGGCCTCGACCAGGTGCTCGGCGTTGACCGGGGCCACGACGTTGTCGGCGTCGCCGTGGAAGACGACCAGTGGCATGTCGGCACCCGCCCGGCGGGCACCGCCGCCCCGCATCGCGGCGAAGGCGGAGCCGGCGTCGTGCGCGGCGCCGTAGGCGACGCCCGAGTGCACGCCGACGGCCGCGTAGAGGTCGGGATCGGTGACGGCCAGCACCGCGGCCATCGCGCCCCCGGCCGAGAGCCCCGCGACGTACACGCGGCGGGGGTCGGCGCCGTGCTCGGCGATGATCCGCCGGGTGATCCCGGCCAGGACGGCGGGTTCGCCCGCCCCGGGCTGCTGGTCGGCGGGGGAGAACCAGTTCCAGTACCTGCCGCGGTTGGCCGCGGTGGACTGCTCGGGATACGCCACGAGCATGCGATGCCGCTCGGCGAGCCGGTCCATCCCGGTGCCGAGCGCGAAGTCGGCGGCGTCCTGCGTCCCGCCGTGCAGCATGACCACGAGCGGTGGCCGTTCGCCGTGGCGCAGGGACGAGGGGACGTAGAGGTCGAACAGCCGGGTGCCCGCCGCCTCGGTGTGGGTGAGGTGCAGGGTCTGCCCCGCTGCGCCGGGGGCCTCGGGGCGTTCGTCGTCCTGACGCGACCGCGCCATGCCGCGGCGCACCCGGCTCGGCAGGTCGGTCCCGGGGGACGGCGCGGCGGGCTTCGGCGCGCCGCCGCCGTTCAGGGTGCTCTGTATGACGTCGACCGCCTCGGTCAGCCGTCCTTCCCGGGTGAGCCGCAGGGCCGCTGCGATTCCGGCCTCGGGATGCTTCATGTCGCTCCTTGGCCGCGTTCCTGAGCCGGGGCGGATGCCTCGGCGACGGGAAAGTAGGCACGCCCCGATAAGTATGTCAAACAGGGGCGCCGGGATCCCGCACGGACGTCCGGTTGTTCAGCTGTACGCGCGCCCGCTGTGGTCCTCGCAGCCCCCGCGGGCTCTGCGAGGACCGGGTCCGGCGCGCGGAACGGGCCCGATCGGGGGTGTTCGACGTTCTCTGCCAGCGGGAGGATGGTCTTTCCGGAGCTCGTCGGACGTGAGGATGTGCACATGGCCGAGGAACTGCCCGACACCGCTGCCGAGCACGCCGCGAGCGCTCTCGGCCCGGAGTCCGACCTGTTCGAGGACCTGGACGCCGCCGGGTTCGGCGAGGCGCTGACCCAGGCCGTGCGCGCGAGCCTGGCGAGTCCGGGCGACACCGCGCTGGCGGGGATCCGGCTCGCGACGGACCTGGCGCGGATCCCGTTCATCGCCACCACCCGCTGGCTGGGTGGCGAGGCGCAGCCCCCGGTCCCGCCCGATCCGAAGGACCGCCGGTTCGCGGACCCGGCGTGGGACGCCAACCCGGTGTTCTACTCGGTCCGGTTGGCCTACCTGGCGGCGTGCCGGTTCGCCCGTGACGTGGTCGGCTCGGCGGAGCTGGAGGCCGATGCCGCACGCAAGGCCGCGATGGCGCTCGACCTGCTGCTGGACGCTCTCGCCCCCACCAACTTCCTCGCCACGAACCCGGCGGCGCTCAAGCGCGCGTTCGAGACGGCAGGCGGCAGCCTGCTCAAGGGCGCCCAGAACTTCCTCGACGACCTGGTCCACAACGAGGGGCGGCCGCGCCAGGTGGACACCAGCGGGTTCGAGGTGGGCCGCAACCTCGCCTGCACACCGGCGAAGGTCGTCTACCGCAACGAGCTCATGGAACTGCTGCAGTACGAGCCGCGCACCGAGCAGGTGCACGCCAACCCGATGCTGTGCAGCCCGCCGTGGATCAACAAGTACTACGTGATGGACCTCGCGCCCGACCGCAGCTTCGTCCAGTGGGCGGTGGACCACGGGCGCACGGTCTTCGTGATCAGCTACAAGAACCCGTCCAAGGACATGTCCGGCACCACCATGGACGACTACCTCGTCAACGGTCCGCAGAAGGCGCTCGACGTGATCCAGGAGATCACCGGCGCCGAGACGGTCGACATCGTGGGGCTCTGCCTCGGCGGGGCCCTCACGGGGATCACCGCGGCGTACCTCCAGCAGGCGGGCGACCGCCGCATCGGCGCGCTGACCCTGCTCAACACGATGCTCGACTACGCCGAGCCGGGGGCGCTCGGCACGTTCACCGACCGGCGCACCATCGAGAAGCTCGAGAAGAAGATGCGGCGCGAGGGGACCCTGGAGGGCAGCTCGATGGCCGGCACGTTCGACGTGCTGCGCGCCAACGACCTGATCTTCAACTACGTCGTGTCGAACTGGCTGATGGGCAAGAACCCGCCAGCGTTCGACATCCTCGCCTGGAACGCCGACAGCACCCGCATGCCCGCCGAGATGCACGCGTTCTACCTGCGGAACTTCTACCTGGAGAACAAGCTCGCCGCCGGTGAGCTCGAGATCGCCGGGAAGACGATCGATCTCAGCGTGATCAAGGCGCCCACCTATGTCGTGAGCGCGATCAACGACCACATCGTGCCGTGGCAGTCGGCGTACCGGACGGTCGGGCTCGTCAGCGGTCCGGTCCGGTTCGCGCTGAGCAGCGGTGGACACATCGCCGGCATCGTGAGCCCGCCGGGACCGAAGGTGTGGCACATGATCGCCGAGACCGAGTCGCTGCCGGCCACGGCGCAGGGGTGGCGCGAGATCGCCGAGCGCCACGACGGCTCCTGGTGGGAGGACTGGGCGCGCTGGTCAACGGCCCACTCCGGGCCGTTGCAGGATCCGCCACGGATGGGCAGCGCCACGTACCCGGTGCTCGGCGACGGGCCCGGCGAGTACATCCGGACCTGACCCGGAGATCCACAGCGGCCTGATCGAGGTCGCCGTCCACCGCGGATGAGGCTGCCCGCCCATCCGCGGAGCAGCCGACCGGCCCCGTTCACGAGAACGCGGTCGGTGTGCCGCGTGCCGGCCATGTCCGGAAATGACGATCTTCCTGTCGTCGCACAGGAGGATCTTGATGTCACGTCTTTCCCCGCTCTCCCGACGCCGGTTTCTCGGGGTCGGTGGTGCCGGTGCCGCCGCCGTGCTGCTGGGCACGGGCGCCTGGAACGCTTCCGCCGCGTACGCCGCGGCACCGTCGATGGGCAACCCGTTCACGCTCGGTGTGGCCTCGGGTGACCCCGCGCCCGACGGCGTGGTGCTGTGGACGCGCCTGGCCCCGGACCCGTTCGTGCCCGACGGCTCCGGCGGCATGCCCGCCCGACCGGTCCGCGTCGAGTACGAGGTGGCCACGGACGAGCGGTTCCGGACCGTGGTCAACGGCGGGAGCGTGGTCGCCACTCCCGAGCTCGGGCACTCGGTGCACCCGGAGATCAGCGGGCTGCTGCCCGACCGCGAGTACTACTACCGGTTCCGGGTCGGCGGGGAGATCTCACCCGTCGGGCGGACGAGGACGGCGCCGCGGGCGGGGTCCTCGCTGCACGAGCTGAACTTCGCCTTCGCCTCGTGCCAGTCCTGGGAGGACGGGTTCTTCACCGCCTACGACCACCTGGCCGCCGAGGATCTGGACCTCGTCGTCCACCTCGGTGACTACATCTACGAGAACGGCGTCACCGGGCAGAAGCGCGGGACGCCGGCCGGGGACCAGTTCCGCGGGGAGACCTTCGACCTGGCGCGTTACCGGCTGCAGTACGCGCTCTACAAGGCGGAGAAGCCGCTGCAGGCCGCGCACGCCAACTTCGCCTGGATCCATGTGAACGACGACCACGAGGTGGAGAACAACTGGGCCCGTGACATCTCGCAGGCCGACACCGAGCCCGACCAGGACCCGGCGGTGTTCCGGCAGCGGCGGGCGCAGGCCTACCAGGCGATGTACGAGAACCTGCCCTACCGCCGCGCCCAGCTCCCGGCCGGCCCGGACATGCACCTCCACCGCCGGATCGCCTACGGCGACCTCGCCGAGTTCACGATGCTCGACACCCGCCAGTTCCGCGACGACCAGCCCTGCGGCGACGGGACGTCCGCGACCTGCACCGACCGGCTGGACCCGAAGCGCACCATCCTCGGCGCGCCGCAGCGGGACTGGCTGCTGGACGGGTTCTCGCGGTCACGGGCCCGCTGGCAGGTGATCGGCAACCAGGTCCCGATGGGACAGACCGACCTGGACCCGGGCGACCCCACGGAGGTCTACCTCGACCCGTGGGACGGCTACGTCGCCGACCGCAACCGCGTCCTCGCGGCCGCGCAGGACCGCAAGGTGCGCAACCTCGTCGTGATCACCGGCGACCGGCACCAGAACTACGCGTGGGACCTCAAGCGCGACTACGCCGACCCCGGCTCGCCGACGGTGGGGAGCGAGTTCGTCGGCACGTCGATCACCACCGGCGGCAACGGTGCCGACATGACGGCGGACGGGCAGGCGCTGCTGGCGGCGAACCCGCACATGAAGTTCTTCAACAGCCAGCGGGGCTACGTCCGCGTCACCGTGAACCAGCAACGCTGGCGCAGCGACTTCCGGGTCGTCCCGTCGGTCACGACGCCCGGTGCCCCGATCAGCACCCGCGCGAGCTACGTGGTGGAGGACCGGAAGCCGGGAGTGCAGGCCGGGTAGGGGTGGTCAGCCCTCCGGGGGGAGCGCCCTGCCGAACAGGTCGGTGATCTCGTCCCACGCCGCGGGCCGGGCGTAGAGCCAGCCCTGGACCGTGTCGCAGGCGCTGGCCCGCAGCCGGTCGGCCTGCGCCGGGGTCTCGACGCCCTCGGCGGTGACGGCGAGCCCGAGGGCGTGGGCGAGGGTGATCAGGCTGCTGACGATGGGGTCGGCGCCCGTGGCGGGGTTGCGCAGGCCGTCGATGAACGTGCCGGCGAGCTTGAGGGTGTGGAGCGGGAGCCGGGGGAGGTAGCTGAGGTTGGAGTACCCGGTGCCGAAGTCGTCCACGGCGATGCGGATGCCCATCTCGGCCAGCGCGCTGATCGCCTCGACCGGCCGTCCGGCCGGGCCGAGCAGCGCGCTCTCGGTGAGCTCGAGCTGCAGCAGGTGCGGTGGCAGGCCGGTGTCCTTCAGGGCGCGCGTGACGTCCGCGACGAGCCCGGCGTCGTGGGCCTGCCGCACGGCGAGGTTGACGCTGATGAACAGGCCGGCGTCGGGATGGGCGGCGTGCCACTCGGCGCCCCGCGCGCAGGCCTCGTTCAGTACGTGGCGGCCGAGCGGGACGATCGAGCCGGTCTCCTCGGCGAGGTCGATGAACTGGTCGGGGCTGAGCAGGCCGAGCGTGGGATGCGCCCAGCGGACGAGCGCCTCGACCCCGTGCACCCGGCTGTCGGCGAGCCCGACGATCGGCTGGTACTCCACCCGGAACTCGCCGCGCTCGAGCCCCGGGAGCAGGTTGGCCGACAAGGTGTAGCGCGTCATGTCGCGCGCGTTGCGCTCCGGGTCGAAGCGGGCCCACCGGTTGCGGCCGTCGGACTTCGCCCAGTACAGGGTGACGTCGGCGGCCTTGAGGATCTCCGCCGGCGTGGTCTCGTCCACGGAGCACTCGATCACGCCGATGCTGGCCGAGACCGACAGCCGGTGCTCGTCGACGTCGATCGGCTCGGCGAGCACGGCGAGCACGGTGTCGGCGAGGATCGCCAGCTCGCCCTCCGGCGGGTCGTCGACGAGGATGACGAACTCGTCGCCTCCCATCCGGGCCACCAGGTGCCCCCGCGTGGACACGCACTTGTCGAGGAGGCGGGCCACCCCGATCAGGAGCGTGTCGCCGACGTCGTGCCCGAGCCGGTCGTTCACGGCCTTGAACCGGTCGAGGTCGAGGTAGCAGATGCCGACGCGGGCTCCTGGCTGCGCGAACGCCGCGGCGAGCCGGTCCTGGAAGAGCGCGCGGTTGGGCAGCAGGGTCAGCGGGTCGTGCAGCGCCTGGCGCCGCAGCCGCTCCTGCAGCTCGCGGCGGGTGGTGATGTCCTCGACCATGGCCACGATGAACACCGGCGTGCCGTCGGCGTCCCGGATGAGTGAGGCCGTGAGGTTGGTCCACACGATGCGCCCGTCACGGTGCCGGTAGCGCTTCTCCACCTGGCCGCTCTCGCGCCTGCCCTCGAAGATCTCCTCGTAGAGCTCCCACATGTCGGCGGCGTCGTCCGGGTACATGAAGTCGCCCACGGTGAGCAGGCGGAACTCGGCGATGGTGTACCCGAGCATCGAGGCCAGTGCCGCGTTCACGTCGACGATCCGCCCGTCGGTGTCGGCGATGGTGATGCCGATCGCGGCGTTGGCGAAGATGGCGCGGAAGCGGGCCTCGCTGGAGCGCAGCGCCCCCTCCATCTGGTAGCGGGCCTTCACCTCCGTCCTGCGCATCAGCTCCTGCTCGTCGAGGATCCGGGCCCGCAGCTTCGCCACATAGCCGTCGGCCACCGCCGCCTCGACGGTCGGCGCGGTCTCATGCGGCCGGTGGGCACCGGCCGACCGCGCCGCCTTGGGGAGGTTGCGGGCCAGCGCGCTCACGGTGATGGGCAGGACGTCGGCGGCGAGCAGTCCGGCGTCGACCATCGAGGCGCCGACCTCCCGGGCCGCGTCGAGGTCCACAGGGTCGACGGCCGCCGCGAGCGCCACCCGCGACGCCGCGGCCGTGAGGAACTCGTGCAGGTCGTCGCGGGACAGCGGCAGGTACGGCACGCGAGCGAGATCGCCGGCCCAGGACGCCACCAGCGCAGTCACATCCGGTGCGCGATGGAAATCCCGCTGCCCGCTGGTCATCGGCCCAACGATACGGCCGAATGCGTCAGACTTCTCCCCCGAGTAGAACGTGCAGTATCCGTCGCTCGGACGGAGCAGTTATGGTTGCGCGGTCGGGTAACCCGTGAGGGGTGGTGCCATGGAGCGGCCGAACTGGGTGTCTGCAGAAATTGATCTAGAACGGCCGAGCGGGGCCCGCGTCTGCGACTACTTCCTTGGTGGCGCCCACAATTTCGCGGTGGATCGGGAGCTGGCCGAGATCGTTTCGCGCATGACCCCCGACATCGGTGACGCGATGCGTGCCAATCGGGCCTTCCTGCGCCGCGCCGTGCGGTTCATGGGGGACCAGGGCATCCACCAGTTCCTCGACCTGGGGTCCGGGATCCCGACGCTCGGCAATGTCCACGAGGTGGCTCAGCGAGCCGATCCGGCCGCCCGCGTCGTCTACGTCGACGTCGACCCGGTGGCCGTCTCCCACAGCCGGATGATCCTCGACGGTGATCCCCGCACCGCCGTGGTGCAGGCCGACGCCCGGGAGGTCGAGTCCGTCCTCGCCGCCCCGGAGACCCGGCGGCTCCTCGACCTCGAACAGCCGGTCGGAGTGCTGATCCTCGGCCTGCTGCACTTCATCCCCGACGCCGACGACCCCGCGGGGATCGTCAAGCGCCTCCGTGAGGCGGTCTGCTCCGGCAGCTTCATCGCTCTGGCCAACGTCACCCATGAGGACCAGCCTCCGGAGGTGATCGAGGCCCAGAAGCTGTCGAACCAGATCGACACGCCGATCTGCCTCCGCTCCCGCAGCGAGCTGCTCGAACAGTTCGACGGGCTGTCGCTGGTCGACCCCGGGCTGGTGCACATCCCGCTCTGGCGTCCGGATTCGCCCCTCTACGTGGACGAGCGCCCGGAACGGTTCGGCGTTCTCGGCGGGGTCGGCCGGAAGGATCCAGAGGAGAACCGGAACGGAACGGCGCTCTAGGCCGCCGCACGCGGCGCAGCGGCTGCCGGGAAACGATCAGAGGTCACGTTCGCGTCGTCGATCTGCACCGCCCCCGGCCCCCGACGTCAGCCGGTCATGACCTTTTCCGGGCTCGCCACCGACAAGGGAGTCCGCGAGGCGGACCGCGGCGGCCGGTCAGTTCTTCGATATGTCGGCCACGACGTTGTCGAAGATCTGGTCGTCGAACTCCGGGAGCGCGGCGATGCCACCCTTCAGCATGACGCCCGTGTGGTTGCCGAAGATGGTGTTGCCGGTGAGGTCGAAGGTGCCGTTGCCGTCGACGTAGACGCCGTAGCGGGTGTTCTCGCCGATGACGTTGCCCCGGATGACGGTCTGTGCGGCGTCGGTGACGAGACGGATGCCGTCCTGCTGGTTGCCGCGGATCTGGTTGTTCTCCACGAGGTTGTCGTGCGCGGTCTGGCCGACGGCGATGCCGGACTCGGTGTTGTCGTAGACGCGGTTGCCGCGCACGGTGTTGCCTGCCGACTCGTTGATGTTGATGCCCTGGGCGGCGTTGCCGAAGGAGTCGTTGCCTTCGACGATGTTCCGGTCGGAGCGGAGGTAGAGCACGATCCCGTGGTGGTCGTTGGCGTGGACCACGTTGTCGCGGATCACGCTGTCGGTGCAGTCCTCGGCCAGGACGATCCCGTGCTTGCCGTTGTCGTGCACGAGGTTGCGTTCGATCAGCAGGTCGTGCGAGCCGGTGTGCGGGTCGATCCCGTAGAGCACGTTGTCGTGGAACTCGTTGTCCTGCACCACGAGCCCACCGACCTCGTAGGAGTAGAGCCCGTAGAACAGGTGCGACACGATGCTGGCCCTGATCCCGCCCGTGGTGCCTTCCGTGCGCCACGACATCCCGTAGGACTCGACCTCGCCGTAGCCGAGGTAGCGCAGCTCGGAGAGGTCGACCATCATCCGCCCGCCGTCGCGGGCGAGCAGGAAGCTGCGACCGTCGACGTGCTCGGTGTCGGCGTGCTGCAGCGCCGTGTCCCACGACGTCACGCAGGATCCGGTGATCTCGAGACCACCGCCCAGCGCCGTGACGGCCACGAAACCGGCGGGGCCGCTGCTGAGCTTGAGCCAGCGCACGTCAGGGGCAGTGATCTGCAACGAGGCACCGGTGAGCACCTGGAGGTCGGCCCCGAGCAGCCACTCCCCGGGGGCGACCTCGCGCAGCACCGCCGGGTCGCCGATCGCCGTGCTCAGCACGGGCAGGGTGACACCCTCCCCGCCGGTCAGCGCGACCGTGCCGGTGACGGGGTCGACGCGCACGGCGAGGCCGGCAGGCGGGGTCCGGTCCGCGGGTGCACCCGCCGCGGCCTCCCGGACGCACGGCCGGCTCGGGTCGAGCACTGCGCTCGGTGCCACGTCGCGGCGGACCAGCGGCTCGGGTGCCGGCGCCGCGCAGCCGCTCGACAGGAGCAGGAACACGAGGACGAGCAGCAGAGCCCGGATCGGCGCCGTCCGGATCACGGCCAACCAGCCGCTGTGCAACCGGCCGGGCCGTAGACCGGAGGGCCGGTGTGGACGGGGGAGGCCAGGACGGTGGAGGTGAGCGTGAAGTCGGCGAAGTCGGCGTGCTGGTCGGTGGGGCTGGCCCAGCTGGAGTCGTCGCCGCCGAAGAAGGTGGAGAAGAACAGGCCGTCGATGCGCAGGTCGGAGGTGGTGCGGAAGTAGAGGCCGGGGTGGTCGAGGACGAGGCGGTCGTCCTGCCAGACGGTGATGCGGCCGTTGGCGAGGCCGGGGGTGTTGAGGGTGATGCGTTGGTGGAGCCGGGTCCAGCGGCCGGGGGTGAAGGTCCAGCAGCCGCGGCCGAGTGAGGTGCCGTGTTGCTGGGAGGTGGGGAGGTAGGCGTAGACCTCGCCGGCGCCGTCGGTGCGCCACATGTAGCGGGTGGAGAAGCCGTTGGTGCCGTCGGGGATGTGTTGGCCGCTGGTGACGGTGCCGCCGTAGAGGC
>NZ_JAAXKY010000208.1 GCF_012911925.1 Pseudonocardia xinjiangensis | reverse complement strand
CGCCCGTCCCGTCCACTGCGCCCGTCCCGCCGGCTGCACCCACCGGCTGACGAACCTGGTCCGCCCACCTGGTGCCGCGAGGCCGCGGTGACAGGGGGTAGGACCCGCCTCGGTCCGTGCCGGCGTGTCGGGGGCCGCCGGCACGGACCGCCCTTCTCCGATCGGGGCCGCATCGGAGCGGGGCCGGATGTCGCTGCGCGCGTGAGGGGCGCCACGGCAGCGTCAGGATCGCGTCAACGTCGCAGGCTCGGCGCGTCAACGGGGCGTTCGCAGCGCACCGCACCTCCCAGGATCCGACGATGCTCGCGCACCGGTCCGCCACATGGTGGGCCGGTGTGTCCTGGTGGAGGAGAAACGATGGCCGACCTGGCCTACGTGGTGCTGACGATCGCCGGTTTCGCGGTCCTCGCCCTGATGATGAGAGGGCTCGAGTCGCTGTGAACGCCGCTGCGTACATCGCGGGCGGGCTCATCGCTCTGGGCCTGCTGATCTACCTGTTCGTCGCCCTGCTGCGCCCGGAGCGCTTCTGATGCGCCCCGACGTGATCCGTCCCGCGGAGGTGCAGCCATGAACGACACTCTCGCCGGCATCCTCCAGATCGTCGCCATGGTCGGGCTGCTCGCGCTCGTGTACAAGCCGCTCGGCGACTACATGGCGCGCATCTTCACGACCACCAAGCACTGGCGGGTGGAGAAGGCCCTCTACAAGCTGATCCGCGTCGACCCCGACGCCGAGCAGCGCTGGACCACCTACGCGACCGGGGTGCTCGGCTTCTCGTTCGTCGGGGTCGTCCTGCTGTACCTGCTCCAGCGGCTGCAGGCGTTCCTCCCCATGGCCTTCGGGCACGGCGCGGTGACGCCCTCGGTGGCGTTCAACACCGCGATCTCGTTCGTGACCAACACGAACTGGCAGTCCTACGTGCCGGAGAGCACGCTCGGCAACACCGTGCAGATGGCCGGTCTCACCGTGCAGAACGTCGTGTCCGCGACGGTCGGCATCGCGGTGGCGATCGCGCTGATCCGGGGCTTCGTCCGCTCGAGCACCGACCGGCTCGGCAACTTCTGGGTCGACCTGACCCGTGGCGTGATCCGGCTGATGCTGCCGATCTCCTTCGTCGCCGCGATCGTGCTGATCGCCACCGGCGTGGTGATGTCCTTCCACTCCGGCGTCACGATCACCGGGGTCGACGGCATGCAGCACACCCTGCCGCTGGCGCCCGCCGGGTCGCAGGAGTCGATCAAGGAGCTCGGCACCAACGGCGGCGGCATCTTCAACGCCAACTCCGCGCACCCGTTCGAGAACCCGAACGCGCTGAGCAACTTCATCGAGATCTTCCTCGAGCTGGTGATCCCGGTGTGCCTCACCCGCACCTTCGGCACGATGGTGCGCAGCACCCGTCAGGGCACCGTGCTCGCCGCCGTCATGGGCGTCATCTGGACGGCGTTCATCGCCGTCGCCTGGTTCTCCGAGGCCCACCCCAACGGGCCCGCGGCGCAGGCGGCCGGTGCGGCGCTGGAGGGCAAGGAGGTCCGGTTCGGGATCCCGAGCTCGATCCTCTTCGGCGTCTCCACCACGGGCACGTCGACCGGTGCGGTCAACTCGCTGCACGACAGCTACACCGGTGGCGCGGGCGGGATCACGATCCTCAACATGCTGCTCGGTGAGGTCGCGCCCGGTGGTACGGGCACCGGGCTGTACGGGATCCTCGTGATCGCGATCATCGGTGTGTTCCTCGCCGGTCTGATGGTCGGGCGCACCCCGGAGTACCTGGGGAAGAAGCTCGGCCGCGTCCAGGTGACGGCGGCGTCGATCTCGATCCTCACGATGCCCGCGCTGGTGCTCATCGGCGCCGGGCTGGCCATCGCGCTGCCGAGCACGCTCGGGGCACTGGGCAACAGCGGAGAGCACGGCTTCTCCGAGGTGCTTTATGCCTACGCCTCGGCGGCCAACAACAACGGCAGTGCGTTCGGTGGCCTCACGGTCACCAGTGACTTCTTCCAGGTGACGCTGGGGCTGGCGATGCTCTTCGGCCGTTTCGTGCCGATCCTCGCCGTGCTCGCGCTCGCCGGCTCGCTCGCCAAGCAGAAACGGGTCGAAGCCGGCGCCGGCACGCTGCCCACGGACGGAACCATGTTCGGCGTGCTGGTCGGCGGCACCTTGATCCTCGTCGCGGCCCTCACCTTCTTCCCGGCCCTCGCGCTCGGGCCCATCGCGGAGGCTCTGTCATGACCCTCGATCTCCAGGAACGTCCCACCGCCGCACCCGAGGCTCCGCAGGCCGTCAAGGCGGGGGCGTTCAGTCCCCGGCAGCTGCTCGCGTCCCTGCCCGAGGCGTTGCGCAAGCTCGATCCGCGCACCCAGCTGCGCAACCCGGTCATGTTCGTGGTCTGGGTCGGCTCGGTCGTGGTCACCGTCATGGCGATCATCCAGCCCAGCGTGTTCGCGTGGTGGATCGCGGTGTGGCTGTGGTTCACGGTGCTGTTCGCCAACCTGGCCGAGGCCGTGGCCGAGGGCCGGGGCAAGGCGCAGGCGGAGTCGCTGCGGCGCACCAAGAAGGAGACGGTCGCCCGGCGCCTCACCTCCTCCGGTGCGGAGGAGCAGGTGCCTGGCACCGAACTGCGCATCGGTGACCTGGTGGTGGTCGAGGCGGGCGAGACGATTCCGGGTGACGGCGACGTCGTCGAGGGCATCGCGACCGTCGACGAGTCGGCGATCACCGGGGAGTCCGCGCCGGTCATCCGGGAGGCGGGTGGTGACCGCAGCTCCGTGACCGGTGGCACCACCGTGCTCTCGGACCGGGTCGTCGTGAAGATCATGACGAAGCCGGGGGAGTCGTTCGTCGACCGGATGATCGCGCTGGTCGAGGGCGCCTCCCGGCAGAAGACGCCCAACGAGATCGCGCTGACGATCCTGCTGGCCGTCCTGACGATCATCTTCCTGCTGGCCGTGGTCGCCGTGGCGCCGATGAGCACCTACGCCGGGGTGAACCAGTCGCTGATCGTCCTGACCGCCCTGCTCGTGTGCCTCATCCCGACCACGATCGGCGCCCTGCTCTCCGCGATCGGCATCGCGGGCATGGACCGGCTGGTGCAGCGCAACGTGCTGGCCACCTCCGGTCGCGCGGTCGAGGCCGCGGGCGACATCGACACGCTGCTGCTCGACAAGACCGGCACGATCACCTTCGGCAACCGGCAGGCGACGGCACTGATCCCGGTGTCAGGGGTCTCCGGCGCCGCCCTCGCGGTGGCGGCCCGGCTCTCCAGCCTCGCCGACCAGACGCCCGAGGGCCGCAGCATCGTCGATCTCTGCGCTCGCGAGTACGGCCTGCCCGGCGAGGCCACGGCAGCCGAGGCCGTCGCCGAGTTCGTGCCGTTCACCGCGCAGACCCGCATGTCGGGTGTCGACGTCGACGGCCGGTCGGTGCGCAAGGGCGCCGCGTCGGCGGTGCAGAGGTGGACGGCCACGCAGTCCGCCGAGATCGACGCCATCGTCGACGAGATCTCCGACGGCGGCGGCACCCCGCTCGTCGTCGCCGAAGCGGCATCCGCGGAGGGAGCGGGGGCCCGGCTGCTGGGCGTGGTGCGGCTGTCCGACGTGGTCAAGCCCGGGATGGCCGCGCGCTTCGCCGAGCTGCGGGCGATGGGCATCCGCACGGTGATGATCACCGGTGACAACCCGCGGACCGCGCGGGCGATCGCCGCTGAGGCGGGAGTGGACGACCACCTCGCGGAGGCGACGCCCGAGGACAAGATGGCCCTGATCAAGAAGGAGCAGGAGGGTGGCCGCCTCGTCGCGATGACCGGCGACGGCACCAACGACGCGCCCGCGCTCGCGCAGGCCGACGTCGGTGTCGCGATGAACACGGGGACCGCCGCGGCCAAGGAGGCCGGCAACATGGTCGACCTCGACTCGGACCCGACCAAGCTCATCGAGATCGTCGAGATCGGCAAGCAGCTGCTCATCACGCGCGGCGCGCTCACCACGTTCAGCATCGCCAACGACCTCGCGAAGTACTTCGCGATCCTGCCGGCGATGTTCGTCGCCATCTATCCGGCGCTGGGTGCGCTGAACGTCATGCACCTGGCCACGCCGCAGTCGGCGATCCTGTCGGCGGTCATCTTCAACGCGCTGATCATCGTGGCGCTGATCCCGCTCGCCCTGCGCGGCGTGCGCTACCGGCCCACGAGCGCGGCGAACCTGCTGCGCCGCAACCTGCTGATCTACGGCCTCGGCGGCGTGATCGTGCCGTTCGCCGGGATCTTCGTCATCGACCTGCTCGTCCGTCTGATTCCGGGGATCTGAGAGATGCTCACCATGCTGTGGCGCCAGACCGCCACCGGGCTGCGCGTGCTGGTCGCGCTCACCGTCCTCTGCGGGATCGTGTACCCGCTCGTCGTGTTCGGTGTGGCTCAGCTCCCCGGGCTCTCCGGCCCTGCGGGGGGCTCGATCATCCACGCCGCCAACGGGACCGCCGTCGGCTCGTCGTTGATCGGGGTCGACCCGGTACCGGCGGATCCCGCGGCCGACCCGTACTTCCACACCCGGCCGTCCGCCTCGTCGTCCGGGCCGCTCGGCCCGACCGACACCACCACGTCCGGTGGCTCCAACAAGAGCGGGTTCAACCAGGACCTGCTCGACACCGTCAACCAGCGGCGGGAGCTGATCGCGAAGCGGGAGGGCGTGAACCCGGCGCTCGTGCCGCCCGACGCGGTGACGGCGTCGGCGTCCGGGCTCGACCCGGACATCAGCCCCGCCTACGCGGCACTGCAGGTGGCCCGCGTCGCGCGGGTGACCGGACTGTCCGAGGACACGGTCCGCGGCCTCGTCGCGCAGTCGTCGTCGGGGCGCGTGCTGGGCTTCCTCGGCGAGCCGACCGTCAACGTCACCACGCTGAACCTCGCTGTGCAGGAGGCCCGGCACTGACCGCTGTGCCCGCTCCCCCCACACGGGGACCGTCGCCGCCCCGACGGTCCCCGCGGGGCGGCTCACTCCAGGTCGGCCGAGGGGGCGCTGAGCCGTACCTCCTCGGCGTCGAGACGGGACTGCAGCCGGCGCAGCACGATGTCGTCGATTTTCCTGGAGTCCCGCAGTCCCACCACCGCGGAGCGCTTCTCGGCGATCAGCGCCGCCCGCAACCGCTGGTCGTCGGCGTGCTGGCCGCGTTCGGCGGCGAGCGCGGGGTCCTCCACCGGCATCGTGGGGTCGGCCAGCACGTGCAGGTGGTCCTCGTAGTCGGCGCGCACCCGCTCCACGATCTCCGGCCCGATGCCCAGGCGCTCCGCGATGGCCGGCAGCGCGGACAGCCCCGCCTCGGTGGCGGCCCGTTCAGCGAGGGCCTGCTCCCTGGCCTCGCTCCCGTCGTCGGTCAGGCGCGCCCAGCGGAGCACCGCGGGCAGGGTGAGGCCCTGGACGACCAGCGTCACCAGGATGACGCCGAAGGTGACCAGCACGATCAGGTCACGGCCGGGCACGTCCTGCGGCACGGCGAGCGCCGCGGCGAGCGACACACCGCCGCGGAACCCGGCCCACGCCATCGGCTGCCGCTGCCGGAAGCCCACGCGGCGCAGCCGCTGCTGGGGGCGCCGGTCGATCGCGCGGATGACGTAGGGCGTGACGTTCATCCAGAGCAGCCGCGTGCCGATCACCACGGCCGCGACGAGCAGCGCCTGCACGGCCGCCCCCGCAACCGAGGTCGAGGACAGTCCCTCGACCGCACCGCGCAGCTGCAGCCCGACCAGCACGAAGAGCGTGCCGTTCAGCACGAACGTGGTGACGCGCCAGAACGCCTCGGTCTGGATGCGGGTGCGGGCACCGATGACGCGGGGCCCGGACTGGCTCAGCGTCAGCCCGCACACGACGACGGCCAGCACCCCGGACGCGTGCAGCTCCTCGGCCAGCAGGAACGCGACGAACGGCGTGAGCAGGCTGATGGCCGCCTCCGAGAGGGGAGCGTGCACCAGCTTGCGGGCCCGCACCGCCAGCCAGGCGACCACCAGCCCGGCGAGCGCACCACCGACGTAGGAGAGCGCGAAGGCGCCGAGCGCCGAGGCCCAGCTGAACACCTGCTCGCCCGTGGCCACGGAGACCGCGAGCGCGAAGACCACGAGTGCCGTGCCGTCGTTGATGAGGCTCTCGGCCCGGAGGGTGGTGAGGGTGCGCCGCGGCATCCGGCCCGCCACCGCCGCCATCGCGGTGGCGTCCGTGGGGGCGACCACCGCGCCGAGCACCCAGGCCAGCGGCCAGCTCAGCCCCAGCAGGGCATGCGCCGTGACGGCCACCAGGCCGGCGGTGGCCAGCACCAGCAGCACCGACGACAGCACGACCACCCGCAGGTTGGACCGGATCTCGCGCAGCGACGTGGTGAGCGACTCCCAGTAGAGCAGCGCCGGCAGGAACACCAGCAGCACCACCGTGGGCTCCAGCACCACGTCGGACGTCCACGGGATGAAGGCCAGCGGGACGCCGCCGAGCAGCAGCACGATCGGCGGGGTGATCCGCAGCCGTCCCGCCAGCCAGGTGAACCCGATCACGGCGCACCCGACGACGACCACCACCTGCAGCACGTGTGGGTCCTGCACCCCGGTCCGTCCTTCCGATGTCCGTCCCCGATGTCCGACGCGGCCTCGTCGGCCCAGTGTTCCAGGCGCGCCCGCCGTCCCGGCTGCTCACGACGGGCGAGGACGGTCGCCCTCGAGCGCGTGAGAGCACAATCGACGCTGTGAGCAGGCGAGGAGAACTACGGATCCACCTCGGAGCAGCACCCGGGGTGGGCAAGACGTACGCCATGCTCGGGGAGGCCCGCCGCCGCGTGGAGCGGGGCACCGACGTGGTCGTCGGCATCGTCGAGACCCACGGCCGCTCGAAGACGGCCGACCTGCTCCACGGCCTCGAGATCGTCCCCCGGCGCTGCGTCGGCGGCCATCCCGGCCTCGACGAGCTCGACCTCGACGCCGTGCTCGCACGCCGCCCCGAGGTCGCGCTGATCGACGAGCTGGCCCACACCAACGCTCCCGGCTCGCGCAACCGCAAACGCTGGCAGGACGTCGAGGAGCTGCTCGAGGCCGGCATCGACGTCCTGACCACCGTCAACGTCCAGCACCTCGAGTCGCTCAACGACGTGGTCGAGCGCATCACCGGCGTCCGCCAGCAGGAGACGGTGCCGGACGAGGTGGTGCGCAAGGCCGCGCAGATCGAGCTGATCGACATCACGCCGGAGGCCCTGCGCAGGCGCATGGCGCACGGGAACATCTACGCCGCGGAGAAGGTCGACGCGGCGCTGGCCAACTACTTCCGGCCGGGCAACCTCATCGCGTTGCGCGAGCTGGCCCTGCTCTGGGTGGCCGACGAGGTGGACGTGGCGCTGCAGCGCTACCGCAGCGAGAAGGAGATCAGCGATACCTGGGAGACCCGCGAGCGCGTGGTCGTCGCGCTGACCGGTGACAAGGAGAGCGAGACGGTGCTGCGCCGCGCCGCCCGGATCGCCAAGCACGCCGGTGCCGCCGACCTGCTCGCCGTGCACGTGCTGCGCGGCGACGGGCTCGCCGGGCCCCCGGTCGGGGCGGTGGCCCGGTTGCGGACGCTGGCCGAGGACGTCGGCGCGAGCTTCCACACGGTGGTCGGCGGCGAGGACGTGCCCGCCGCCCTCCTCGACTTCGCCCGCGGGGCCAACGCCACCCAGCTCGTGCTCGGCACCTCCCGCCGGTCGCGGCTGGCGCGCGTGTTCGTGGAGGGCATCGGGGCCCGGGTCGTGCAGGACTCCGGGTCGATCGACGTGCACATGGTCACCCACGACGGGGCAGGCCGTGGCCTGCGGCTCCCGGCGTTCCACAGCGGGCTGCCCGCGTCGCGCAAGGTGCTGGGCTGGGTGCTCGCGGCCCTGATGCCGCTCGCAGCCACCGGCGCGGGCATCGTGCTGCGCGGCGTGGTCGGGATGTCCACGGACGTGGTGCTGTTCTTCCTCGCCACGGTCGTCGTCGCGATGGTGGGCGGCCTCGGTCCCGCGGTGGTGGCCGCGGTGGTCGGCGGCGTACTGCTGAACTTCTTCCTGACCCCACCGCTCTACTCGTTCACCATCGCCACCGCGGAGAACCTCCTGGCGATAGCGGCGATGGTGGTTGTAGCGGTGCTCGTCGCCATCGTCGTCGACCGCGCGGCGAGGCGTGCCCAGCAGGCGGCACGGGCCCGGGCCGAGGGGGCGCTGCTGGCGTCGTTCGCCCGGACGGTGCTCACCCGGAGCGATCCGCTGCCGCGGCTGCTCGAGAAGGTGCGGGAGGCGTTCGGGCTGCATTCGGTGGCCCTGCTGGAGCGCACCGGGGGGTCGGCGTCGGACGAGTGGACGTGTGTCACCTCGTCCGGACCAGTGGGGTGCATGGCGCCCGAGGAGGCGGAGGTCGACGTCGAGATCGAGGACGACCTGCACCTCATCGGCAGCGGACGGTCGCTGCCAGCGGCGGACCGCAGGCTGCTCGAGGTGGTGGGCGGGCAGGCGCTGCTCGCGCTGCGCAGCCAGCGGGCGGCGGCCGAGGCCGACGACTCGCGGCGCCGCGCTCACGCCACCGAGACCCGCAGCGCGCTGCTGTCCACCGTCGGCCACGACCTGCGCAGCCCGCTGACCTCGATCAAGGCCGCGGCCGGCAGCCTGCGGGACACCAGCCTGCAGCTGCCGCCGGCGGACCGTCTCGAGCTGATGGCGACCATCGAGGAGTCGGCCGACCGGCTCACCGGCCTCGTGGACAACCTGCTCGACTCCGCCCGCCTCGCCTCCGGCACGGTCACGCCGCTCCTGGCGCCGATCGGGTACGACGAGGTCGCCGGCCGGGCGCTGGTGGGGCTGCCCGGCGCCGACCGGGTCACCGTCGACATCGACGAGACCCTTCCCGACGTTCTCGCGGACTCCGGCCTGCTGGAGCGCGTCGTCGCCAACGCCGTCGACAACGCACTGCGCTACGCGGGCGGCGCACCGATCGTGCTGCGCGCGAGCGCGCACGCCAACCGCGTCGAGCTGCGGATCGTCGACTCCGGGCCCGGCGTGCCCCGCCACCAGCGGGATGCGCTGTTCGCCCCGTTCCGGCGGCTCGGTTCCGCGCTGCCCAGCGACCGGGACGGCGCGACGGGAGTGGGGCTGGGACTGTCGGTCGCCCGCGGGCTCACCGAGACCATGGACGGCACGCTCTCCGCGGAGGACACGCCCGGCGGCGGTCTGACCGTGGTGGTCTCGCTGCCCGCCGTGCCCGGCGCCGCTGTGCCCGACCCGGCCCCGGCGGAGGCCGCGCAAGCACCCGGCCCCCCGGCGCCGAGCCCCGCGGGCTCGCCCTCCGTCCCGTCGCGGGGTGGCGCCCGATGACCGAGCACCGCGTGCTCGTGGTCGACGACGACCCGCAGATCCTGCGGGCGCTGCGGATCAACCTCACCGCGCACGGCTATCACGTCCTGCTCGCCCCCGACGGGGGCGCCGCGCTGCGCGCCGCCGCGGACGGGCACCCCGACGTCGTTGTCCTCGACCTGGGCCTGCCCGACATCGACGGTGTCGAGGTCATCGAGGGGCTGCGCGGCTGGAGCACCGTCCCGATCATCGTGCTCTCGGCCCGGACCGGCGCCCCGGAGACCGTCCGCGCCCTCGACGCCGGCGCCGACGACTACGTCACCAAGCCCTTCGGCATGGCCGAGCTGCTGGCGCGGCTGCGCGCGGCGGTCCGCCGGGCCGCGGTCTCCACCGTGGACGGCGAGCCGATCGTCGACGCGGGGGACTTCCGCGTCGACCTCGCGGCCAAGAAGGTGGTGCGCGCCGACGGCACCGAGCTCCACCTCACCCCCACGGAGTGGGGCGTGCTGGAGCTGCTCGTGCGCCACCGCGGCAAGCTCGTGGGGCAGCGCGAGCTGCTCCGGGCCGTGTGGGGGCCCACCTACGGCACGGAGACCAACTACCTGCGGGTCTACCTCGCGCAGCTGCGCCGCAAGCTCGAACCCGAGCCGTCCCGGCCCCGGCACCTGATCACGGAGCCGGGGATGGGCTACCGGTTCGAGGCCTGACGTGGGGTCAGCGCCCGAAGTCCTGCACCCAGTAGTCGCTGGCGTAGCCCACACCGATCGTCCGGAACGAGCAGTCCTCGATGTTGCGCCGGTGCCCGGCGGACTCCATCCAGTCCTGCACGACCTCGGCCGCGGTCCGCTGGCCCCGCGCGATGTTCTCGCCGCCGGGGGAGCTGTAACCCGCGTCGCGGATCCGCTCGTCGAAGGTGTCGCCGTCCTTGTCGGTGTGGGACAGGTAGCGGCGGGAGGCCATGTCGGAGGCGTGCTCCTGGGCGGCGGTGGTGAGCCGCGCGTCGCGGACCAGCGCGCCGCAGCCCGCCGACTTCCGCTCCGCGTTGGTGGCCGCGATGACGGCCTCGGCGGGACCGGGTGCCCGCAGGACCTCGCGCCGGGTGGTCGGTGCCGCCACCGTGGCCGGTGCCGGGGGCT
>NZ_JAAXKY010000207.1 GCF_012911925.1 Pseudonocardia xinjiangensis | reverse complement strand
CGGTGTCCCCGAGCACGTGCAGCGACACCAGCGCCTCGGGGACACCGAGTGCGTACTGGATGCCCCCGAGGGCGCCCTGGGCCACCACGGCGACGATGAGCGCGGCGTACCGCCTGCGGAGCGCCCGTGGCGCCTCGACGGCCGCGAGGGTGAACCCGAGCGCCACGAGCATCCCGAGGTAGGCGAAGAGCAGGTCGGCGTGCAGCTGCGCGACCGCGGGCACGCCGATGCCGAGCCGCGGTGTGGCCGCGTCGCCGGCGTGCGGGCCGGCGGCCGTGACGAGCGTGCCTGCGGCGAGCAGCGCCGCGAGCACGACGGTGCTCGTGGCCACGAGTCCGCGGACGGCGCTGCCGACCGTCCGTCGTGGGGGGCCGTCGCCGTCGGTGGCGGCGTCGACCAGCTGCACCCCCAGCCAGACCAGCACCATCGAGACCAGGAAGTGGACCGAGACGCTCCACCAGACCAGACCGGTGAGCACCGTGATGCCGCCGATCACGGCCTGGGCGACCACGCCGAGCGGCTGGACCAGCGCGAGCCGGGTGAGCCGCGCCCGCCGCGGGCGGGTGGCGAGCGCCGCGATCAGGCAGGCGCCGGCGACCAGCACCACGGCGATCGTGAGGAGCCGGTTGCTGAACTCGATCCACTGTCGCAGCTCGGCGACCTCGGGGTGGGGGGTGGGCACGAGGCTGCCGGGGAAGCACTCCGGCCACGTCGGGCAGCCGAGGCCGGAACCCGTCACGCGGACCACGGAGCCGGTGACCGCGATGCCCGCCTGAGCGACGACGGCGGCGATCGCGAGCCGGCGCATCAGAGCAGGCGGCGTCGCGGGAAGTCGGTGCAGAAGTGCGGGTCGGGCCACTCCTTGATGGTAGGTGGGCTCCCGCGGGGCGCCACCTGCGGCGCCCCGGGCGCGCGAACCGGAGGACGCCCGGCTGCGCGGTAGGGTGGGTGCCCTCGATTCCCGCGCCGTTCTTGTGTCCGATTGATGAATCCGGTCCGCCGACGCAGGATCCGAAAGGTCGCGATGGACGCCACCAACCGGGAGATCATCCGCATCCTGCTCGCCGACGGACGCGCGAGCTTCCAGGCGATCGGCCGGCAGGTGAACCTCTCCGCCCCGGCCGTGAAACGCCGGGTCGACCAGATGGTGGCCCGTGGCGAGATCGCCGGGTTCACCGCGGTGATCGACCCGTCCGCCCTCGGGTGGAACACCGAGGCCTACGTCGAGCTCTACTACGACGGGAACGTCCTCAAGTCCGAGCTGGAGACCAACCTCTCGACCATCCCTCAGGTCGTGGGCGTGTGGAGCGTCACCGGCGACGCCGACGCGCTCGTGCACGTCATGGCCGGGAGCATGGCCGAGCTCGAGGACGTGATCGAGCTGATCCGGAGCAACGCCAAGATGAACCGCACCCGCAGCGCGGTCGTGCTGTCGCGGCTGTTCCAGCGCCCGCGCCTCTGAGCGGGAGCGGGCAGGATGTGGCCGGTGACGGTTCTCGCGGCGGGATTGGCGCTGCTGGCCTCGGCCCTCTTCGCGGTCTCCACGGTCGCCCAGCAGCGCTCCGCCGCCACCGTGCCGGACGACAGCGCGCGGGGCCTCGGCCTGATCCGCGTGCTGGTCCACCGGCCCGCCTGGTGGGCCGGGATCGTCGGCGACGGTGGCGGCTACCTGTTGCAGGCCGCCGCGCTGGGTTTCGGGTCGCTCCTGCTCGTGCAGCCGCTGCTCGTCACCACCCTGCTCTTCGCGCTGCCGCTCGGTGCGGCCTGGGCGGGCCGCAGGCTCGCCAGGTCGGACTGGGTCTGGGCCGTGCTGCTCGCGGTGTCGCTGGCGGTGTTCGTGGTCGCCGGGAACCCCACCGCCGGGGTCGATCGGGCCGCGTGGGGGGACTGGCTGCCGACAGGTGCCGGCCTGGCCGGACTGTTCGTGGTCTGTGTGGTGGCCGCGGCCCGCAGCCGGGGCGCGACGCGGGCGATGCTGCTCGCCGCCGCCACCGCCCTCTGCTACGGGGTGGCGGCGGCACTCACCAAGGGTGTCGTCGGGCAGCTGGACGAGGGCCTCCTGGCCGTGCTGACCAGCTGGGAGACCTACGCGCTCGTCGTCGTGTCCGTGGCGGGCACGCTGCTGCAGCAGTCGGCGTTCCAGGCGGGCGAGCTGGGGGCGTCGTTGCCCACCATGATCGTGGGTGAGCCGGTGGTGGCCGTGGTGATCGGCACGGTGGTGCTGCAGGAGCAGCTGCGGTCCGACGGCGCGGAGTGGGCACTGATCGTCGTGCTCGTCGCTGTGATGGTGGCGGCCACCACCGCGCTGGCCCGCTCGTCGGCGCGGACGACGACGGCGGTGGTGGCCGGGGCCGGGGCCGCCCCGGCCTGACCCGTCCGTCAGCTCTCGCGGGGTGTGCGGGGGCGCTGACCGGGTTCCTGCGTCGGCGGCTTCTGGCCGGTGCCGGGGAACACCGGCGCCGGCAGGTTCGCGATCTCGTAGCGCGAGAGGGTGAGCGGGCCGCTGGTGTCCGGGAGCGTCGGCGGATCCGCCACCTGGTCGGTGAACCGGAAGGCCGAGGTCAGGTCCCCGAACGTCGCCCGGCGCCAGTCCGAGATGTTCGGCTCGCGCACCCCGGTCACCTTCTCGAGGAACTGCAGGGTGGAGGTGTGGTCGAAGGGCTCGCTGCACACCCAGCCACCGGCCGTCCACGGCGAGACGATGATCGCCGGTACCCGGTAGCCCGCCCCGACCGGCAGCCCGTTGCCCGGGGTGCCGCCGGGCGAGGTCTTCGTGACGAACTCGCCGGGCGTCCCGTCCGGTGGCACCGGCGGGATGACATGGTCGAACAGGCCGTCGTTCTCGTCGTAGCTCAGGATGAACACGGTTTTCGCCCATACGTCGGGATTCGACGCGATGGCGTCGATCTTGCTCGCGACGAAGGCCGCGCCCTCGGCGGGCGTGTGGTCCGGGTGCTCCGAGGCCGAGCTGGTGCAGATGATCCAGGAGACCGCAGGCAACCGGTCATGGCGCGCGTCGTACTCGAACTGACCCTCGGGCCGGTGGGTGAGCCCGTTGACGTGGAGCGGGGAGCTCGTGGCCGCGCGCCGGAACGTGCTGAAGTTCTCCAGCATGTTGCATCCGTACGTGTCGTCCTGCTCGTAGACCCGCCAGCTGACACCTGCCGCGGTGAGCCGCTCGGCGTAGCTCGTCCAGGTGTAGCCATCACGCGGCGCGTTGTTGTCGAGGATGGGGCCGCCGTGATCACCGTCGGGGTCGATGGTGCCGGTCATCCACATCATCCGGTTCGGCCAGGTCGGGCCGAGCACCGAACAGTGGTAGGCGTCGCACACCGTGAACGCCTCGGCCAGTGCGAACTGGAACGGCAGGTCGGCGCGTGTGTGGTAGCCCATCACGTAAGGGCCGTTCCTGCCGTCTGCCTTGCGGTGCGCGGGCAGCCAGCTGTCCATCTTCCCGCCGTTGAGCGCGTCGTGCTGGACCTGCCATGCGTGTGATGTGGAGGGGATCTTCTGAGCGTTCGTGGCGTGTGTGTCCAGGTGGAACGGCAGGGCGTAGCCCGCAGGATTGGCGGCGTCGGGCTGGTAGAACACGGACTTGCCGCTCGGCAGTGACGCGGCGTGCGGGTCATCGAAGCCGCGGACTCCCGACAGCGTGCCGAAGTAGTGGTCGAAGGAGCGGTTCTCCTGCATCAGCAGCACGACGTGCTCGATGTCGCCGGGCGCGCCGTGGGCAGGCGGCGTCGCCGCGAGCGCGCGCTGGACGCTGGGCGGCATCAGGGCCGTCGCGGCCGCCGCAGCGGCGGCTCCGGCTGCGGACCCGAGGAGGCGGCGGCGTGTCATTTCGGTCACGACGGCCGATCTTGCTTTCCTGACGGGCAGCCCGACCGAGATGTGTGGGAAGCACAGCGGAACCTCCCGTGAAAGTTGTGTCGGATCCGACCGAATTCCGCTTCCGTCACGAATCGCGGAAGAATCGTTTCGTGAACAGGAGGGTCGCAACCGGCGCAATGCGACGGTGCTGTGGGCCGTCACCCACGGGGTCGCGGACCTGCATTCGACGGTCCGGCTCCCGTGGCCCGGCCGATCAGGCGGCGTTCGTCCCGGCTGCGCCCCCCGGTGCGGACGGTGCAGTCACACCGCCGACGGCCTTCGGTACCAGGAGCTCGCCGATCACGGGCAGGGCGAGGAAGCCCTCCGCGCCGGCGTAGAGCAGGCCGACCCGCGCCAGGTCGATGCGGCGGCGGTAGGCCAGCACCCGGGGCATCCACTCCGGGTCGAACTTGGCGTTGAAGTCGTGCAGCGACTTGATCTGGAAGAACGGGTTGAGCACGCCCACCGCCCAGCGGGCCGCGCGCTGCGCGGGACTGAACGGGATGTCGTCGGCGAACAGGCGCCCCCACATCGCGAAGTTCATCGACAGCCTCCGCACGCCGCGCTCCCCGAGCGCTGCCGCGGTGGAGGCGATGAGGAACTCCGTCATGCCGTTGGGGGCGTCCGGGTCGTGGCGCATCACGTCGAGCGTGTAGCCGAACTCGGATCCGTACGCCGGCACCACGCGCAGGAACCCACCCGGGACGCCGTCCTCGTCGAGGGCCACGCAGAGCAGGAACTCGGGGTTCGCCCCGGCCCCGGTGACGTCCTGGGACAGCGACATCGTGAACCCGCGCTCCGGCGCCTTGCCCCGCCACTTCTCGCTGATCGCGTTGAGCTGCCCGACCAGCCGGGCAGGCGCGTTGGACTCGGCGATCAGCTGGAACCGGTAGCTGCGCCCGACGCGGCGGACCGCGCCCCGCAGGCTCTTGCGCCCCGCGCCCTCGAGGGTGAACCGCGCGCAGTCGAGGATCGCCTCGTCACCGAGGTAGAAGCTCGAGAACCCGCGGGAGGCGTAGAGCGGCATGCTGGCCTCGCGGACGGCGAGGAACGCCGGGTTCCAGGCCCGCTCCTCGCAGGTGGCGAGGAACTCGTCGAGCACCTGCACCACCGACTCGCGGGAGCCGATCGGGTCGGCCGAGACCAGTGCGTAGCCGCCGAGATAGGTGTAGGCGAGCACGGCCTCGCCGTCGGAGGAGAAGAAGAAGCTCTTGTCGTCGCGGAGCGAGAAGTAGGCGAGGGTGTCCCAGCCGTAGGTGCGGACGAGCCGGTTGGCGTGCTCCCAGTCGCTCTCGGTGTGGGGGCGCCTGCCCACCAGTGGCCGGAACAGCAGCACCGCGAACACCAGCAGCCCGGCGACGCCGAGCGCCACCAGCGCGGTGGGGAGGAAGGCGGCGAAGAACGGCGAGCGGTAGGTGTAGGGACCGTCCACCCCGACGAGCCCGCCGAGGACGGTGACGAGCCCGCCGCCGAAGGTGAGGTCCGGGTCGAGGCGGTCGCGCTCCACGGCGAGCGCGACGAACCCGAACGCGAGCACGCCCGCCAGGTAGACGGGCACGAACCGGACCAGGCGCAGCAGCGACGGGGGGTCGGGCGGGGCCCGGAACAGGTCCCGGTGCCACACCAGCGCCACCAGCATTCCGGCGCAGATCGTGACCGCCACCGGGTGCGGCCCCTTGGCCATGTGCGCCAGGCCGCCCACCGTGAACAGCGCGAGGGCCAGTCGCCACGCCAGCCGCTTGCGCTTGGCGAGCTGGTCGGCCAGCAGGATCAGCAGCAGGCCGACGATCACCGAGACGACGTGCCCCGCCACCGGGAGCCACAGCTGGTCGATCGCGTCCTCGCGGCCGTCGAGCCGGGCGTGCACGATCGGGATCTGGGCGAGCAGCTGCAGCACCCCGCCCAGCGCGGTGAGCACCGCGATGACCTGCACGACGCGCCTGCCACGCTCGGGGGGCCGCCGCGGTGCCGCGATCGGGTGGGCCGCAGGCGCCAGGTCGGGCAGCGCCACGAGCGGCCCGGACTCCGGTGCTCCGTCCGGGGCCGGGCCGTCCGCGGGCACGCGGTCGGCCGCCACCGGGGTGGGGCGCAGCACCGGACGCGGCGCACCGCGGGGTCCGGCGCCCTCGGGGGCGGCGAACTCCGGGCGCAGCGTCGGGAAGAGGATCACCTCACGGATCGAGTCGACGCTGGCCAGCAGCATGACCAGGCGGTCGATCCCGACGCCGAGACCCCCGGTGCACGGCATCCCGTGCTCCAGGGCACGGATGTAGTCGAGGTCGATGTCGCCCGCCTCGGGGTCGCCACCGGCCTTCGCGCGCGCTTCCGCCTCGAAGGCCGCGAGCTGCTCGACCGGGTCGTTCTGCTCGGAGTAGGCGTTGCAGAGCTCGAACCCGGCGACGATCAGCTCGAAGCGCTCGACGTAGTCGGGGTCGTCCCGGTGCGCCCGCGCCAGCGGGGAGACCTCGCGCGGGTAGTCGATGCAGAAGACGGGTCCCACGACGTCGTGCTGCACCTTCTCGTCGTAGACCTCCTTCATCAGCCGCCCGGGGCCCCAGCTGCGGTCGTACGGGATGTGCAGCCCGTCGAGCACGGCCCTGGCCTCCTCGACGGGCATGCCGGGGTGCATGGTGGCGCCGGTCTTCTCGGCGATCATGTCGGCGAAGCGGACCCGCGGCCACGGCCCGGCTCCGAGGTCGATCGCCTGCCCGCCGTAGTGCACCACCAGCTCGCCGGTGCCGTCCGCGCCGCCCAGCGCTGCCCGCGCCGCGGTCGTGATCATCCCTTCGACGAGGTCCATCATGTCGTGGTAGTCGGCGAAGGCCTGGTAGGCCTCGAGCATCGTGAACTCGGGGTTGTGCCGGGTGTCGATCCCCTCGTTCCGGAACACCCTGCCGATCTCGAACACCCGCTCCAGCCCGCCCACGATCAGCCGCTTCAGATGCAGCTCCAACGCGATGCGCAGGTACATGTCGAGGTCGAGCGCGTTGTGGTGGGTGACGAACGGCCGGGCCGACGCGCCGCCCTGGATGGTCTGCAGCACCGGGCCCTCGACCTCGGTGAAGTCGCGGTCCTCCAGGTACCGGCGGATCGCGCGGATGGTGGTGTGCCGGATGCGGAAGATCTCACGGGTGCGCTCGTTGGCGGCGAGGTCGACGTAGCGCTGCCGGTAGCGGGTCTCGACGTCGGTGAGGCCGTGGTGCTTGTCGGGGGCCTCGAGCAGCGCCTTGCCCAGCAGGTCGAAGGCCTGCACACAGACGGAGAGCTCGCCGCGCCGCGTGGTCATCACGGTGCCCTCGACGCCGACCCAGTCGCCCCGGTCGAGCTCGTCGAAGTCGCGGTGGCGGTCGGCGCCCAGCACGGTGGTGTCGACGAACAGCTGGACGGTGCCGGTCCGGTCGCGGAGCACGGCGAAGCTCAGGCCGCCCTGGCGCCGGACCAGGTCCACCCGGCCCGCGATGCGCACGTGGTCGGTGGTGAACGTGTCGGGAGCCAGCCCCTGGTGGGCCGCCCGGATCCCGGCGGCCGTGGTGTCGGTGGGGTAGCGGTAGGGGACGCCGTGCCCGGCACGCGTCGCCGCGAGCTTCTGCAGCCGGTGTTCGCGCTGGTCCGCGGGCTGCCCCGCGGCATCGGTACCGGAGGTCATCGTCGCCACGATAAGGTCTGACGACCGGGGCGGCCCAGAGGTTCCGGATCCCCCGATCGGGGTGGGCTCGGCCGGAGTCGCCGGTCGCGGCTCACGTGAAGACCAGCGCGAGGTGGGCACCCAGCTCGTCGGCGTCCACCCGGCCCGCGCGGAAGCCGATGTGGCCGTCGGGGCGCACCAGGTAGCAGCACCCGCCCGCGGCGCCGTACGCGGTGGCGAACTCGCCGCCCGCGTCGCGCAGCACGGGCACCGGTGGTCCGGCGAGCAGCCCGTCGGCCGTGTCGTCCGCGATGACCGCGCCGCCGGCCAGGACGATCCGGACGTCGAGGTGGCCGCGGGCCCGCTCCCGTGCCGACTGCGCTGCCGTCGCGAGGCCGGCCACCTGCTCGGCGTGATCGGCGTAGAGCAGGAGCGTGTGCCCTCGCCCGTCGAGCGCCTCGTACAGCCGCACCGGGAACGCCACTCCGGCACGACGCAGGCCGCGGCAGTCCGGGGCGCGTTCGCCGGGTGCCGGACCGCCCTTGAGGACCTCCGCACCGCCGCCCTCACCGACGACGGGACTGTCGGGGTAGGCCACCAGCAGCTGGGCCTCCCGCAGCAGGACCGTCGCCGTGTCGTCGTCCTCGAAGCCCGCACGGGCGTGCCGGACCGTGCGGCCCACGACCTCCTCGCCCACGGGCCGGCGTTCGGCGTCGTAGCTGCCCAGGAGCCCGTCCGCGGCGTCGCCCTGCACGGCCAGCGCGAGCCGCCACGCCAGCGCGGCCGCGTCCTGGATGCCGGTGTTCATCCCCTGTGCCCCCGTCGGCGGATGGATGTGCGCGGCGTCCCCCGCCACGAACACGCGCCCGCTCCCGTAGGAGTCGACGATGCGGTGGCTGATCCGGAACACCGACGCCCAGCGCAGGTGGGACGCGCGGGTCGGTTCGGGGGCGAGGCGGTCGAGCACGGCCTGGATGTGGTGCAGCTCGGGGGCCGGGCCGGCGCTGAACCCGTGCTCGACGCCGTCACCTGCGGCGGACAGCTCGTCGGGCACCAGCATGGACATGCGGTAGCGGCGCCGTCCCGGCAGCGGGATGGCGACGAGCAGGTCGTCGGTGGTGCCGTCCGTCCGGTGCGAGGACCGGATGCCGTAGCCCGCCGGCTGGTTCCAGTCGACCTCCACGTCCCCGAGCATGTACTGCTCGGGAAAGGCCCCGCCCGCGAACGCGAGTCCCAGCCCCTTGCGGACCGTGCTGTGGGCGCCGTCGGCTCCCACCAGGTAGCCCAGCCGCACTCGCGACTCCCCGCCGGGCCCGCGCAGGACGGCCGTGACCCCATCGGCGTCCTGGCTGAAGCTCACGAGCTCGACGCCGCGCTCGACCCGGCCGCCGAGCTCGCCGTAGCGCTGCTCGAGCAGCCGCTCCGTCTCGTACTGGGGCAGCGCCATGAAGCCGTAGGGCACCTCCGGTGGCAGCGTGAGCTCGATCGTCGCCACGTGCTCGCCGTCGACGAAGACGAGCTGGCCGTACATCGGCCGCGCGGCGTCCAGGGCCCGGCCGAGCACCCCGGCCGACTCCCACAGCTCGAGGGTGCGGGGCTGGATGCCCACCGCCTTGGCGTACGGGACGGGTGCCGCGAGCCGGTCGATCACCCGGCAGTCGACCCCGCGCCGCCGTAGCTCCACGGCGGCCGTGAGCCCGACCGGTCCGGCTCCGGCGACGAGTACCGCGCTCTCGGCCATGCGTCCTCCACGAGGCTGGTATGCTCCTGCCCCCGGTCGGGAGGAGTCGCCGGGCCTCATCCGGCCGTTACCGCGGGTGGAGAGGTCACTACCCGGTGGTGTCACCCGCGTGTGGCCGCGGGAGCGGGGACGGGACGGGCCACCGGCGGCGGGTCGAGGGCCTGCTCCACCTGTTCGAGGCCGTCCACGAGACCGTGCAGCCAGCCCCACGCGTCGAACGCGCGCAGCGCCTCCACGGGGGCCTCGGCGACCCGCACGGCCAGGTGCTGTGCGGCCACCCGCTTCCGCAGCTGTGTGGCGGTGCCCCGGGCCGGTGCGCCCCCGGCCGCCACCGCCGCGGCAGCGACGCGGTAGCCCGCGGCGACGTCCTCGGCGTCGGCCCGCAGCAGGATCCCGAAGTCCGGCCAGGGCAGTGCCGCGGTCTGCGGATAGCGGGCCCGCAGGGTCTGGACCTGGTCGGCGAGGCGGTGCGACACGGTCAGCACGACCAGCCAGTCGGGCTCGGGGCCCGGTCCGCACGGCTCGGAGCGGTACTGGATGTAGGTGTGCTCGAACAGCGTCGCCAGCCGTTCGAGCGAGGCCCCCGGTGGGGGCGCGGGCGAGCCGGTCAGGTAGGCCGCGGTGGCCACGATCTCGTCCGCGGCGGCGTGCAGGCAGTCCGCGGCCACCCGGTGCACCTCGCCGGCCCCGCCGCGCGGCCACACGGCCGCTCCGATGACCGCCCCGACCAGGCCGCCCACGACCACGGCCAGCAGCCGGTCCTCCGCGAGCGTCCAGTTCGCCGGTGCGACCTGGGCGAACACCACGGCGACGACGACGGTGAAGCCCGCCTGGCCGGCGGCCAGGCCGAGCAACGGGCCCGCCGCGAAGGCCACGAGCATCAACAGCGGGGTGAGCCAGGCGTAGACCGTGGCGTGCGATCCCACCAGCGCGAGCACGAGGGCGGCGATGATCGCTCCCACGACCGTCCCCGCGAACGCCCGGACCAGCACCGGCCTGCTGGCGACGGCTGAGGTGCGCATCAGGCTCAGCGTGGCCAGCAGTACCCAGAACCCGTGCGACAGCTCGAGCACGCCCGCGACGACGCGGGCGACGGCCAGGCCCAGGGCCAGCCGGACGGCGTTCTGCAGGTAGACCGACCGGGGGGTCAGGTTCACGACCAGCCGCAGCCACCACAGCCGCCCGGAGGAGACGTGCAGGAACCAGAGGTCGGCGGGGGTGGCGGCGGGAC
>NZ_JAAXKY010000206.1 GCF_012911925.1 Pseudonocardia xinjiangensis | reverse complement strand
GCGGCGGGGGGCGACTCGGGCGCCGAAACCGGGCGACTCGCGGGGGTGGGTGTCTCGTCGAAGCCGCGGGCGGCGAGGGCGAGCACCGCGTCCACCGCGGCGCGCGCCTCCTCCCCCGAGGCGGCGACCTCGATGCGGTGCCCGTGCAGGGCCGCCAGGGTGGCCACCCGGGCGAGGCTCGACGCGGGCGCCCACGCCGAGTCGGTGGTGGCGTTGCGCAGCCGCACCCGGGCGCCGTCCAGCTCGCGGACGAGCGCGACCAGGCGGGCCGCGGGGCGGGCGTGCAGGCCGTGCGGGGTGGACACGGTGAAGCTCTCGACGATCTCCGGCTGCGCCGCCGGCTCGGGCGCCTCCGGCTCGGGTGTCGCGCCCGGCTCGACCGGCGCCAGCTGCGCGAGCTTCCCGCTCAGCGCCCCGGCGGCCTCCGCCGCCACCTCCGCCCGGTCGGCGCCGCCCGCCGCGGCCACCGCGGCCACGACGAGGCCCTCCACCAGCGGGGCGGGGCACAGCAGCACGCGGTCGCGGGCGTCCGGGTCGTCGAGCAGTTCCAGTGCCAGCTCGGCGGAGAGCACGGCGCTGCCGAGGTCCATCAGCACGACGACGCCGGACCCGGTGTCGGCCGTCCCGATGGCCGCGGCGATGGCCACCGCGTCGGTGCCGAGCGCGCCGTCCTCCACCCCGGCGGCCACCTCGATCGGCAGGCCGCCCGGCGCCATCTCCCTGGCCAGCTCGACGGCCGCGTCGGCCAGCGCCCTGCTGTGCGAGACGACCACGAGCCCGACCGGAGGGGTCACCGGCCCTCCCGCCGCCGCGGCCCGGACGTGCTCATCCCAGCGTGTCCGCCGCCGCGGCGATCAGCAGCGCGGCCGACGTGGCCCCGGGATCCTGGTGCCCGATGCTGCGCTCGCCGAGGTAGCTGGCCCGGCCCTTGCGGGCCTGCAACGGGGTGGTGGCGTCGCGCCCGGCGGCCGCCGCGGCGGCCGCGGCCCGCAGCGCACCCGCGAAGTCCTCCCCGCCCAGCGCCGCATCGAGCGCGTCGACAGCGGGCGCGAGGGCGTCGTACATCGTCTTGTCGCCCGCCTCCGCCTTGCCCCGCGCGACGATCCCGTCCACCCCGGCGCGGAGCGCGGCCGCGAACCCGGCCTGGTCGAGCGCATCGGTGGCCCCGGCAGCGGTGGCCATCCGCAGGAAGAACGTGCCGTAGAGCGCGCCGCTGGCACCCCCGACGGAGCTCACGAGCGTCATGCCGGTCTGCTTCAGCAGCGCGGCGGGACCCTCCGGCGGGCTCCCGTCGAGCTTCGCGAGCACGGCCTTCAGCCCGCGGGCGAGGTTGGACCCGTGGTCGGCGTCGCCGATCGCCGAGTCGAGCCGGGTGAGCATCCCCTCGTTCTCGGCCACCGCGGTGGCGAACGCCCGGATCCAGCGATCGATCCCGGCGGCGTCGATCGTCGCGGTCGAGTCGGCCATCACGCTCTCCAGCCCATCAGACGTCCCTGTCCTCTCGCTCGCCTACACGCCCCAGCGCAGCCCCGGCGTGCGCACCGGCGCATCCCAGAGCCGCAGCATGTCCTCGTCCAGCTTCAGCAAGGTCACCGAGCAGCCCGCCATCTCCAGGCTCGTGATGTAGGGCCCCACCAGCGACCGGACGACGGTCACCCCGGACTTCGCGAGGATCGTCGCCACTTCGTTGTACATGAGGTAGAGCTCCAGGAGGGGGGTGCCACCCATCCCGTTGACGAACGCGAGCACGCCGTCACCACCGGTGAAGTCCAGGTCGCTCAGGATCGGCTCGACGAGCATCTCGGCCACCTCGCGGGCGGGCGCGGTGGGCACCCGGCGGCGCCCGGGCTCGCCGTGGATCCCGATGCCGATCTCGATCTCGTCGTCGGGCAGGTCGAACGTGGGGCGCCCGGCGGCGGGCACGGTGCACGACGTGAGCGCCATGCCCATGCTGCGGCCCGCGGCGTCGACCCGGCGGGCGACGTCGGCCACCGCGGCCAGGTCCCGTCCCTCGGCCGCGGCCGCTCCGGCGATCTTCTCGACCAGCACGGTGACCCCGACGCCCCGCCGACCGGCCGTGTACAGGCTGTCCTGCACCGCGACGTCGTCGTCGGTGACCACGGCCACCACCTCGACGCCGGACTCGGCGGCGGCGAGCTCGGCCGCCATGTCGAAGTTCATCACGTCGCCGGTGTAGTTCTTGACGATGTGCAGCACCCCGGCACCGCCGTCCACGCCGCGGGTGGCCGCCATCACCTGTTCGGGCACGGGCGAGGTGAAGATCTCACCCGCGCAGGCGGCGTCGAGCATGCCGGGACCGACGAAACCACCGTGCAGGGGTTCGTGGCCCGAGCCGCCGCCGGACACCAGCGCGACCTTCCCCTGGACCGGTGCGTCGGCCCGGTAGATGATCTTGTTCTCGTGGTCGATCCGCAGCTCGGGATGCGCCGCGGCCATCCCGAGCAGAGCTTCCGAGACGACGTCGGCCGGGTCGTTGATCAGCTTTTTCACAGCGGTCCCTCTTCGACAGATCATCAGTGAAAGTCGAACTACCTGCGGCGTAAGCTACGCCGCTGTGGGTGCAGGCACTACCGCTCCGATCGGCGTGGGCATCGGCTTGGCCGCTGTCGCCCGCCCCGCGTACATCACCTCCGGGCGCGCCTTGGACCTGGGCGGACATCGGAGCATCGAGGAGCTACGGGCCCGCACCACGGCGGTGCTCGACACCGCGTACGCCGCAGGTGTGCGCTATCTCGACGCTGCGCGTTCCTACGGGCGCGCCGAGGAGTTCCTCGCCGGCTGGCTCGCCGCCCACCCCGAGATCGACGACGTGGTGATCGGGTCGAAGTGGGGCTACCGGTACGTCGGCGGATGGCAGCTCGACGTGCCCGTCCACGAGGTGAAGGACCACTCGCTCGCCGCCTTCACCGAGCAGCTGGCCGAGACCGCGGCGCTGCTCGGGCCGCGGCTGGCCATCTATCACGTGCACTCCGCCACGCTCGACACCGGCGTCCTGGACGACACCGCGCTGCACCGGGCGCTGGCCGCGCTGCGCGACCGCGGGGTGCGGGTGGGCGTGTCCACGTCGGGACCGGGCCAGCCGGAGGCGGTGCTCAAGGCCCTGGACGTGGAGGTGGACGGCGCCCCGCTGTTCACCTCGATCCAGGCCACCTGGAACCTGTTGGAGCAGTCCGTCGGTCCCGCACTGGCCGAGGCCGCCGCCCGGGGCGCTCTGGTGATCGTCAAGGAGGGGGTCGCGAACGGGCGGCTCACCCCGGGCGCGTCGGACACCCCGCCCCGCGTCGTGGAGATCGCCGAGCGGCTCGGCGTCCCCCTCGACCAGCTCGCGCTCGGCGCCGCACTGGCCCAGCCATGGGCGTGGTCCGTGCTCTCCGGTGGGGTCACCCCCGCGCAGGTGGAGAGCAACGCGGCGGCCGCCGCGGTGCAGCTGCCCGAGGACGTGCTGGCCGAGCTGGGCGAGCTGGCGGAGGACCCGAAGGCCTACTGGTCCGCGCGCGCATCCCGCGCCTGGAGCTGACCGCCCCCCTCCGAGGTTCAGGAAAGCCACGTTCCTGCCCTGTGGGGGCCTGAAAGTGGCTTTCCTGAACTTCCGCGCGGGCCCGCCAGCGCCGTCACGAGGGGGCCCAGCGCGTCGAGGCTGTGGGCGCTGACCACCTCGTCGCAGTACGGCCACGCCGCCGCCATGCCTCCGGCGAGCGGCTGGTAGTCCTCGTGGCGGGTGCGGGGGTTGGCCCAGACGATCCGGTACGCGACCTGCCGCAGGCGGGCCATCTCCCGGCGCAGCTGCTCGGGGTCACCGGTCTCCCACCCGTCGGACAGGATGAGCACCACCGCGCCGTGGGCCATCCCGCGGCGCCCGTACTCGTCGTTGAACCGGGCCAGGGCCTCGCCGATGCAGGTGCCGCCGGACCAGTCGGGGGCCAACAGCGCCGCCCGGCGCAGCGCGACGGCCGGGGTGGAGCGGGCCAGCGCCCTGGTCAGCCTGGTCAGCCGGGTGGCGAAGGTGAACACCTCGGCGCGCTGCGCGCCTGCGGCGCAGTAGAGCAGCTGGATCAGGGCGCGGGCGTAGGGCTCCATCGAGCCGGAGATGTCGCAGAGCACCACCAGCCGCCGCGGACGGGTGCGGGCGCGACGGCGGGCGAGGCGCACCGGGTCGCCCCCGGTGCGCCCGGCCGCGCGCAGTGTGGAGCGCAGGTCGATGCGGTCTCCGTGGGAGGCCCGGCGCATGCGGCGGCTCCGGCGGACCGGCGTGGCCACGCGCAGCGCCCGCATCGCGCCGGTCAGGCGGGCGAGCTCCTGCGCCGAGAGCGCCTCGAACTCCCGCCCGGCGAGACGTTCCGTGGCCGCCGCCGAGGCCCGGAGGGGCGCCTCCCGCTGCGCCCGTTCGCCGGTCGGAGCCGCCGCACGCGGCATGCCCCCGCCCGTGGCCTGGTCACCCTGCGGGTCGCCCCCGGAGGGCGGGGTCGCCGGTGCCGCGGCGAGGGGCGGGGCGTTCGGGTCGCCGCGGGGCCCGGCGTCGTCGCCCACGCCCTCGAAGACCGCGGCGAACACGCGGTCGAGCAGCGGGAGCTGCTCCGGGTGGGAGACGAGGGTGGCCACGGCGCAGTGTCGCAGCCGCCGCGTCGTCGTCGGCGCGACCTCGACGACGGCACGGGCGAACCGCGCCGCCCGATCCGGCCCGACGGGCAGCCCGGCGTCGTGGCAGACCGCGGTGAACCGGGCCACGAGCGCGGGGAGATCGCCGCGGGTCACCCGGCGCCGCCCGGGGCCCCACCGGGTTGCGCGCAGCCGCCCGGGTCAGGCACCGGACACCAGCGAGCCCAGGCCCGTCGCCCGGGCCAGCCGGGCGTCCTCGTCGTACTTCAGCACGGTGCCGAGCGTGCGTTCGGCACCCGCCTCGTCGAGGGTGGTGATCCCGAGGACGTGCAGCGCGGTCGTCCAGCCGATCGCCTCCGCCACCCCCGGCTTCTTCTGCAGTTCCAGCCCGCGCAGCCGCTGTACGGCCGCCGCGACCTGCCCGGCGAGCCAGCCGGCCGCCTCGGGCACGCGGCGCCGCACGATCTCCTCCACGCGGTGCTCGTCGGGGTAGCCGATCCAGTGGTAGAGGCAGCGGCGTGTCAGCGCGTCGTGCAGGTCGCGGGTGCGGTTGGAGGTGAGCACGACGACCGGCGCGACGGTCGCGCGGCGGGTTCCCAGCTCCGGGATCGTCACAGCGGAGTCGGCGAGCGCCTCGAACAGGAACGCCTCGAACTCGTCGTCGGCGCGGTCGATCTCGTCGACGAGCAGCACCGCGGGCCAGGCCCCGGATGCGTGATCGCGGCGAGCAGCGGGCGGGGCATCAGGAAGGCCTCGGTGAACAGGTCCGAGTCGGCGAGGTCCTCGCCGCGCGCCTCGGCGAGCCGGATGGCCAGCAGCTGGCGGGGGTAGTTCCACTCGTAGAGCGCCTCGGACGCGGTGAGGCCCTCGTAGCACTGCAGCCGCAGCAGCGGCGTGTCCAGCACGGCCGCGAGCGCGGAGGCCGCGGCGGTCTTGCCGACGCCCGGCTCGCCCTCCAGCAGGATCGGCTGGCGCATCCGGACGGCGAGGAACAGCGCCGTGGCCAGGGCGTCGTCGGCGAGGTAGCCGGCGCCGTCGAGCGCGGCGGCGAGCCCGTCGACGCTCTCGACGGCCGCCCCGCCGGTGTCGGTCACCGGGGGAACCGCTGCGGGTCGTCGAGGAACGCCTGCCGGCACCCGGTGCCGCAGAAGTACGTGGTGACGCCGCCGTGCTGGGCGGAGATGCTCGCCGCCGTCACGGCCACCTGCATCCCGCACACCGGGTCGAGAGCCACCCCGGACACGGGGCCTGCGGTCGCGGAGCCGTCCTCCGGCCGGGCGACCTCCGGCCGGTGCTCGACGATCTCGGCGAACACCGACAGCGCGATCTCCGGAGCGGTCCGCGCCCCGATGTCGAGCCCGGCGGGGGCGTGGATCCGCCCCCGCAGCGCGGGTGCCACCCCCAGCGCCGCGAGCTCCTCGAGCACCCCGGCCGCGCGGCGCCTGCTCGCCACCAGCGCGACGTAGGAGACGCCCGCATCGAGCGCCGCCCGCAGCACCGCGGCCTCGTCACGCCCGTGAGAGGCCACGACGACGGCGGAGGTGTCCGGCGCGATCGGGGTGGTGGGGTCGATGCTCGCCCGCACGTCCCAGTCCAGGGCGTGCCCGACCCGCACCAGCGCCCTGGCCACCGGCGCCTCGCCGTACACCGACACCAGGGCGGGCGGGATCATCGCCTCCAGGAAGATCTCGAGCGTGCCGCCGGACAGGCACGGGTTGCCGACGGTGCGCACGCCCTCCTCCGCCGCCTGGTCGTCGTCGGCGCGCGGGGTGATCCGCAGCAGCCCCGACTCGCCCGCCTGCAGCAGCCGCAGGCTCTCCAGCCGCACGGTGGACTCCGCGCAGGCACCGCCCACGAAGCCGTCGATCGTGCCGTCGGCCAGCACGAGGGCGCAGTCCCCCGGTTTCGCGCTCGTCGGTCGCTCGGCACGCACCACCGTGGCCAGCACGAAGGGGGTGCGCCCGGACCGCAGCCCGGCCACCCGCGACAGCAGCTCGGCTCTCATGATCGCTCTCCGATCGCCAGGTCCGTCCGCAGCGGCGTGCCCTGCAGGGCGCGCCACACCTGCGCCGGGTGAGCGGCATGTCGGCGTGGCGTACGCCGATCGCGTCCAGCACCGCGTTGACCACCGCGGCGGGCGAGCCGACCGTGGCCGACTCCCCCACGCCCTTGGCCCCGATGGGGTGGTGCGGCGACGGCGTGACCGTCTCCCCCAGCTCCCACGACGGGCACTCCATCGAGGTCGGCAGCAGGTAGTCCATGAAGGACGCCCCGAGGTGGTTGCCGTCGCGGTCGAACGCCATGAGCTCCATCAGCGCCATGCCGATCCCGTCGGCCAGGCCGCCGTGGATCTGCCCTTCGACGATCATCGGGTTGATCCGCACGCCGCAGTCGTCCACCGCGACGAACCGGCGGACCTGCACCTGCCCGGTGCCCGGGTCGACGTCCACGACGCAGATGTAGGCCAGTACCTTGGCGATCTCGGTCTTCCCGACGCCAGGCTCACCCTCGAGCAGGAGCGGGCGCCGTAGCGACAGCGCGACGAACACGGCCGTGGAGAGGCCCCGATCGGCGAGGTAGTCACCCCGGCGCAGCGTCTCGGTCAGCTCGGCGACGCTGGTGGGTGGGCTCACGTCTGGGTCCTCCGGCTGCCGAGATGCGAGCAGGCTGGCTGGCTTCGGGGCGGTCAGGGCTTCTTCTGCTCCGACGGCTTCATGACGAGATCGCGCAGGCTCGTGGCACCGGGAGCGAGCTTGCCCTCGCGGGCGAGCCGGTCGCGCCACGCGCTGCGCAGCTCGTCGCCGACCGGACCGGCGGTGGAGTCGGCGTCGGCGCCGCCCTCGGCAATCCCGCCGAAGCCGATGTTCTTCATGTTCTTGCAGACCTTGGTGGTGCTCGGTGCCTCGATGTCGGTCCCGCTCTGGCGCTGCGCGTTCCAGATCCCGCGCAGTACCGGCAGCGCCTCGCCCTCGGGCGCGTCGTGATGTTCATGGGTCATGTCGAACCCTCCTCGCGGCACTGCGGGAAGACACCAGGTTAGTCGGCTGGTCATGGTGCTGGAGCAGCCGACGAGGGGCAATCGGCGAATAAGCCATTGCTTAGCCGTGCGCGGGGTCACAATCGCCGCATGACGTTGACGCAGCTGAGCGCCTTCGTGCTGGTCGCCCGGCTCGGGTCGGTGAAGGCCGCCGCCAACGCGCTCGGGGTGAGCGAGCCCGCGGTCTCCCAGGCGCTCGCCGCGCTGCGCAAGTACCTCGACGACCCCCTGCTCACGCGCAGCGGCGGCGGGATGGCGATGACCGCGGGCGGGAGCAGGCTGCTGACCATCGCCGCGCAGATGGTGTCGCTGGGCGCCGAGGCCGAGTCGTCGGTGCGGTCGGCGAAGGGTGCGGCGGAGCAGCTGCGCCTGGTCGCGCCCAGTGCGATCGTCGAGTTCGTCGCGGGCCCGCTGGCCGACGCGTTCACCGCCCGCTCGGCCGGGTCGATCGAGGTGTCGGCCGGGGTGTCGGCCACCGCGGAGATGGCGGTGCTGGTCTCGCAGCGGCTCGCCGACGTGGCGCTCGGCCCCTACCTCGGCACCGACCGCAGCCTCGGGCTGGTCAGTGAACCGATCTTCCGGTGCCGGCTCGTGGTGCTCGCGGCGCCGGACGCGCGGCTGCGCGGAGCGCCCGCCACCTGGCAGTGGCTGGTCGAGCCGGGAGCCACCGATCCGGGCAGCGACGTGAGCAGGTTGCTGCGCGGGCTCGGCGTCCCCGAGTCGCGCCTCAGCGTCTTCCCCAACCAGACCGCGGCGTGGGACGCCGCGGCGCGCGGGGCCGGCGTCGCCCCGGGGATCGCCCACCTCGCCGTCCACCAGCTGCGCAGACGCGAGCTGCAGGTCGTGGACGTGCCGGGCACTCCGATGGAGCTGTGCTGGCATGCCACCACGCCGCCCGTCGACCGGCGCTCGGTCGCCGCCGCGTCCCTGCGGCACTTCCTCGGCACCCCCGAGGCGATGAAGCTGCTGCGCTCCCTCGGTGCGGGCGTGCCGCCGTCGCGGTTCCGGCCACCGGTGTACGTCACCATCTGGAGCTGACCAGGCCGGATCCGCGGCCCCCCATCTCCCCCGTTCCACCTAGTCGCACTACTGCATCCAGGGTGCGCACGATGGGCCGGCCGCGTGCAATTTCGCGCGCATTCCGTGAGCGGTTGCTCACGTGGCGTCAGATGGTTGTAGCCTCGCCGCTCGTCCGCCGCTCCCCCCGGGCGACTCCCCAGTGACGAGGTCTCAGAAACGGTGCAACGCACGATGTGGAGATCAGTCCTCGATACGCTCCCCCGCGGTTACAACATCGGTGAACGGGACTGGCAACGCCGCCACCGGCTCCTGCTGGCAGTGCTCGCCGCGCACGTCCCGGGCCTCGTGCTGTTCGGCGTGCTCATCGGACATTCACCGCTCACGGTGCTGTACGTGCTGGTCACGCCGCTGGTCTGCCTTCTGCTCGGCTCCCGGCTACGGCAGCGTCGGCGGGCGGCGTCGGTGCTGGTGACGGCGGGGCTCGTCTACTCCTCGGCCGCACTGGTGGGACTGTCCGGCGGCGCCATCGAGGCCCACTTCCATTTCTTCATCATCATCGGGTTCATCGCCCTGTACCAGGACTGGGCGCCTTTCCTTTTCAACATCGTCTTCACGGTGGTCAGCCACGGGATCGGCTCCGGCTGGCACCAGAACCTGATCTTCAACCACCCGGCCGGGCAGGGGAATCCGTGGCTCTGGTCGGCGATCCACGGCATCGCCGTTCTGTTCGCCTGCGCGGGAATGATGTTGTTCTGGCGGATCACGGAGGAGTCACAGCGGGAGAAGGACATCCTGTCCCGCCGGCTCGCGAACGCGGAGATCGGCCGCCGCCAGTTCACCTCCGACCTGCTGGTGAACCTCGCGCGGCGCAACGAGAGCATGCTCTACCGCCAGCTCGACATCCTCAACCAGCTCGAGGAGTCCGAGCGCGACCCCGACGCGCTGGCCGAGCTGTTCAAGCTCGACCACCTCGCCACCCGCGTCCGGCGCAACGCCGAGAGCCTGCTGGTGCTCTCGGGCGAGAAGCCGTCCCGCACGTGGAGCGAGCCCGTGCCGCTGCGCGACGTGCTGCGGGCGGCGGTGGCGGAGACCGAGCACCTGGATCGTGTCGTGCTGGTCGTCGACGAGCAGCCGGCGGTGTTCGGGCAGACCGTCACCGACCTGACGCACCTGATCGCCGAGCTCACCGAGAACGCCGTACGGTTCTCCCCGCCTGACACCGTCGTGACCATCCGCACCTGCCCCGACCGCGGCGGCCGCGGCGGGCAGCTGGTCACGGTGGAGGACTGGGGTGTCGGGATGCCCCGGGACGAGCTGGCGTCGGCGAACGCGCTGCTCGCCGACCCGCCCGAGGTCGACCTCTCGGTCGCACAGCGTCTGGGGTTCCACGTCGTCGCCCGGCTCGCCGTCCGGCACCGCATCCGCGTCTCGCTCACCGCCAGCCCCGGGTCCGGTGTCACCGCCGTGATCGCGCTGCCCGCCGGGGTGATGGAGTCGCCGCGGCTCGTGCCGATGGTCGCCCCGCCGCCCCGGCCTGCCGAACCCGATCCCGTCGGGCACGAGGGGACCTGGGAAGGCTGGTGGGACCAGAACGCCGAGGCCAGGACGGAGCCCGCTCTGCTGGCCGTGATGGTCCCGGCCCCGCGGTCGGTTGCGACGGCCCCGGGCCTGCACGCGGCTGCGACCATCCCCGGCCCGCGCCCGGCCGGCACTGTCCCGGTCACGGAGCCGCGCCCGGCCGGCACTGTCCCGGTCACGGAGCCGCACGCAGCCGGCACCGGGCCCGATCCCCAGCCTCCGGCGACGGACCCCGCCCCGCAGCGAGC
>NZ_JAAXKY010000205.1 GCF_012911925.1 Pseudonocardia xinjiangensis | reverse complement strand
GGGCCGTCCGTCTCCGGTGCCGGACGGCCCCGTCCGGGGGTCCGGCCCGGTTCGCCGCGGACCCGTCGGAGTACCCGACGGACCGCCAGCACCACGAGCAGCCCGCCCGCGCTCGCCGTCAGCCACACGGTGATGGTGCCGTAAGCGGTGGAGCGCACCCGCAGGCGGCTCGGTGGTCCGAGCAGTTCTCCCCCCGGAGTACGTACCGCGGCCTGGACGATGAACTGGCCCGAGCGCGTGACCTCGGCGCTCACGCGCACCTGCCGCCTGCCGAGCGGTGGCACCTGCTGGGGCGGGATCGGCGCCACCCGCAGGCCGGCCGACGGGAGGATCTCGACGTGGACCTCGACCGTGACCGGCAACCCGTTCGCCACGGTGATCAGGATCGGGGCGTCGGAGGTCCCGAGCGAGTACGGGCTCGGCGGCTCCAGCACGCGCACCGATGCGCGCAGTTCGGCCACCCTCCCCGCGCCCGCCGTCGCGGCCGCGGTGGCGGCGGCGGGCCGGCCCCGCCATGCCGCCGAGACCGGCCGGGCGAGGCCGAGCCGGAGCGGGTCGAACGCGTCGTCGGGGCTGACCCCCACACCGGAACGGGGTACGGCGGCAGAGCTCAGGTCCTCGATGTCCCGTGCGGTCTCACCGACGATGTCGACCGCGCTGCCGGGGATCTCGCTGCCCCCTGCCCGCAACGGGTAGGCGGGGGCGAGCGGGGCGGTCCCGGCGGGCGGACCAGCCGCGAGCACCCCGTCGAGCGCGCGGGGCACGATCCGGTGAGCCTGGAGAAGCTGGTCGACGGTGGCGAGCAGCGCGTCGGCCCCGGCGCCCTCGACCGCCCACTGGTGTGGCGGCGCGAGCACGAGCGGGCCGGGCGCGGCGGCGCCGTCCGGCGCCTCCTCCGTGCGGAAGGTGAGCGCGCCGATGAGGTCCTGCGTGGACAGCGGACCGACCACGCCGGCCGGGGTGGTCGACACCACGGCTCCGCCGCGTCCGGGGTCGGGGCCGGTGAAGCTGCTGGGCCCGGTGGCGGCGCGGGTGAGCAGCGGATCGGTCAGCACCGCGAACTGGGGCAGGTTGCCGCCCGCGATGGGCACCACGCCACTGTGACGTTGCACGCGGCCCTGGTCGACGCCGTCGGCGGAGAGCACCAGTGACCGGCCGTCGGCCTCGCCGATCCGGTCCAGCGCGGGGTCGTCGGCCACCCCACCGACGGGCCACGTGACGCCGGGCACGACCGTGGTGTGCAGGATGTCGGACAGGACCTGCCTGCCCTCCTGGATCGTGGTCGTGGCGAGCTCCCCGAGCCCACCTCTCGTCAGAGCGACGAGATCTGCATCCGCGTACGGCAGCGCGATCACACAGCCGCCCTTCGCCACCGCGGCGAGACTGTCCAGCCATTGCCCGGCCACCTCCGCGCCCGACCCGGGCACCGGGCCGCCGCCACCGGGCCGCTCGACCTCGTAGCCCGCGCGCATCAGGGACGCCGTCTTCACGAGGTCGGGGTCGATGGCCAGGCAGGTGGCCTCCCGCACGCTGGACCCGGGAGGCGCGTTCGTGGTGAGCGCCGAGACGAGGCTGCCGAGTCGACCGCCGGGAGCCATGGACGCGGCGAGGTCGTCGTCGGTGAGCAGGGTGGGCTCGCCCGGCACCGTCGCGACCAACCGCGGGGTGTCGGTGATCGGGAACAGCAGCGAGAACGGGATGGCCGGGCCGGCCGGAGGCGGGGGAACGCTGCCCGCCCCGTCGGGGGACGGCGGCAGGGACAGCACGGGCAGCAGCATCCGGACCGCGGCCAGCCGCGCCCGCTGGCCGTCGCGGGGCACCCCGTTGACGTTGACGAGCAGCTCGTGCACCCCGGTCGAGCCGAGCGCGAGGCTCGTGCCGGGCGCGCCCCGGAGCGGGACGGTCAGCCGGATCGGCATCTGGCCGCGGGGTGCGAGCTCCCCGGGGAGGCCGGTGAACTGGGGGGTGACCGCGTCGGTGCTCGCGGCGCCGTCCAGCGCGTCCCGGACCGCGCCCTCCGTGCCCAGCGGGTCGCCGCGCTGCACGCGGATCACCAGGTCCCCGATCGGCTGCTCGCCGGTGTTCGTCAGCGTGCCGGCGAGAGTGAGGACGCGGGGCCCGCCCGTGGTGACGACGCGCGGCGTGAGCTGCGTCAGGTCCAGCCGCAGCGGCCCGGCGGTCCCGTCCGGATCCAGCTGGAACGGGGACTGGAGCGGTGCGGCCCGGACGGGGGATGCGTACGCCGGGGTGGCCGACGGCCCTACGAGCAGCAGTCCCGTCAGTGCCAGCCCCGTCAGCGCCAGCGCCGTGAGCATCCGAACCGGGATCGCGACCAGGGTCGCGATCGGCTTCACGCCGTCTCCTCCAGGAGCTCCGTGGCCCGCCGGATCAAGCGTCGCTCGTCGGCGTAGGCCAGCCGCGACTCGAGCTCCTCGAGCGGCACCCAGGCCACCTCGGAGACTTCGACGTCGGAGTCGGACAGTTCGCCGCCGAGGGCGCGCAGCAGGAAGTGGTGCACGGTCTTGTGCACGCGCCGATCCTCGGCGACGAACCAGAAGTCGATGGTGCCCAGTGGTGCGACCACGCGGCCGATGATGCCGGTCTCCTCCTCGACCTCTCTCACCGCCGCCTCCTCGGCCGTCTCACCGGCCTCTATGTGGCCCTTGGGCAACGACCACAACAGACGTCCCCGCCGGTCCAGGCGCCCGATCACCGCGGCCGTGCCCGACGCGGGGTCCACCACCAGCCCACCGGCCGACGTCTCGTCGACCGTCCGCAACCGCCGCCTGCGGTCCGAAGGGCGGCTCGCGCGGCGCCCCCCGGAGCGGCCGCGGGATGTGGACATGCGGCGATCGTATCGAGCAGACCGGTTCCGGTGCCCGGCCAGCGCCGGGGCCACCATCCTCGTCGCCGCGTCCGACCCGGGCGCCTACACTGGCCCGCCGTGTCCGCAGCAGCCCTGGCGTCCGGTGCCGTTCCCCCCGACCTCGTACGTGCCCAGGAGAATGCGGTCGTGGAGATGGTGCAGATCGGGCCGGTCGCCGAGGAGCTGGCGGCCCGCTTCGCGCTGGCCGGGCACCGCCTCTACCTCGTCGGTGGCAGCGTCCGCGACGCCCTTCTCGGGCGCGAGTCCGGCGACCTCGACTTCACCACCGACGCGCGTCCCGACGCGGTGCTCGCGTTGCTCGCCGGCTGGGCCGACGCGGTCTGGGACACCGGCATCGCCTTCGGCACGGTCGGTGCGCGCAAGCGCGGCGACACCGTGGAGATCACCACGTTCCGCGCCGACGCCTACGACCGCGTCACCCGCAACCCGGTGGTCGCCTTCGGCGACACCATCGAGGACGACCTCGTGCGCCGCGACTTCACCGTCAACGCAATGGCGGTGGAGCTCACCGGCGCCGAGCGCCGCTTCGTCGACCCGCACGGCGGGCTGGCCGCGCTCGCGGCCGGTGTCCTCGACACGCCGGCGACGCCGGAGGAGTCCTTCGCCGACGATCCGCTGCGGATGCTGCGGGCCGCGCGGTTCGTCTCCCAGCTGGGCCTGGCGCCCGCCCCGCGGGTCCTCACGGCCATGACGGCGATGGCGGCGGAGCTGCGCCGGATCACCCGCGAGCGGGTGCAGGTGGAGCTCAGCAAGCTGATCTGCGGCACGCACCCGCGCCGGGCGGTCGAGCTGATGGTCGACACGGGGCTCGCCGAGCAGGTGCTGCCGGAGGTGCCGGCGATGCGGCTGGCCGTCGACGAGCACATGCAGCACAAGGACGTCTACACGCACTCGCTGGTCGTCATGGAGCAGGCGATCGAGCGGGAGGAGCCCGGGAGCCCGGACCTCGTGCTGCGCCTCGCGGCCCTGCTGCACGACATCGGCAAGCCCGACACCCGGCGCAAGGAACCCGACGGGCGCGTCAGCTTCCACCACCACGAGGTGGTCGGGGCGAAGATGGTGCGGCGGCGCCTGCGTGAGCTGCGCTATCCCAAGGCCGTCATCGACGACGTCGCCCAGCTCGTGTTCCTGCACCTGCGGTTCCACGGCTACGGCACCGGCGAGTGGACCGACTCCGCGGTCCGGCGCTACGTCGCCGACGCGGGCCCCCTGCTCGACCGGCTGCACAAGCTCGTGCGGTCGGACTGCACCACGCGCAACCGGCGCCGCGCGGCCACGCTGCAGCGCAGCTACGACTCCCTCGAGAACCGGATCGCGGAGCTGCGCAAGCAGGAGGAGCTCGACGCGATCCGGCCCGACCTCGACGGCAACGCGATCATGGAGCTGCTCGGCGTCCCGCCGGGCCCGCTCGTCGGCAAGGCGTACAAGCACCTGCTCGCCGTCCGCATGGAGCGCGGCCCGCTGACGCGGGAGGAAGCGGAGGCCGAGCTGCGCACCTGGGCGTCCGAGAACGGCGTCGGCTGATTGCAGCAAAGCCACGTTCATGCAAGCTCGTTGCGTGAAAGTGGCTTTGCTGCGACGAGGAGCGGCGGTCAGGCCTTGCTCGTGCGCCGCAGTTGCTGGTCGTGGGCCAGCAGTCCCAGCAGGTAGAGGGCGGCCGCCGCGCCCAGGAGCCACGGCGCGTAGCCGTCGGGTGGGCTGAGCAGGGCGGCCACGGCCACCGCGAGCACGTACCCGACGTTGAACACGATGTCGTAGAGCGCGAACACCCGGCCGAGGAACCCGTCGCCCGCCTCGCTCTGCACCGCGGCGTCGGTGCACAGCTTCACGATCTGGCCCGTGGCGCCGAGCACGAACGCCGCTGCCAGCACGGCGGGCGCGGACAGCAGCAGCGCCAGGGCGACCTGCGTGACCGTGGCGACCACGAGCGCCGTGCGGATCGTGCGGGGGCGACCCCAGCGCCGCACCATCCACGGCGTGAGCAGCGCCGCGACCCCGAGGCCCGCCGCGCCGAGCAGGACGGCCTCGCCGATGCCCGCCAGCCCGGCGCGGAACAACCCGCTGTCGGTGAACGCGTACCGGAAGAGCAGCAGCGACAGCAGTGTGGTGATGCCGATGGAGAGCCGGTGGGCCGCCAGCGCGAGGAAGGACGCGGCCACCGAGGGGGTGGCGGCGGTGGCGCGTACCCCGTCGGCGAGCCCGTGCAGGACGGTGACGGCGGTGCGGCTGCCCAGGTCGGTCCGGTCGGGTCCGAGTGAGCCGCGGCCGAACCCCGCAGCCAGTGCGGCGGCGAGCAGCGACCCGACCACGGCCACCAGCGTGGTGATCGCCGAGCCGGTGTCGTCGGGTCCGACGAGTGCGCGGATCCCGATCGCGCTGGCCCCGCCGAGTGCGGCCATGCCGGCTCCGACGGTGACCGCGAAGGTGTTGGCCTCGACGAGGTGGCGCCGGGGGACGACGTGCGGGAGCGCCACCGACAGGCCCGAGTTGACGAACCGGCTGACCCCGGCGACGGCGAGGGCAGCGAGATACAGGCCCGGGCCGGAGACGCCGGTGAAGACCGTGGCCGCGACCACGACGATGAGCGCGGCCCGCACGACGTTGGCCGCCATCAGCACCCGCTTGCGGTCCCAGCGGTCCAGCAGCGCCCCGGCGAACGGGCCGATCAACGAGTACGGGAGCAGCAGCACGGCCAGGCCGGCGGCGACGGCGAGCGGATCGGCCTGCCGCTCGGGGTTGAAGAGGACCGCGCCGCCGAGTGCGGCCTGGAACACGCCGTCGGCCCATTGTGTGGCGAAGCGCACGGCCAGAAGGCGACGGAGGCCGTGGGTGCGGACGAGCCGGGCGAAACCCAGTCGCTCGGTCGCCTCCGGCGCCGCTGTTCCTGCGGCGACCGGCGGCGTCGGTGGTCCCGATGTCGGCACGGGCGAAGGCTACGCGGACTGCCGGATGCGACGATGGACCGCGTGGTGGACGACCGCTCGGGCTCTGGTGCTTCTCCTGGTTCCGAGCCGGGACCGGGCAGCCTGCTCGTCGCGGCGCCGGGGCTGCTGGATCCCAACTTCCACCGCACGGTGATCTTCATGATCGAGCACCGGGACCGGGGCAGTCTCGGCGTCGTGCTGAACCGGCCGAGCGAGGTCCCGGTGCGCGACGTGCTGCCCGCATGGGCGCCGCTGTCCGCGCAGCCCCAGGCGGTGTTCGTCGGTGGTCCGGTGGAGGGGGAGACGGCGCTCTGCCTCGGAGCGGTGCGCACCGGCCTGCACCCGGGCAACGTGGAGGGGCTGGTGCGGGTGCGCGGACCGGTGGTCCTGGTCGACCTGGACACCGATCCGGCGGCGATCGGCCCGAGTCTTCGTGGCCTGCGCGTCTTCGCCGGCTACTCGGGCTGGGACGCGGGGCAGCTCGCCGGGGAGATCGACCGGGGTGACTGGATCGTGATCCCAGCCCTGCCCGACGACGTGCTGGCCGGCCACGACGCGGGGCTGTGGGGCCAGGTGCTGCGCCGGCAGGGCATGCCGCTCTCGCTGCTGGCGACCTACCCGTCCGACGTCCGGCACAACTGACGGCCTGCGCTCGGCCCTGTGTCAGCCCTGTGTCAGCCCTGTTCGGCGCCGCTCGGGACGCCGGCTGCCGTGTCGCGGCAACCCGCCACGAGGTCGCATCCGGCGCACGTGCCCGAGCAGCCGGACGGCGCGAAGGCCGGCGGGGGCACGGAGGTCGCGGCGCGGTCGCCCACCACTCCGGCGACGCCGGCGAGCCCGAGCGTCCCGACGACCGCCACGGCCAGCACCACCCAGCCGAGCACACCGTCCGCTCCCGAGAGCAGCACCGCTCCGCCCGCCACCGCGACCGCACCGGCGGCGCCGGCCGGCGCGGCCGCCGCCCTGTTGCCGATGACGAACGCCGCGTGCGAGCTCAGGGTCGTCTCCGTGCGGACCCCCAGCCAGGCGTTGCGGCGCAGCCGCGAGCGGGCGCCGAGCACGGCGACGGCGATGAGTGCGAGCCCGGCCAGCACGAGCAGCGAACCGAGGACCAGACGGAGTGACTGCGGCACGTCGCCAGCCTAGGCGAACCCGGGCGCGGGACCTGCGTCAGCGGAGCTACCCTGGAGGCGTGGCCCATCGACTCCTCGTCGAGGCCGCGTCGCAGTAGGCAGCACCCGGCGCGGCCGACCCCTCATGCCCGAGCGGCAGGGGGGTCTTCTGGTTTTCGGGCCGACTAGACACCTCCCAGGAGTGGGACATGAGCACGGACACGACCGCAGTTGCGCCGGAGCGCGCCGACGGCCCAGCCGACGACGGGGCGCTGCCCTACCGGTACAACGCGCGGCTGGCCGCGCAGATCGAGCGTCGCTGGCAGGACCGGTGGGAGAGCGAGGGCACCTTCCACGCCCCCAACCCGTCGGGGCCGTGGGCCGATCCGGCCGCCACCGCAGGCGAGAAGGTCTACCTGCTCGACATGTTCCCGTACCCGTCCGGGTCCGGGCTGCACGTTGGTCACCCGCTGGGATTCATCGGCACCGACGTGCTGGGTCGCTACCTGCGGATGAACGGTCGCACGGTGCTGCACGCGATGGGCTTCGACGCGTTCGGGCTGCCCGCCGAGCAGTACGCCGTGCAGACGGGCACGCACCCGCGCAAGACCACCGAGGAGAACATCCAGCGCTACAAGGCGCAGCTGCGCAGGCTGGGCCTGGGCCACGACGAGCGTCGCTCGGTGGCCACCACCGACGTGGAGTTCTACCGGTGGACGCAGTGGATCTTCCTGCAGATCTACAACTCCTGGTACGACGAGGCGCAGCAGAAGGCACGTCCGATCGCGGACCTGGAGGCCGAGTACGCCGACGGCACCCGATCCGTTCCCGACGGGCGGGCCTGGACCGAGCTGACGGGCGTGGAGCGGCGCCGGGTGGTCGACGGGCACCGACTGGCCTACATCTCGGAGGCGCCGGTGAACTGGTGCCCGGGGCTGGGCACGGTGCTGGCCAACGAGGAGGTCACCGCCGACGGCCGCAGCGAGCGGGGCAACTTCCCCGTGTTCCGGCGCAACCTGAAGCAGTGGATGATGCGGATCACCGCCTACGCCGACCGGCTGACGGCCGATCTGGACCGGCTGGACTGGCCCGACTCCGTCAAGGCGATGCAGCGCAACTGGATCGGCCGCTCCGAGGGCGCGCAGGTCCGTTTCCCCATCACCGGCGTCGGCACCCCGATCGAGGTCTTCACCACCCGCCCCGACACCCTGTTCGGCGCCACCTACATGGTGCTCGCGCCCGAGCACCCGCTGGTCGACGCGATCACGCCCGAGGCGTGGCCCGCCGACGTCGATGCCCGCTGGACCGGCGGCGCCGCCACGCCGCGGGAGGCCGTCACCGGCTACCGGGACGCAGCGGCGCGCAAGTCGGAGCTGGACCGGCAGGAGAACCGGGAGAAGACCGGCGTCTTCACCGGCGCCTACGCCACCAACCCGGTGAACGGGCAGCCGATCCCGGTCTTCGTCGCCGACTACGTGCTGATGGGCTACGGCACCGGCGCGATCATGGCGGTGCCGGCCCAGGACCAGCGCGACTGGGACTTCGCCACGGCCTTCGGCCTGCCGATCACCCGCACCGTGCAGCCGAGCGAGGGCTGGGACGGCGAGGCCTACACGGGTGACGGCGCGGCGATCAACTCGGCGAACGACGAGATCAGCCTGAACGGCCTGGGCGTCTCCGACGCCAAGCGCGCGATCATCGACTGGCTGGCGGCGCGGGAGGCCGGTGAGTCGGTCGTCCAGTACAAGCTGCGCGACTGGCTGTTCTCCCGGCAGCGGTACTGGGGCGAGCCCTTCCCGATCGCGTGGGACACCGACGGCCTGCCGGTTCCCCTGCCCGACGACCAGCTGCCCGTCGAGCTGCCCGAGATCGACGACTACTCCCCGAAGACGTACGACCCCGACGCCGCCGACACCGAGCCGGAGCCGCCGCTGTCGCGTGCCGAGGAGTGGGTGGCGGTCGACCTGGACCTCGGGGACGGCCTGCAGCGCTACCGCCGCGAGACGAACACGATGCCGCAGTGGGCCGGCTCGTGCTGGTACTACCTGCGGTACCTGGACCCGGAGAACTCCGAGCGCTTCGTCGACCCCGAGGTCGAGCGGTACTGGCTGGGCAAGGACCCGTCCCGCGGTCCGGCCGACCCCGGCGGCGTCGACCTGTACGTCGGCGGTGTCGAGCACGCGGTGCTGCACCTGCTGTACGCCCGGTTCTGGCACAAGGTGCTCTTCGACCTGGGCCACGTCACCTCCGAGGAGCCGTTCCGCCGGCTGTTCAACCAGGGCTACATCCAGGCCTTCGCCTACACCGACGCGCGCGGCGCCTACGTGCCGGCCGAGGAGGTCGTCGAGGTCGTCGAGCCCGACGGCACTCCTGGTTTCACGTGGAACGGGCAGCGGGTGCGCCGGGAGTACGGGAAGATGGGCAAGTCACTGCGCAACGTGGTGACTCCCGACGAGATGTGCGAGCGCTACGGCGCCGACACCTTCCGCCTGTACGAGATGTCGACGGGGCCGATGGACGTCTCCCGGCCGTGGTCCACCCGCGACGTCGTGGGTTCGCAGCGGTTCCTGCAGCGCGTGTGGCGCAACCTGGTCGACGAGCACACCGGCACGGTCCGCGTCACCGACGAGGAGCCCGACGTCGACACGCTGCGTGCGCTGAACCGGGCGATCGCCGGGGTGCACGCCGACTTCGTGGCGCTGCACTACAACACGGCCGCAGCCAAGCTGATCGAGCTGAACAACCACCTGACCAAGGCCTACGGCAGCACCGGTGTGCCGCGGAGTGTCGCCGAGCAGCTGGTGCAGATGATGGCGCCGCTGACGCCGCACGTCGCCGAGGAGCTGTGGTCGCTGCTGGGCCACGAGGGCTCGCTGGCCCACGGTCCGTTCCCGGTGGCCGACGAGCAGTACCTGGTGGCTGACACCGTCGAGTACCCGATCCAGGTCAACGGCAAGGTGCGCGGCCGGATCACCGTGGCGGCGGACGCCGGTACGGACGTGGTGGAGGCAGCCGCGCTGGCCGAGGAGAAGGTCGCCGCCCTGCTGGACGGCCGCACTCCCCGCAAGGTCATCGTGGTGCCGGGCCGCCTCGTCAACGTGGTGGTCTAGCCGGCGGCCGGTCGCAGCACGAGCTCGGTGAGGGCGGCGTCGTCGGGCGCCGTCACGGCCAGCAGCACGGCCCCGGCCACCGACTCCGGCCGCAGGTAGGCCTCCGGTCGGTACTCGCCGCCCTCCTGGGCGACGACGTTGCGCTGCATCCCGGTGTCGACGCGGCCGCAGTGCAGCGAGGTGACCCGCAGGCCGTTGGGGGCCTCCTCGGCGCGCAGCGCGTCGGCGAACGCCCGCAGGGCGAACTTGCTGGCGGCGTAGGAGGCCCAGCCCGGGTTGGCGGCGAGGCCCGCGCCGGAGTTCAGGAGCACGACCCGTCCCCGGGCGGCCCGGAGCGCAGGCAGCAACAGCCTGGTCAGCTCGGCCACCGCGACGACGTTCACCTCGAACTGGCGCCGCCAGGTGGCCACTGAGGTGTCGGCGACGGTGCCGAGCGCGCTCATCCCGGCCGAGTGCACGAGCACGTCCAGGCGCTCGACGCCGCCCGCCGCCTCGGCCAGTGCCGCGGTGTCGGTGAGCTCGACGGGCCACGGGCGCGCGCCCGGTAGCTCGGCCGCCAGTGCTTTCAGCGCCTCCGTGTCCCGGCCCCCGAGCAGCAGGTCATGCCCGGGGGCGAGCGCCCTCGCCACGGCGGCGCCGATGCCGCGGGACGCCCCGGTGACCAGGGCGAGAGGACGTAGGTCGAGCTCCGTCACGGGCGCGCACTCTACGACCTCCTGACCTGGTCCTACCTCCGGGGACACCGGTCCGCCCGGCCGCGGGGGGTGGGGAACGTGGG
>NZ_JAAXKY010000204.1 GCF_012911925.1 Pseudonocardia xinjiangensis | reverse complement strand
CGTGCTGACCTCGGCCCCCGTGTCGCTGTCGGGATCCGGCGCCGCCCAGGCCCGCCTTGACCGTGATCGTCGTGAGGCTGTGCCCGAGCACGTCGTGCAGGTCCCGCGCCATCCGCTCCCGCTCCGCCGAGACGGCCAGCCGGGCCAGCTCCTCACGTGCCTCGCGCAGCTCGGAGTTCGCCCGGATCAACCGGAACTGACCCAGCATCGCGATGCTGATCGCCAACATGCCGAGGATGTCCGGGCCGGTCACCCCCTCGCCGGCCAGCCACAGCCAACCGATCCCGGCCGCGCCGCCGAACGCGAGTGCGACCGCTCCGGCGGTCCACGGGGACGGGACCAGCGCGATGACCGTGACGATCACGTAGCTGACGGTGTAGACCGCTCCGTCCTGCGGTCCGAACCCGACCACCATGACCGCCCAGAGCGCGGCCATCACGAGCACGAGTGCTGCCGAGAAGGCCGGCTGCCTGCGGCGCATCGCCACGAACAGTCCGTGCACGTAGCAGGCGATGTAGGCGACGACCGTCGTCACCAGCAGCACCCGGACGACGGGCGGGCGGTCGGACGTGGCGCCGATGTACAGCCACGGCGTCAGCAGGAGCGACCACCCGCCTGCCATCACGTACCACCGCTTGGCGCTCATCCGGGTGGGGTCGCGGACCAGCTCGTCCGCGTCCCCGGTGGTCGAGGACATGCCGATCACCGTAGCCCGGTCACCGGGCCCGGACTCAGACCCGGAGCGCGTCACGCCGGTACCGGACCGCGACCGCGGCCCCCGCGACCAGGAGCCACCCCAGCACGACGGCCACGCCCTCGATCGGCAGGGCAGCGCCGGACGCCTGTCCCTGCGCGATGGCCGTGAGCCAGTAGCTGGGCAGCAGGTGGGCCACGGTGAGCATTCCCGACGGAAGCACCTGCGCCGGGATCAGCACCCCGCCCAGCAGGCTGAACACCAGCATCGTCACCGTCGACATGCCCTGCGCCGAGTCCGGCGTGGCGACCAGGCCGAGCAGCAGCCCGATCGCGGCGAACGGCAGCACCCCGATCCACGCGGCGAGGAACACCCGGACCCAGGTGAGCGCATCGAGGTGCACTCCCTCCACCACCCTCGCCACGGCGAAGACCAGCAGGAGCGCGGGCAGCGCCACCAGCATCGCGACAGCCGCCTTGGTGGCGACGTACCCCCATGCGGGCAGCGGGGTCAGCCGCAGCTGGCGGTTCCAACCGATGCTGCGCTCCACCGCCACCCGTCCACCCGTGCTGATCGACGCGGAGATCGCGCCGAACGCAGCCATGTTGATCATCAGGACGGCGGTGGCGGCCGCCGCGTCCGGCCCGGTGGCGAAGATCCCGGTGAAGACGATCAGGTAGACGACCGGAAAGCCCACCGTGAAGATCAGGAACCGCGGTGAGCGCAGTAGCCGGCGCACCTCGGCGAGCAACAGAGCACCCATGGTCAGTTCTCCTCCGATGTGGTCAGCGCGACGAACGCGTCCTCGAGGCCGTGCGCGGAGACCTCGATGTCACAGGCCTGCGGGTACGCGCTGATGAGTGCGCGGAGCGCGGCGTCGGAGTCGGAGCACTCCAGGCGGACCCGCGGTCCGTCGACGTGCGCCTGCGTCACGCCGGGCAGCGCGGCCAGCGCAGCCGGAACGGCTCCGGGCGCGGTCGCGGAGACGACCCGGCCGGAGGCGAGCGCGCGGACGTGCGCAACGCTGCCGTCGGCCACCACCCTGCCCTTCCGCAGCAGCACGACCCGGTCGGCGTACTCCTCGGCCTCCGCCAGGTAGTGCGTGGCGAACAGCACCGTGCGGCCGGCACGCGTGTAGCTGCGCATGGCCGTCCAGAACTCGCGCCTGGCCTGCACGTCCATCGCGACGGTCGGCTCGTCCAGCACGAGCAGGTCCGGATCGCAGACGAGCGCGGCGGCGAACCGCACACGCTGCTTCTGCCCGCCCGAGAGCCGCCCGTAGCGCCGGCCCGCCACGTCGGAGACGCCCGCCCGGAGCAGCGCCTCCGCAACGGACAGCGGCTTCGGGAAGAGCGCACCCGTCAACCGCACGACCTCCGCCACCGTGACGTCGTCCGGGATGCCGCCGGACTGCAGCATCGCCCCGACCAGCCCGTCGACCACCGCCTGCCGCGGCGTCCGCCCGAACAGCCGGACGTCGCCGGAGTCGGCGCGCGAGAGCCCGAGCAGGATGTCGATCGTCGTCGACTTGCCGGCGCCGTTGGGCCCGAGCAGCGCCACCACCTCGCCGGGGTCGATCGCGAGGTCGACGCCGTCGACCGCGCGCACCCCGCCGTAGCTGCGATGCAGGCCCCGGATCGATACGGCCGCACCGACGGTGACAGCCGTCGGGGGCTGAACAGGAGTGGATCTCGTCATGCGGATGAGACTGCCGCCGCGCCCGTGCCGGGACCGGGATCGCCCGTCACGGGCTGATCATGACGAATGTCAGGGTGCGCAACGAGCGGCGCGCCCGTCCGGACCTGCCGGACGAGCGCGCCGTTGGTTCAGAGGCCGGTCAGCAGCCCAGCAGGCGGGCGGCCAGGTAGCTCTCGACCTGGTCGAGCGCCACCCGCTCCTGCGTCATCGAGTCACGCTCGCGGATGGTCACGGCCTGGTCGGTCAGGGTGTCGAAGTCGACCGTGATGCAGAACGGCGTGCCGATCTCGTCCTGGCGGCGGTAGCGGCGCCCGATCGCACCGGCGTCGTCGAACTCGACGTTCCAGTGCTTGCGCAGCGTGGCGGCCAGGTCGCGGGCCTTCGGTGACAGGTCGGCGTTGCGCGACAGCGGCAGCACCGCGGCCTTGACCGGCGCGAGCCGCCGGTCCAGCCGCAGCACCACCCGCTTGTCGACCCCACCCTTGGCGTTGGGTGCCTCGTCTTCGGTGTAGGCCTCGATGAGGAACGCCATCATCGAGCGGCCGACGCCCGCCGCCGGCTCGATCACGTACGGCCGGTACCGCGTGCCCGACGCCTGGTCGTAGAACGACAGGTCGACACCGGAGTGGTTGGAGTGCGTGGTGAGGTCGAAGTCGGTGCGGTTGGCGATGCCCTCGAGCTCGCCCCACTCCTGGCCGGTGAAGCCGAACCGGTACTCGATGTCGACGGTGCGCTTCGAGTAGTGGGACAGCTTCTCCTTGGGGTGCTCGTAGTGCCGCAGGTTGTCCCGCGCGATCCCCAGGTCGGCGTACCAGTTGGTGCGCTCGTCGATCCAGTACTGGTGCAGCTCCTCGTCGGTGCCCGGCTCGACGAAGTACTCCATCTCCATCTGCTCGAACTCGCGCGTGCGGAAGATGAAGTTGCCCGGCGTGATCTCGTTGCGGAAGCTCTTGCCCATCTGGCCGATGCCGAACGGCGGCTTCTTGCGCGACGTGGTCTGCACGTTGAGGAAGTTGACGAAGATGCCCTGCGCCGTCTCCGGGCGCAGGTAGTGCAGGCCCTCCTCGGACTCCACCGGGCCGAGGTAGGTCTTGAGCATCATGTTGAAGTCGCGGGGCTCGGTGTACTGGCCGCGCGTGCCGCAGTTGGGGCAGGGCACGTCGGACAGGTCGTCCTCGGCGACGTCCTTGCCGGTGCGCTCGTTGTACTCCTCGACGAGCTGGTCGGCCCGGAAGCGGCGGTGGCAGCTCAGGCACTCCACCAGCGGGTCGGTGAAGACGCCGACGTGGCCGGAGGCCACCCACACCTGGCGCGGCAGGATCACCGAGCTGTCGAGGCCCACGACGTCCTCGCGGCCGGTGACCATGTACCGCCACCACTGCCGCTTGATGTTCTCCTTCAGCTCCACGCCGAGGGGCCCGTAGTCCCAGGCCGAACGGGTACCGCCGTAGATCTCACCGGAGGCGAAGACGAAGCCGCGGCGCTTCGCGAGCGCGACGATGGTGTCGATCTTGGCGGAGCTCGGCTTGCTGGCCACGAGGCTGTACTCCTGGGCGGGGGAAAGGGCGAACGAGCCTCCAGGGTAGCGAGGCAGCGCGAGCGGCTTTCCCACACGGTCTGCGCAGGGGGCGCGTGCTCCTCGCAGAGCCCGTGGGCCCTGTGCGGACCGTATCCGGCGCGCGGAGCGGACTTTCCCCTGTAAGCGCGTCCCGGCTGGTTGTCCACAGGCCGGCGAGTGGGGGTTCTGGAGCGGCCGCCAACGCCCCACGCTGGGGATCATGCAGAGGGAGAGCCCGGCGCTCGTGGTTCGGCCCGGCCTGCTGGCCGCCGGGTTCACCGACGAGGAGCTGAAGCGGTGGCGGGCGCAGGGTCGGCTGGTCACCGTGCGACCGGGCGTCTACGTACGGGCCACCGATACCGGGCCGGACCATCCGGCGGCGCGGCACGGGCTGGCGATACGCGCGGCGGTGCAGCAACTCGCTCCCGGCGCAGTGATGAGCCACGTGTCCGCGGCGGTGCTCCACGGCCTGCCGCTGTGGGCGGCACCGCTGGACCGGGTCCACGTCACCCGCAACCGCCGCTCCGGTGGCCGCCGCAGCCGGTACCTGCACCTCCATGCAGCTGCGCTCGAGCCCGACGAGGTCGTCCTGGTGGCCGGCATCGCCGTCACCTCGGTGGCGAGGACGATCGCCGACCTCGCCCGGTTCCTGCCGTTCGAGCCCGCGGTGGTGCCGGCCGATGCCGCCCTGCATCGCGGGCTCGTCACGCGGGCGGCTCTGGCCGATGCCGTGGAGCGGTCGTCCAACCGCCGCGGCAACACCGCGGCGCGGCGGGTCGTCGCGTTCGCCGACGGGCGGAGCGAGAGCCCTGGCGAGTCGCGCAGCCGGGTGGCGCTTCAGCGGGCCGGCCTGCCGGCGCCCGTTCTGCAGTACGTGATCCGGTCCGCCGACGGCACGGCGATCGCGCGGGTCGACTTCGGGTGGCCGAAGCTCAGGACGGTCGGCGAGTTCGACGGGCTGGTGAAGTACGGCAGGCTGCTGCAACCCGGCCAGGTTCCGGCCGAGGTCGTCGTGGAGGAGAAGCGGCGCGAGGACGCCATCCGTGACGAGGACCTTCGCGTGCGACGGTGGGGCTGGGACGACCTGGACCACTTCGAGCCCGTGGCCGGGCGCCTGCGGCTCGCGTTCGACGCGAGCTGAGCGCTCCGCGCGCCCGCTGTGTTCCTCGCAGGGCCCACCGGGTCTGTGAGGAACACACCCAGCGCGCGGCTCAGGCCAGGAGGCTGGTGTGGGCCTGTGTGGTGCCTTCTTTGGCGTCGAGCAGCGTCTCGTACGTCGACGCCGTGTCCGTCTCCGCCTCCGAGAGGAGGGGCACCACGTGTTCGCGCACCTCGAAGGGGCTCAGTGCTCGGCGGTAGGCGTGCACCGACGCGAACCGGACGACCAGCACCCACTGGTCGGGCTCGTCCACCGATCGGCCCAGCTCCCCGCCGAGGCAGCCGTCGGCTGCGGTGAGGAGCTCCAGCGCCCGGGCGGCCCGCGTGAGGAACGCGGGAGCGGCGGTGGGAGCGACCACGAACCGGCAGACGAGCAGCACGAACGGAGCATGCCACCGGACGCCTACGATGGACCCAGCGGCCACCGGAGTGCTGGACCACCGGGGGGCGTGGCCGCCGCTTCCGGAGATGGGGACCAATGTCGATCGTCGCTGGTGCCGGGCCGGCCGGCGCGTCCACCGATGAGGCCACGTACGGCCAGGTCGGTGACCGGTCGGCTGCGCACCCCACAGCCCACCGCACCACAGCACCCGCGCCCGTGCACACCCCGCGCACCCTCACGGCGGCAGGCGACCTGCTGCGGGCGCTCGCCGCGCCGGTCCGCATCGCCATCGTGCTCCAGCTGCTGGAGTCCGACAGGTGCGTGCACGATCTCGTCGACGCGCTGGGGGTCACCCAACCGCTCATCAGTCAGCATCTGCGGGTGCTCAAGTCGGCTGGTGTGGTGCAGGGTGATCGGCAGGGCCGCGAGGTGGTCTACTCGCTCGTGGACGACCACCTCGCGCACATCGTCGTCGACGCGGTGGCCCACGTCGAGGAGGGGGAACGATGAGCGAGCGTGCGAGCGAATCAGTGTCACAGCGTCCGCGCGAAGCGTCGGCCGAGCGCAGCGAGGACGCACGATGAGCGTTGCGGGGCAGGCGCCGACGACGCGGGCGCTACGGGCCACGAGGCAGCGGGCTGCGGTGTCGGCGCTGCTCGACCGGCTCGACGACTTCCGCTCGGCCCAGGAGATCCACGAGGAGCTGCGCCGCCTCGGTGAGGGGATCGGACTCACCACCGTCTACCGCACGCTGCAGACGCTCGCCGACGGCGGCGAGGTGGACGTGCTGCGCACCGGCACCGGCGAGGCCGTGTACCGCCGGTGCGAGACCGCCGACCATCACCACCACCTGGTGTGCCGGCGCTGCGGCTACACGGTGGAGATCGAGGGCCCCGACGTGGAGAGCTGGGCGCAGCGCGTGGCCGACAGCCACGGGTTCGTCGAGCTCAGCCACACGGCGGAGATCTTCGGTCTGTGCAAGGACTGCGGCACCCGCTGAGCGTCCCGTCTCAGAACGACACATCCGGCGCGTCCCGCGGCCGCTAGCGTCCGCGGCGACGCAAGGAGGCGCTCATGGCGGACGACGCGGCAGGCGGCAACGGGACAGCGACGGCCACCGCACCCAGCACGGTGCGCAGGCTCGACGGCGCGGAGTCCGCGGAGCTGGCCGGTCTCGCCGCGGTGTTCGAGGACCTCCAGTACGTGCTGCGCTGCTGCGAGCACCTGGTCTCGGCGCTGGCCGCGCCGCGGCCGGACCCGGCACTGGTGGAGGCGCTGTGGACGGGCGCGCTGGTCGGCTACGTCCGGTGCTTCTCCGGCCGGGCGGGACTCCTCAGCGAGGACGACCTGGGCCGGCTCGAGCTCGACGGCGACGTCGGCGAGTTCCACGGCATGATCAAGAAGCTGCGGGACCACTACGCGTCACGGCACGTGAACCCGCGGGAGTCGTTCACGATCGGCGCGGCGCAGGCCAACGACGGCAGGCCCACCGGCGTCGCGGTGGTCTCGGCGCAGCGCCCGCTCGTCGACGACACGACGGTGCGCCTGCTCGGCCGCGTGGCCTACGCACTGAGCGGGCTGGTGGACGCGCGGATGCAGGAGGCCCAGAGCCGGGTGCTCGCCGCGGCCGGGAAGCTCTCGCCGGCGCAGCTCAGCGCGCTGCCGCTGGTGCACCTGTCCACCTGACGGGCCACTCGAGGGGTGTGGCCAGTCGGGTGTGGCTAGTCCGCGGTCAGCTCGGTGCGCATGCTGGACGCGCTGCTGACGACCAGCATCAGGAGCGTGCCCATGGCCTTCTCGTCGAGCCCGCTCGCCGGGAAGGCATAGCGCAGGGTCACGTCCCAGCCGTTCTGGCCGCGGATCACCCGGGGGGTGCCGAACAGGCCCTCACCGGCGCCGAGCGCCACGCGCGTGGGGATGTCGGACTCCGCCGGGAGGTCCCACGCCACCACGCAGGTGAGGTTGAGAACCGGCAGGCCTTCCTCCAGCTCGAGGCCCTGCAGCGCGCACACGACGCCGCCGTGGGCGAACGTGAGAGCGCCGTCGTCGTCGACGGTGACGTCGTGGAAGCGCTCGAGCGCCGCGCGGGCGATGTCGAGCATCTCGGGGATCCCGGCGCTGCTCATGACGCGGTACCCGGCTTGTCGAGCGCCCCGCCGAAGCGGCGGTCGCGGCGGGCGTAGATCTCGATCGCCTCCCACAGGTGACGCCGGTCGAAGTCGGGGAACAGCGTGTCGAGGAAGACCATCTCGGCATAGGCCGACTGCCAGAGCAGGAAGTTCGACGTGCGCTGCTCGCCCGACGACCGCACGAACAGGTCGACGTCAGGCATGTCCGGCTCGTCGAGGTACCGCGCGATCGTCCGCTCGTCGATCTTGTCGGGCTTGATCCGGCCCTCGGCGACGAGCCGGGCGATCTGCCGCACGGAGTCGGCGATCTCGGCGCGTCCGCCGTAGTTGACGCACATGGTGAGGGTGAGGACGTCGTTGTCCTTCGTCTTCTCCTCGGCGATCTCCAGCTCCTTGACCACCGAACGCCACAGCCGGGGCCGGCGGCCCGCCCACCGGACGCGCACACCCATCTCGTGCATCTCGTCGACGCGGCGGTGGATGACGTCGCGGTTGAAGCCCATGAGGAAGCGGACCTCGTCGGGGCTGCGCTTCCAGTTCTCCGTGGAGAAGGCGTAGGCCGAGAGCCAGCGGACACCGATGTCGATCGCTCCGCGGGCGACGTCCATCAGGGACGCCTCGCCGCGCCGGTGACCCTCGATGCGGGGTAGTCCGCGAGCGTTGGCCCAGCGACCGTTGCCGTCCATGACGAGGGCGACGTGGTTCGGCACGAACTCGGAGGGGATCGCCGGGGGCCGCGCACCCGAGGGATGCGGCGGCGGAGGCTGGAATCGGGCCACGGCGGGCCAGCCTACGGCGGGGGGTGTGGCGCACCGCAGGGTGCGCCCGGCGATTGCCCCAGTAACCGGCGGATCGGACTTTCCTACCATTCACCCATGACCAGCTCCCCTGAGTCCGGCGGCATCGTCGGTTGGGTCGTCGCTCTGATGGACGCCCTCGGCGCCCCCGGCGTCGGACTTGCCATCGCCCTCGAGAACGTCTTCCCCCCGCTCCCGAGCGAGGTCTTCCTCCCACTCGCCGGCTTCGCCGCAGCTCGCGGCGAGATGAGCGTGGTCTCCGCGATCGTGTGGACCACGCTCGGCTCGCTCGTCGGGGCGCTGGTGCTGTACGGCATCGGTGCTGCGCTCGGCCGCGACCGGCTGCGCGCGATCGTCGACCGCATGCCGCTGGTGAACCTGCGTGACGTCGACAAGGCCGAGGAGTGGTTCGCCCGCCACGGCGCGAAGGCCGTGTTCCTCGGCCGGATGGTGCCGCTGGTGCGCAGCCTCATCTCGGTACCGGCGGGCGTGGAGCGGATGCACCCCGCCCTGTTCGCCGCCCTCACCGCGGCGGGGAGCCTGATCTGGAACACCGCGTTCGTGCTCGCCGGCTACACGCTCGGCGAGAACTGGCACATCGTCGAGAGCTACGCGGGGATCGCCTCGAAGGTGGTGCTCGTGGCGATCGTGCTGGCGGTGGTCGTGTTCGTCGCGAAGCGGGTGGCGCGGCGCCGCCAGCAGGGCGACCCGGACGAGGTCATCGCCCTCACGGATGACAGCCCCACCGAGCAGATCCCGGTGGTCTCCGCGGCGGCGCCCACCGAACGGATCCCGGTGGTCCGCCCCGGCGCCGGCGGCCCGCCGCTGCGGCGCGGGCCGCACCAGTAGCGTCCGGCCGGTGGCGACGATGGTGCGGGTGACCAGGAGGGCCTCCGGGCTCGCCCTCGGCGCGCTCACGGCCGTCGCGCACGTGCTCCTCCTGCTGCCGGCCGCCGGCGCCCTGCTCGTCCCCGCTGCCCGGCCTGCCGTGGCGGCTGCGGGCCGCCGGCTGGTCGGCATCGAGCGCACCCGGGTCACGACGCTGCTGGGCGGGGCCGACCCCACCGCCGCCGAACCCTCCGCCCCGCGGGCCCTGCGCTACCTGGCCGCCCGGGTGCCGGTGGGGCTCCTCGGCGGGGTCGTGCTGGCTCTGCTCGTGCTCGGCGCGGGGTTCGCGGCCACGATCCTGTGGTCCTGGGTCACCGGCACGCCGTGGCTGCTGGACGACGAACCCGCCACCGCGGTCACCGGCGAGATCGTGGCGTACTACGCGCTGTCCGGCGCGGTGCTGCTCTATCTCGGGCTGGCCGGGGCGACCGGCGTCGTCCGGTGGGAGCGCACGCTGCTGGCCCGGTTGCTCGCGCCGTCGCGCGAGGAGCAGCTCGCCCGCCGCGTCACGGAGCTGGCCGGCACCCGCGACGCCGTCGTCGCCGCGGTGGACGACGAGCGCAGACGGATCGAGCGCGACCTGCACGACGGCGTGCAGCAGCGGCTCGTCGCCCTCGGCATGCTGCTGGGACGGGCACGGCGCCACCCCGACCGCGCCGACGAGCTCGTCGCCCAGGCCCACGAGCAGGCCCAGCGGGCCCTCGTCGAGCTGCGGGAGGTCTCGTGGCGCGTCTACCCCGCCGCGCTGGACACCGAGGGCCTCGCCGCCGCGCTGGAGTCCGTGGCCGAGCGGGCGCCGCTGCCGGTGCGGATCACGTGCGCGATCCACCCGGAACCGGCCGCGGCGGTGCGGGCCGCCGCCTGGTTCGTCGTCTCCGAGGCCGTCACCAACGCGGCGAAGCACTCCGGCGCGTCGGGCGTGACGATCGAGGTGCGCACCACGGACGGCGCGCTGGACGTCACGGTCCACGACGACGGCCGCGGCGGCGCCGACCCGGCGGGCGGCGGCCTGGCCGGCCTGGCGCGCCGAGTCGAGGCCGCCGACGGCACGCTGCGCGTGGAGAGCCCACCTGGCGCCGGCACCGTCATCGCGGCGCACCTTCCGGGCGCCGAGTTGCAGCAAAGCCACGTTGCGGCAACGACGTTGCATGAAAGTGGCTTTGCTGCAACGGGGCCGGCGCACCCCGGGAGGGCCGGGTGAGCCTGCGGATCACCATCGCCGAGGACTCGGCGCTGTTGCGCGAGGGGCTCGTCCGGCTGCTCGTCGACGAGGGACACGAGGTGGTCGCGGCCGTCGGGGACGCCCGCGCCCTGCTCGGCGCCGTCGAGCGGGACCAGCCGGACGTCGTCGTCGCCGATGTGCGGATGCCGCCGACCCACAGCGACGAGGGCATCGTCGCTGCACTGGAGATCCGCCGCCGCTGGCCCGGGGTCGGGGTGCTCGTGCTCTCGCAGTACGTCGAGCGCCGGCACGCCGCACAGCTCATCGGCGGGGACGGCGGGCGGGTCGGCTACCTGCTCAAGGACCGGGTGGCGCAGGTCGGGGAGTTCCTCGA
>NZ_JAAXKY010000203.1 GCF_012911925.1 Pseudonocardia xinjiangensis | reverse complement strand
GGTCAGGGGCGGGCCGGGAGGATGCGGCCGCGGACCTCGCCCAGGCCGATGCGGATCCCGCCCGTCCCCGGCGCGGTGGCCGTGATCGTGACCTCGTCACCGTCCTCGAGGAACGTGCGGGTGGCGTCGTCGAGGAGGGGGATCGGGTCGGTGCCGCCCCAGCTCAGCTCCAGCAGTGACCCGCGTTGCTCCTTCTCCGGGCCCGACACGGTGCCGCTCGCGAAGACGTCACCCGGACGCAGCGACGCACCGTTGACGGTCAGGTGCGCGAGCTGCTGCGCCGCCGTCCAGTACATCGTGGCGAACGGCGGGCGGGACACGACGTGGCCGTTGAGCGCCACCTCCAGCTCCAGGTTGAGACCGCGGTCGTCGACGTCGCGCAGGTAGGGCAGCAGCGGTGGGTCGCGGGGCGGCGGGGCGACGCGGGCCGCCTCGAGCGCGTCCAGCGGGACCACCCACGGCGAGACGGACGTGGCGAAGGACTTGCCGAGGAACGGCCCGAGCGGCGTGGACTCCCAGGCCTGGATGTCGCGGGCGGACCAGTCGTTGAGCAGGAACAGCCCGAACACGTGCTCGGCGACGTCGCCGACCGCGACCGCCTCGCCCATCCGCGTGCCCGTGCCGACGACGAACCCGACCTCGGCCTCGATGTCGAGCCGGGCGGACGGTCCGAACTCCGGGCCGTCCTCGCCGCGGCGCTGCCCGCAGGGCCGGACGATGTCGGTGCCGGACACGACGATCGTGCCCGTGCGCCCGTGGTAGCCGATGGGGAGGTGCTTCCAGTTCGGCGAGAGCGGCTCGGAGCCGGGCCGGAAGATCTGTCCGACGTTCCTCGCGTGGTGCTCGCTGGAGTAGAAGTCGACGTAGTCCCCGACCTCCACGGGCAGGTGCAGCTGCACGTCGGCGGCCGCCAGGAGGTGGGGCCGCAGCACGTCCGCCGGTCCGTGCACCCACTCGACGAGACGCTCGCGCAGCTCGGTCCACGCGCGACGACCTGCTCCCAGCAGCGGGTTGAGCACGGGCCCGGCGAGCAGCGGCACCAGCTCGGCGGCACCGTGCGAGTCCGCGAGAGGAGCGACGTCGAGCACCTGGTCGCCGATCGCGACACCGATCCGGCGGTGTGGGTCGCCCGGGGCGGAGAACACGCCGTAGGGCAGGTTCGCCGGGCCGTACAGCGTGCTGACCGGAAGCTCGATCACGAGGCCGGCCCCCGCCCCGACCAGGTCCACGCGTAGCCCGGGTCCTCGGCGGCCCGGCCGCCCTCCCCGAGCTCCATCGGCCGGAACGTGTCGACCATGACGGCGAGCTCGTCCACCTCCTGCACCCCGATGCTGCGCTCGTAGGCTCCGGGCTGCGGGCCGTGGCTGTGGCCCCCGGGGTGCAGGGAGATCGAGCCCTGCCCGATCCCCGACCCCTTGCGGGCCTCGTAGCTCCCGCCGCAGTAGAACATCACCTCGTCGGAGTCCACATTGGAGTGGTAGTAGGGCACCGGGATCGACAGCGGGTGGTAGTCGACCTTGCGCGGCACGAAGTTGCAGACCACGAAGCCGTCGCCCTCGAACACCTGGTGCACCGGCGGCGGCTGGTGCACCCGGCCGGTGATCGGCTCGAAGTCGGCGACGTTGAACGTGTAGGGGTACATGCACCCGTCCCAGCCGACCACGTCGAAGGGGTGGGTGGGGACGACGTAGCGGGTGCCGGTGATCCCCCGGCTGCCGCGGTGCTTGACCAGCACCTCGACGTCCGTGCCGTCGACGAGCAGCGGCTCGGCCGGACCGTGCAGGTCGCGCTCGCAGTAGGGCGCGTTCTCCAGCAGCTGACCGAAGCGCGACAGGTAGCGCTTCGGCGGGTCGATGTGGGAGTTCGCCTCGATCACGTACAGCCGCAGCGGCGCGCCGTCGCCCGGGTCGACCGGCACCCAGCGGTGGGTCGCGCCGCGGGGCAGCAGCACGTAGTCGCCGGGGCGCGCGTCGAGCGCACCGAACACCGTCTCGACGGTGGCGGCCCCCGACTCGACGTAGACGCACTCGTCCCCGATGGCGTTGCGGTAGAGCGGTGACGCCTCGCCCGCCACGACGTAGGAGATCCGGACGTCGGCGTTGCCGAGCACGAGCCGCCGCCCGGTGACGGCGTCGACGGCCTTCCAGTCCTCGCCGGGGAACAGGCCGTGCAGCTTCAGGTGGCGCGGGACCAGCGGGTGGTTCGCCGTCGTGTCGACGTTCGGCAGCTCCCACGGGGTCGCGTCGACGATCGCCGACGGGATGCCCCGGTGGTAGAGCAGGGACGAGTTCGACGAGAAGCCCTCCTCCCCCATCAGCTCCTCGTAGTAGAGGCCGCCGTCGGGCGTCCGGTGCTGGGTGTGCCGCTTGGGCGGCACCTCACCTGACCGTCGGTAGTACGCCATGCTCGCTCTCCTCCCGGTCGGTGGCGCCGGCCAGCGCACGGCGCAGCGCAGCTTCGATGGTGTCCGACGTCGGCTGCTCCAGCACGGCGGCGACGTAGGCGTCCGGGCGGACGACCCAGACCTCACCCGGCCGCACGGCCAGCGCCCCGGCCAGCACACCGGTGGGGTCGCCGTCCACGAGCTCCACGACACGCACCGGCGCGCAGATGCGTTCCGCCGCCGTGCGCGCCGCCGACACGTCGGCGCCGGGGGTCAGCAGCAGCAGGAACCCCTCGCGGGCGAGCACCCGGAAGCGGAGGGAGACGTCCCACGGAGCGTCGGGCGCCAGGACTCCGGGACCGGGGTCCTGCAGGGCACCGCTCGCCGGTCGGCCGCCGACCGGGCGGCTGGGGCTGGGCGTCGTCAGTGGCGAGTCGGTGTACCAGAACGGCTCCACCAGCCGCCCGGAGTTGACCAGCGCGCGAGCGGCGGGGTCGTGCCGGGCGCGCTCGAGCACGTCGCGGCGGTACGCGGCCTGCTCGGCGGTCCGGGGCACGAGGAAGTCCATCGTCGCGCTGGTCACCGCGAGGTTCTCGCGGGCGGCGGCGTGCCGCTCGTCGTGGTAGCTCTCCAGCAGCTCCGGTGGTGCCCAGCCACGGGCGACGAACGCGATCTTCCACGCGGCGTTCTCGGCGTCGGGGACCCCGGAGTTGAGCCCGCGCGCCCCGAACGGCGCCACCAGGTGCGCGGCGTCCCCGGCCAGCAGCACCCGCCCGACGCGCATCCGGTCGACGCAGCGCGCGTGGAACCGGTACACCGACTGCCACAGGATCTCGTACGGGCGGTCGCCGATCACCGCCGTGATACGCCGGTCCAGCGCCCCCGAACGCATCTCGTCGTCGAGGTCGAAGTCGGGCGGCACCTGCCAGTCGATCCGGAACGTCGAGTCCGGCGACGGGTGCATCAGCACCTGACGGCCCGGGTTCCACTCGGGGTCGAAGTGGAAGTGCCGCTCGGTGGCCTGTTCGGGCAGCTCGGTGCGGATGTCGCAGATGAGGAAGCGGTCGTCGAAGGAATGTCCCTCGAACCTGACGCCGAGCAGAGCCCGCAGCTCGTCGGATCGGGCCCCCGCGCACACGACGACGAACGACGCTTCCACCTCCGTGCCGTCCTCGCACGTGACGGTCACGCCGTCGGCGTCCTGCCGGAGCCCGACGACCCGCTTCCCCCAGCGCACGTCGATCAGCAGCTGGGCGGCGATGTACTCGTCGAGGATCTCCTCGGTGCGCGACTGCGAGATGTTCACGAACGGCGGGAACGGCGAGCTGCCGGCGTCGACGAAGGTGTGGTTGAACAGCTCGGTGCCGCGGTGGAACGTCCTCGAGGTGGTCCACGTGACGCCCTCGGCCGCGATCCGGGCACCGGCCCCGACGGAGTCCCAGATGTCGAGGACGTCGCGATGCTGGCAGATCGACTTCGACCCGACGAGATCACGGACGTGGCGCTCGTCGAGCACCACCGTCGGCAGGCCCCAGCGGGCGAGCAGCAGCGCAGCGGTCTGGCCGACCGGCCCGTTCCCGATGACGACGACCGGCTTCATGACTGCAGTTGCTCCCAGACCTCGCGGTCCCGCTCCGCCGTCCAGATGATGGGGCGCTCCACACCGGACAGCTCGTCCCATAGGCGCGAGACGTCGAACGGGAGGCAGTGCTCGAAAATCGGCCAGTGCCCGTACTGGTCGACGAGCGCGGCGTGGGTGCGTTCGAACGCCTCCTTGAGGGAGCCGCCGCGCTCCTGCACGCCGCCGACCTCGCGGATCATCACCTGCAGGAAGTACCGCGTCTGGTCGATGGCCGACCCGACGGCGGCCGCGCCACGGCTGACCCCGCCCCGGCCACCGATGAGAGTGTCCGCGCCGATGGCCGCGACCCGGTCGAGCGTGGTGGTCGACCAGTCGCGGTGGAACGCGTCGCCCGTGTAGAGCGCCGCCTCGGCCTCCACCAGGTCGCCGGCGAACAGGATTCGGTGCCGCGGCAGCCAGGCCACGATGTCGCCCTCGGTGTGCCCGCGGCCGCAGTACTGCAGCACGAGGTCGCCGCGGTCACCGCCCAGGTCGATCGTCATGCGGTCGGAGAAGGTCAGGGTGGGCCAGGTGAGGCCGGGCACCGAGTCGGCGCCCTCGGCCAGGCGCGGCATCCGGGCGAACTCGCTCGCCCAGTCCTCCTTGCCGCGCTCCGCCACCAGTGCCCGGGTGTTCTCGTGCGCGACGATCACCTCGGCGTCGAACGCGGACGCCCCGAGCACCCGCACGGCGTGGTAGTGGCTGAGCACGAGGTAGCGCACGGGCTTGTCGGTGTGCTCGCGTAGGCGGGCCAGCCACTTCTGCGCGGCGACCGGGGTGGCGAGTGCCTCGAAGCAGACGACGAAGTCCTCGCCCTCGACGGCGCCGATGTTGGGATCGCCCTCCGCCGTCAGCGCGTAGACCCCGTCGGCGAGCACCTCGAGGGTCTGCTGCTTCGCGGACAGGTCCGTGGACGATGCGAACGGCTTCGCGGCCATCGGGGCCTCCCTTTCGATCAAACCTTTGACCATTCGGACGCTACCCGGCTCCGGTCGGCACGGGAACCGTGTGTCGGTCCATGATGGGCCCGTCGGGCCATCGAGAAGGAGTTGCGCATGTCCGCACCGAACGGGATCGACCCGGCTGTGCCACCCAGCGGACCGGGGTGCGTGGAATGCGACCGGGACGGCGGCTGGTGGGTGCACCTGCGCCGGTGCGCCCAGTGCGGCCACGTCGGGTGCTGCGACACCTCGCCCCGACAGCACGCCACCGCGCACTTCCGCGCCACCGGACACCCGATCGTCCGCAGCTTCGAGCCCGGCGAGTCCTGGTACTGGGACTACAGCAGCAACGAGATGCTCGACGGCCCCGACCTGCCCGAACCCCAGCACCGGCCCGCGGACCAGACTGTCCCTGGCCCCCGCGACCGGGTCCCCGCGGACTGGCAGCAGCACATCCACTAGCGGCCCGGACGTTCAGGAAAGCCACTTTCCTGCCCTCTCCGGACCTGAAAGTGGCTTTCCTGAACCGGCGTGGGGGCCAGGTCAGGCCACCAGCGCGGTCAGGTCCGCCACCAACCGGTCGACGCCGGGCAGGCCGAGGATCCGGCGCTGGAAGCCGCGGGCCGCCAGGTGGAACGACGTGTCCTCCAGCACCTCGCGGCACGCCGCCGCGACCGTCGACGCGTCCACTCCGGTCGGGTCCAGCGCGACGGCCACGCCTGCCTCGGCCAGCCGTTCCGCGTTGGCGGGCTGCTCCGCGAACAGCGGCACCGCGACCATCGGAACTCCCGCGGCCAGCGCTTCGCGGACGCTGTTCAACCCGGCGTGGGTGAGGAACAGGTCGCAGGCGGGGAGCAGCAGCCGCTGCTGCACGAACGAGGTCAGGTGCACGTTGGCCGGCCGTGGACCGGTCCAGTCGGACGGGTCGAGGCCGCGCCCGAGTGCCACCACCGCGGTGCAGGGCACGGTGCCGAGGGCCTCGACGATGCGGGGCAGCGGCGACGCCTCGGGCGCCAGCGCGACCCCGGTGCTGCTGCCCAGGGCGGCCAGCACGAGCGGCCGGTCCACCGGGAGGGCGACGATCGCCGGGTCGAGCACCTCGGGGGCCGCGTCGGGCGCCCGGTACGAGCGCACCGTGGCGCGGATGTCGTCCGGGTACCACGACTCGGGCAGCCAGCTGATCCACGGCTCAGGCAGCAGCCCCGCCAGCCCGTCGAGCGGGGGCAGGCCGAACACCGCACGTGACCCGTTCAGCACGGGCACCATGCCGGGGTGGCGGACACCCGCCAGCGGCGCGATGTCCAGCGTGGCGCACGGGACGCCGAGCACCGCGGCCGTGAGGTGCCCTCCGAACTCGGTGGCCTCCCGCACCACCAGGTCCGGGCGGAACCCGCGTGCCGCCTCCAGCATGTCCTCGGCCGCACGCACCGCGATCAGGCCGGCGAACAGCCGTCCGAACGCCTCACCGGGCTCCATCGGTACGGCATCGGGCGACGGCGCGAGCTCCCGGTCGAGGCCGATGCGACGCGCCAGCTCCGGGTCGGCCATCAGCTCCTCCGGCCCGAGCATCCGCGGCATCACCAGATGCCGGAGCCCCGCTCGGTGGACGTCGTCCGTCAGCGCCGGCCCGGTGGCAACCGCCACCTCGTGACCCGCTGCGCGAAGCGCCTGTGCCACCGGTACCACCATCGGCACCAGGTGGGAGTACACAGGCTGGCTCGTCAGTAGAACGCGCACGGCACCCCCGAGGTCGTGATTGCGCGAACATAACCCATCGGAAAAGCGCGTCCGTTTTCGCGCGGATTGCGCGCGCAACCCCCGGGAGAGGTTCAGGAAAGCCACTTTCCTGCCCTCTCCGGACCTGAAAGTGGCTTTCCTGAACCTGGGGCGGGGCCGAGCCGCATCTGCCGCCGGGGCAGGATCTAGCCGTGAAACCTCTTCGGATCGGCGTTCTCGGTGCTGCCCGCATCGCCGAGGCCTCCATCGTCGCCCCCGCCCGCCTCACCGGCACCAGGCTCGTGGCCGTCGCCGCGCGCGACCGCACCAGGGCCGAGGCGTTCGCCGTCACCCACGACGTGGAGCGGGTGCTCGACTCCTACGCCGACGTGCTCGCCGACCCGGAGGTCGAGGCCGTCTACAACCCGCTCGCCAACGGTCTGCACGGGCCGTGGAACCTCGCCGCGGTGGCGGCGGGCAAGCACGTCCTCACCGAGAAGCCGTCGGCCAGCGACGCCGACGAGGCGCGGGAGGTGCGGGACGCCGCCGCACGTGCCGGGGTGATCGTGATGGAGGCGTTCCACTACCTCTACCACCCGGTCACCCGCCGGCTGCTGGAGGTGCTCGCGTCCGGTGAGATCGGAGAGCTGCAGCGGGTGGAGGTCGACATGATGATCCCCGCGCCGGCCGACACCGACCCGCGCTGGTCCTTCCCGCTCGCCGGTGGGGCGCTCATGGACGTCGGCTGTTACGGCCTGCACCTGCACCGCGCACTCGCCCCGTGGGCGGGCGGGGAGCCGTACCTGACCGGCGCCGACGGAGCGGAGCGCGCCGGGCACCCCGGCGTGGACGAGTGGGTCGACGCCGAACTGGAGTTCCCCGGGGGTGCCACGGGCACGATGCGCTGCTCGATGGCGGCCGACGACATCCGCATGACCGCCCGGCTCGTCGGGAGCCGCGGGGAGGTGAGCGCGTTCAACTTCGTGCTCCCGCACCGCGACGACCGTGTGCTGGTGACGGTCGACGGCGTCGAGCGGCTGGAGGAGCTGGGCAGGCGCCCGTCCTACGCCTACCAGCTCGAGGCGTTCACCGCGGCCGTGCGCGACGGCGCGCCGCTGCCCACCGGCGCCGACGACGCCGTGACGACGGCCGAGCTGATCGACGCCTGCTACGAGGCGGCGGGCTTCGACCTGCGCCCCCGCACCCGGCTGTGACGGGACGGCTACCGGAGGCCGGCGCGTAGCGCGTCGATCCTGGCCAGCGCGGCCTGGGAGGCACCCTGCTGGAGCTTCCCGTCGGACAGCGCGGTGGCCAGGGCGGCCGCCGCGTCGTCGCCCTGCTGGACGTTGCGCGACCCGGTCAGGATCAGGTCGGCGCCCGCCTGCGCGGCGAGCACCGCGCGGTTGCCGGTGGCGCCGTAGGCCTTCAGAGCACCGGCCTCCAGTGCGTCGCTGATCGTCACCCCCGTGAAGCCGGTACGGGAGCGCAGCTCCTGCTGCACCACGGGCGACAGACCGGCCGGCCGCGTGGGGTCCAGCGCGGGGTAGACCGCCCAGGACAGCATGACGAGCTTCGCCCCGGCCGAGACCGACTGCCGGTAGGGCGCCTCGTCCACGTTCCGCAGGGTGTCGAGCGGGACGGGGAGGGTGACCGGCCGCAGGTCGGTGTTCTCGGCCGCGGCCGCGGGGCCGAGGCCCGGGAAGTGCTTGACGGTCGCGGCCACGCCTTCGGCCTGCTGCGCCTTCACGTAGTCGGCGCCGAGCCGCCCGACGAGGGCGGGGTTCTGGCTGAACGACCGCTGGACCTGGTCCATCAGGTCCCCCGATGCGTGATAGACGTCCAGCACCGGCGCCAGGTTGACGTTCAGCCCCATGCCGGAGAGGTCCTGGCCCGCACTGCGCCCGTCCGCCGACGCTCCCGAGTCAGGGTCGGCGGACTGCCCGACGGCCTTGAGTGACGCCGCGGGACCGCCGGGCAGGCGGCGGACCTTCCCGCCCTCCTGGTCGGTCATCAGCAGCAGCGGTCCCTTCAGCGGGCTCTTCGCGGCCGCGTCGCGCAACTGGCGCACCACCCCGGTGATCTGCTTCGGGGTGGACACGTTGTCGCTGAAGAAGATCACGCCGCTGGCCTCGCCTGCCCGGATCCTGTCGAGCAGGGTCTGCGGCGGCACCAGCCCGGGATAGGAGTAGATGATGCGCTGGCCCGCGGCCTGCCGTGGGGTCAGCGGGGCCACCGGGGGCGCCGAGGTCACCGGCGCCGCCGACGCGACCGGTGTCGCCGAGGCCACCGGGCGGGCCGAGTTGTCGGCGGCATTCGCTGATCCGTTGGTGGCCCCGCACGCCGTGGCTCCGCACATCATGAGAGGCAGAATTCCGGCATACCACCAGGACCGTCGAAAATGCCGCACCCGGTTCCCCGCTTTCCTCGTTTGCATTGATAACGAACGCCGGGAAGTGTAGGTCGACGACGACTTCCGGTCCGCATGTGACGCCCTCGACCGGACCCTCCGAACACGGCCGGGCGCAGAAGGGGGAGTATCGACCAGGTGTTCTCCGCTTCCGACGTCGACGCCGCTGCCGCCAGGCTCACCGGCGTCGCCCTCCAGACCCCGCTGCACCACAACGAGCGCCTGACCGCCGCAACCGGCTGCCAGGTGTGGCTCAAGCGCGAGGATCTGCAGGTCGGACGCTCGTACAAGCTCCGCGGTGCCTACAACCTCCTGGCCCAGCTCGACGACGCCGAGCGCGCCGCGGGTGCGGTGTGCGCCAGCGCGGGCAACCACGGGCAGGGCGTGGCGTACGCCTGCCGGCAGCTGGGCATCCGCGGCCGGGTGCACGTCCCGAGCACGACGCCGCGCCAGAAGCGTGAGCGCATCGCCGCGCTCGGCGGCGACAGCGTGGAGCTGGTGGTGGGCGGGGAGACCTACGACGAGGCAGCGGCGGCCGCGGCCGACCACGCCCTCCGTACCGGCGCCACCGTCGTCCCGGCCTTCGACGACGTGCGCACGATCGCCGGGCAGGGCACCGTCGGCATCGAGATCGTGGCGCAGCTGGGCCGCGCGCCCGAGGTCCTCGTCGTGCCCGTGGGTGGCGGCGGGCTGCTCGCCGGGGTCGGGGGCTGGTTCGCGGCCCACCATCCCGAGGTCCGGATCGTCGGCGTCGAGCCCGCCGGCGCGGCGAGCATGGCCGCGGCACTGGCCGCCGGGGGGCCGACGACGCTGCCCGAGCTGGACACGTTCGTCGACGGTGCCGCGGTCCGCCGGGTCGGGGACGTCAGCTTCCCGCTGGCCCGCGCCTGCGGTGCGGAGTTCATGAGCGTCGCCGAGGGCCGGGTGTGCACGGAGATGCTCGACCTCTACCAGGTCGACGGCATCATCGCCGAACCCGCGGGCGCGCTGGCCACGGCCGCCCTCGACGGGCTCGACCTGCGTCCCGACGACACCGTCGTCTGCCTGCTCTCGGGCGGCAACAACGACGTGAGCCGCTACTCCGAGGTCGTCGAGCGCTCGCTGGTGCACCGCGGGCTGAAGCACTACTTCCTCGTCGAGTTCCCGCAGGAGCCGGGCGCGCTGCGTCGCTTCCTCGACGAGGTGCTCGGCCCCGACGACGACATCGTCCTGTTCGAGTACATCAAGCGCGACAACCGCGAGACCGGCGCCGCCCTCTGCGGCATCGAGCTGTCCGAACGCGACGGGTACGAGTCGCTGTGGAAGCGGATGGAGGCGAGCCCGCTGAAGATCCAGCTGGTGGCGCCGGGCACCACCGCATACCGCTTCCTGGTCTGACGCCAGCGGCCGCCGGCTCACCCGGCCGGGTCAAAGCGAAACGGTCCGTCTCATATTGCAACGTCCAGACCCGTGACGTGGGCATACCTCGTGCGGTACGAACAGAGTGCGGGTCGGCGGCCGCGGGACCGAGGGGGGTTCCGCGGCCGCGGACACGCTCCTGGTTCAGTACCCCCAGGGGGTGTTAACCTCGACACATGGCCAGCTACAGCAGCGACAAGGACGCCTACCTCAAGCGGCTACGCCGCATCGAGGGGCAGATCCGGGGGCTGCAGCGGATGGTCGAGGAGGACAAGTACTGCATCGACGTCCTCACCCAGGTCGCCGCGGCCACCAAAGCGCTGCAGGCGTTCTCCCTGGAACTGCTCGACGAACACCTCGCCACCTGCGTCGTGCAGCACGAGCGCGCCGAGACCTACCCGGACGGCCTGTTCGCGAGGCTCGGCGAGGCCGGCCTGCTCGGCTTGCCCTACGCGGAGGAGCTCGGCGGGGGCGGCCAGCCCTACGAGGTCTACCTGCAG
>NZ_JAAXKY010000202.1 GCF_012911925.1 Pseudonocardia xinjiangensis | reverse complement strand
CGTTTCCACCCCGCGAGTCGCCCATTTCCGCCACGCGAGTCGCCCGTTTCCGGTGCGCGAGTCGCCCCTCCTGACGCCCGGGTCGAGTTCCCTCCGGTGATCTCCTGGAAAATCGCGAGTGTGAACGACATCCTGTTCAGCCTGGGCCTCGTCCTGCTGTTCGTGCTGATCGGCGGGTTCTTCTCGGCGTCGGAGATGGCGCTGGTCACGCTGCGCGACTCCCAGGTCCGTCGCATGGCGGAGCAGGACCGGCGCGGTGCGCGGGTCGCGCACCTGCGCGAGGACTCCAACCGGTTCCTGTCCGCCGTGCAGATCGGCGTGACGCTCGCCGGGTTCTTCTCCGCGGCGTACGGCGGCTCGACGCTGTCCGAGCCGCTCGGGGCCGTGCTGAGTGGCTGGGGGCTGCATCCGGCTCTCGCGGGCTCGATCGCGTTCATCGTCGTCACCATCGCGATCTCCTACCTCTCACTCGTCCTCGGCGAGCTGGCCCCGAAGCGCCTGGCGCTGCAGCGGCCGGAGGCCATCGCCCGCGGCGTCGCCCCCGTCCTCGACCGCGTGGCCAGGCTGAGCCGGCCGCTCATCTGGGTCCTCGGCGTCTCCACCGACGCCGTCGTCCGCCTGCTCGGCCTCGATCCGAAGGCGAGCGACGCCGACGTGAGCGCCGAGGAGCTGCGCGACATGGTCAGCACGCACCGCAGCCTGGGCCAGGAGGAGCGGCGCGTCCTCGGTGACGTCTTCGCCGCGGCCGACCGCTCGGTCGGGACCGTGATGGTGCCCCGCACGGAGGTCGACTTCCTCGAGGCCGACTCGACCGTGGCCGACGCGGCAGGCGTCGTGCTGCGCGGCACCCACTCCCGCTATCCCGTCATCGGCGCCGATGCGGACGAGGTGGTGGGCGTCGTCCACGTCCGCGACCTGCTCACGGTGCTGCACACCGAGCCCGGGGCGGAGCACCGGACGCTGCGCAGGCTCGCGCGCCCCGTGCCCCTGCTCCCGAACGGGAAGCGGCTGTTCGAGGCGCTCCCGGAGCTTCGTGCCCAGCGCGCGCACCTGGCCGTCGTCGTGGACGAGTACGGCGGCACGGCGGGGATCGTCACGCTGGAGGACATCCTCGAGCAGCTGGTGGGCGAGATCGAGGACGAGTACGACCCGCAGCGCAGCCCCGGCGCGGACGAGTCGGAGCTCGACGGGCTGCTGCACCGCGAGGAGGTGGCCGACCAGGCCGGCGTCCAGCTGCCGGACGGCCCCTACGAGACGCTCGGCGGGTTCGTGCAGACGCGGCTGGGCCGGGTGCCACAGGCGGGCGACGCGGTGCGTCTCGGGCCCCACCGGTTCACGGTGACCGAGATGGACGGGAGGCGGGTGGCGCGGGTCCGCGTGGACGAGGTCGCGCCACAGCCGAGCCCGCCCGCCTGACCGTTCCGGCGATCACACCGCCGCTGACCTGCAGCGATCAACATCGTGACAGAATCGGACGAACTGGGCGATTCCGCAGGCCGGTGCGGCGGGTAGAGAACATCATGACGCTTTTCGGGTTCCATGCTTCACACGAGCAGATACATCCGAGTGTCCTGTTGGCCGCGGTGCGCCGCGCCGAGGAAGCCGGGTTCGACGCGGCGATGTCGTCGGACCACATCTCTCCGTGGAGCGCCCGCCAAGGACAGTCCGCGTTCGCCTGGTCCTGGCTCGGAGCCGCGCTGCAGGCCACCTCACTGCCGTTCGGCGTGGTCAACGCCCCGGGGCAGCGCTACCACCCGGCGATCATCGCGCAGGCCATCGGCACGCTCGGCGCGATGTACCCGGGCCGGTTCTGGGCGGCGCTGGGCACCGGCGAGGCGAGCAACGAGCACATCACCGGGGACGACTGGCCCCGCAAGGACGTGCGCAACGCCCGCCTGCGCGAGTGCGTCGACGTGATCCGCGCGCTGCTGAACGGCGAGGAGGTGAGCCACGACGGGCTCGTCACCGTTGACAGGGCGCGCATCTGGACCCTGCCCGAGGAGCCGCCGCCCCTGGTCGGGGCCGCGGTGAGCGTCGCCACCGCACGCTGGTGCGCGGAGTGGGCCGACGGCCTGATCACGATCAACCAGCCGGTCGAGACGCTGCGCGAGATCGTCGGCGCCTACCGGGACGCTGGCGGGCGTGGCCGGCTGCACCTGCAGGTCCACCTGTCATGGGACCCCGACGAACGGACGGCCGAGGCGGTCGCCATGGACCAGTGGCGCAGCAACGTCTTCCCGCCGCCGGCCTGCTGGGACATCGACTCGGCCGAGGTGTTCGACGCTGTCTCCGAGCACGTCCCGCTGGAGCTGGTGCGCAAGTCGGTGCACATCTCCAGTGACCTCGGCCGGCACACTGCGCAGCTCGCGGAGTACGCGGCGCTGGGCTTCGACGAGATCGCGCTGCACCACGTCGGCCAGGAGCAGGACGCGTTCCTGGACGCGTTCGGCGCCAAGGTCCTCCCCCAGCTCCGGGAGGCCGTGTGAAACTCACGCGCACCTCGGACCTGTGGTGGAAGAACGCCGTCATCTACTGCCTCGACATCGAGACCTACGCCGACGGCAACGGTGACGGCTGCGGTGACATCCGCGGCCTGATCCAGAAGATCGACCACCTCGACCGTCTCGGCGTCACCTGCCTGTGGCTCATGCCGTTCTTCCCCACGCCCGACCGTGACGACGGCTACGACATCACCGACTTCTACGGGGTCGACGAGCGCCTCGGCTCCCTCGGCGACATGGTGGAGCTGATCCGCACCGCCCGCGACCGCGGCATGCGGGTGATCGCCGACCTCGTCGTCAACCACACCTCGGCCCAGCACCCGTGGTTCCAGAGCGCCCGCAGCAGCCCCGACTCGCCCTACCGCGACTGGTACGTCTGGCAGGACAAGCCGCCGGCCGACGGCCCGCAGGGCGTCGTGTTCCCGGACCAGGAGACGAGCCTGTGGGAGTACGACCGGAAGGCGAAGCAGTACTACCTGCACCGGTTCTACAAGCACCAGCCCGACCTCGACGTGGCCAACCCCGAGGTCCGTGACGAGATCGCACGGATCATGGGCTTCTGGATGGAGCTCGGGCTCTCCGGTTTCCGCGTCGACGCCGTCCCGTTCCTGCTGGAGACCGACGGCCTGGCCGACGCGGACGCGCTCCCGGACCCGCACGACTACCTCGCCGACCTCAGCGCGTTCCTGCGCAGGCGCAACGGCGAGGCCGTGCTCCTCGGCGAGGTCAACCTGCCGTACCCGGACACGATGCCGTTCTTCGGGGCGAACGACGGCGGCGGCTCCACCGACGAGCTGACGATGTGCTTCGACTTCATCGGCATGCAGCAGATGTACCTCGCGCTGGCGCGGGCCGACGCCGAGCCGCTCGCCGAAGCGCTGCGGCACCGGCCCGACCCGCCCGAGGACGGCCACTGGGCCACGTTCGTGCGCAACCACGACGAGCTGACGCTCGACAAGCTCACCGACGCCCAGCGCAAGGAGGTCTTCGACGCCTTCGGGCCCGACGAGGACATGCAGCTCTACGGCCGCGGCCTGCGCCGGCGTCTCCCGCCGATGCTCGGCGGCGACCAGCGCCGGATCCGGATGGTCTACAGCCTGCTGTTCTCCCTGCCGGGCACGCCGGTGCTCTACTACGGCGAGGAGATCGGCATGGGCGAGGACCTGAGCCTGCCCGGCCGGTTCGCGGTGCGCTCGGACATGGACTGGGCGGCGGTGCAGGAACAGCAGCCCGATCCCGACTCGCTGCTGTCCTGGATGCGGCTGCTCGTCGACAGCTACCGGGCGTGCCCGGAGCTGGCGTGGGGCGCCTGCACGGTGCTCGATCCAGGTTCGGACGCCCGGCCGGTGTTCGCGCACAGCTGCGGCACCGACGGCACCACGGTGGTGGCGCTGCACAACTTCGCCGACGCCGAGATCGACGCCGCCCCGGTTGTGCCGGCACTTGCCGGAATGGAGCTGGTCGACGTCCTCGATCCCCGCCGGGGCCCGGTCAAGGTCGGGGACGACGGCACGATCGCGGTGACGTTGCCGCCCTACGGGTGTCGGTGGCTGCGCTGCGCGGAACAGTGACACAGTGTCGGCCGTGAGTCGCGCCGGCAGTGTTGCTGTTGTCACCGGAGCAGCCCGCGGGCTGGGTCGGGAGATCGCTCGTCGCCTCCTGGCCCGCGGGCACCGGGTGGTCATCACCGACCTGGACGCCGCCGCCGTCTCCGCCACCGCGGCGGAGCTGGCGGCCTCCGGTGCGCAGGTCACCGGCATCGTCGCCGATGCGCGCGACGCGGCCGAGCATCGCCGCGTCGCGGCCGCGGCCGCGCAGCTGGGCCCGGTGACGGTGTGGGTGAACAACGCCGGTGTGCTGCGCTCCGGACGGGCGTGGGAGCAGCCGGAGGAGCACCAGGCGCTGATGGTGGACGTCAACGTCATGGGCGTCGTCCACGGCTCCCGGGCCGCCGTGGAGCTGATGCGGGAGCGGGGCGGGCACGTGCTCAACATCGCGTCGATGTCGGCGCACGGGCCGGTGCCCGGGCTCGCCGTGTACGCGGCGACGAAGGCGGCGGTGCTGAGCTTCAGCACGAGCCTGCAGGGCGATCTCGACCTCGCGCGCGTGCCCGTCCGGGTCCATGCGCTGTGCCCCGACGCCGCCGACACCGCGCTCGTGCGGGACGAGCAGGCGAGCCCGGACGTCGCGCTCCTGTTCTCGCAGCGGAGCCTGCTCACCCCCGCTGCGGTCGCGGACGCGGCCGTCGCGCTGCTCGACGGGCGGCGCGTGGTGCGTTCCCTGCCGACCCACCGGGCGGGGCTCATGCGGTTCGGCTCACTGCTCCCCCGCGTGGCCCTGCCCGTGCTGTCGTTGCTGCGGGCCCAGGGCGACCGGCGCCGGACGAGCACGTGACCGCGAACGGATCGGGTCGCCGCCGGCGTCACGACCACGACGCCGGCGGCGACCCGGAGCTGCTGGCGGCCAAGGCCGCCCTGCGCGACGAGGTGTGGACCGCCCTCACCGAGGCCCGGGTGGCGCGCTTCCCCGGCGCGCGCAACCGCATCTCGAACTTCACCGGGGCGGAGGCGGCGGCGGAACGGCTCCGCGCCACCGACGTCTGGCGGGCCGCACGGACCGTCAAGTCGAACCCCGACTCGGCGCAGCTCCCGGTGCGCCAGCGGGCACTGCAGGACGGCAAGACCGTCTACATGGCCGTGCCGCGGCTGGCGGAGCCGGAGCCGTTCTTCCTGCTCGACCCCGACCACCTCGAGGATCCGCCGCGCAAGGCGGCCTCGATCGCCGGCGCCACCCGCTCGGCCCGCCGCGTCGCGGTGGCCCAGCTGTCGCCGGTGGACCTGGTGGTCAGCGGCTGCGTCGCCGTCGGGGAGGACGGGGCGCGGCTCGGTAAGGGCGGCGGCTTCGCCGACCTGGAGTTCGCCCTCGCCACCGCCGCCGGCTTGATCGGCCCCGACACACTCGTCGTCACCACCGTGCACGAGTTGCAGGTGCGCCCCGCCGGCGTGATCCCGACAGCGGCGCACGACGCACCGGTCGACCTCGTGGTGACCCCGGAGCGCGTGCTGGACTGCCGCGCCAGCCGCGGCGCCCGCCCCGCCGACGGGATCCGGTGGGCCGAGCTCACCGAGGAGAAGATCGCCGCGATCCCGCTGCTCCGGGCCCTGTCACACGATCAGCTCCGATAGGGCGGTCGGGGCGCGGCCCGTCCGTCATCCGGCGTGTGCGTAGGCGGGCAGGGCCAATGCCGAGTTGGCGGTGCGGCCGTCGTCGCCCGGGAGCCCGGCGGGATCACGCAGCGCCTGGTTCCGCAGCGCCAGCTCCTCGGCGGTGCGGGGAGCGACGAAGGCGCCGCCTGCGGCGGCGAGCCCCTGGTTCATCCGGACGAACTCCCGCATCCGGTGCTCGTACGCCGCGAACGCGGCCGTGTGGTCGGCAGTGCTCGCGAGCTCACCCGCGAGCACGTACGCGCCGACCAGTGCCACGCTCGACCCCTGCCCGGACAGGAACGACGGGGCGTAGGCGGCGTCACCGACGAGGGCGACCCGCCCGCGCGACCAGGCGGACATGCGGATCTGGCTGACGACGTCGAAGAAGAGGTCGTCGGCCGTGCGCATGGCGGCCACCATGCGCGGAACCTCCCAGCCTGCGCCATCGAACACGGACGCGACGAGGTCACGCTGGGCTTCGGGAGTCCGGAAGGCGTCGAAGGGCGGCTCGGGCCGGGCGAAGTTGAGGAAGGCGTGCAGCACGCCGTCCTCCCGCGGCGCGTACAGGACCGCGCCCCTGCCCGGGGTGTTCCACGTGACGCCCTCGTGCGCCAACCCGAGGTCGTTGGGCATCGTGAACCCGGCGAAGCACCGGCCGAGGTAGTGATGGAACTGCTCCTCCGGCCCGAACACCAGGCTCCTGGTGTTCGAGTGCAGGCCGTCGGCCCCCACGACCAGGTCGAACCTGCACCGGTCGCCGTTGCGGAACGTCACGTCCACGCCGGCCCCGTCGTCGTGCAGGGCGAGGATCGAGTCGTCGAAGCGGAACCCGACATCGTCGCCGACGGCGCCGTACAGGGCGTCGGCCAGGTCGCCGCGGGGCACCTCGACGTCGCGGCCCTCCGTCCCGCCCGTGATGGCCTCGGGGCGCAGCGAGCCCAGCGGGCTGCCGTCGGCGTCGAGGTAGGTGATGCGGCGGACGTCGACGTGGGCGGCGCGGACCTGCGGAAGCAGTCCCATGCGGTCGACGACCTCGATCGCGGTGCCGCGGATGTCGATCGGGTAACCGCCGCCGCGCAGGGCAGCCGCCCGCTCCACGACCGTGACCTCGAAGCCGAACCGGTGCAGCCAGTACGCCAGCGCAGGTCCGGCAATGCTCGCGCCGGAGACCAGGACCGTCCCCTTCGATGAAGCGCTCATCGGTCTCTCCTTTTGGTGTGTACCTTAGGTATCCTTTGCGGCGGCGAGCGCGACTCTTCTCGACACCGCCATCACCGGACTATATACCTAACTTAGCTATCTAGAAGGATCGCGATGAACGTCCCGCACACCGACGGTCCCCTGTCGGCCCTGCTCCCCCGCCTCACCCAGCTCAGCAACGTGCTGAACCGTGGCCGGGTGTACGAGCGGGCACTGGAGAGCGCCGGGATCACGCTGGAGAGGCCGGCGATGTCGGTGCTCGCCGTGCTGCACACGGCCGACCGTCCACTGCGGATCGGCGAGATCGCCGACCGGCAGCAGGTCGTCGGCCCCCACGTGACCCGCCAGGTGAACGGCCTCGAGCGACGCGGACTGGTCCAGCGCGTCACCGACCCCCTCGACCAGCGAGCCCGGCTGATCGCCCTGACCCCGGACGGGACCGCGGTCATCGAGCGCTACCTGCACACCGTGCTCGGATGGTTCACCGACGCCCTGGCCGGCTGGCCGGAACAAGACCGACAGGATCTTGGGCGCCTGCTCGGCCGACTGGTCGACGACCTCTCCACCCAACTGTCCGCCCTGGACGACTGAGAGCACGACCACCGCACTACGGGGCCGTACTGCTGCTGGAGCGGCCGCACGACAGCATTACGGCTCCGAAATGCGTTCCGCGGCTGCGTCACTCCTCCACCGGCAGATGCCTGGGGCCACCACCATGCAATCCTGAGCGCGTAACCGCTGGCCGCTTCCCCCGGCCGTCGATCACCATCGATGGAGGGGTAGCCGTGTACGAGTCGTGGTCGTCGACCACCAGCCAGCCACCACGCCCGTTGGACCGCCCGGTCTGGGTGGATCTCGAGATCTTCTACGGGCCACCGGACGACCCGACGGCCGGCCCCGAGGACGACCCGCCACCTGGCCGGCTCCTGGTGCCCACGGGTCGGGTCCCCGGCGTACTCGCACGGTGGGAACGGGCCGTGGACGGCCGCTGGTTCGGGATCGTGCGGTTCGCAGTCTGCGACTCGTACGGCGCGATCGTGGCCGAACACCGGGACGCGCTCGTCCCGGCCTCGGCGCTGAGTCTCCGGGAGACCGAGCCGTACCGGTAGCCTCCGCGCACCAGCGCACGGTCGAACGGATCACCTGGGAAAATCCGTGGTGAGCGGCGCGGTCTGCGCCGACACTCGCCCGGGTGACGGATCACCTGGAGACCGACCGCCTACGGCTACGGCGGTTCACGACCGCAGACCTGGACGATGTCCACGCCCTGCACTCCGACCCCGCCGTGATGCGGTACCTGGACCGGCCGGCCACGCGCGAGCACGTGCGAGACACCACCCTGCCTCAGTGGTTCGCCCTCTACGAGCGTCACCCCCGGTTCGGGTACTTCGCCGCGCTCGAGAAGCAGACCGGCACCTTTCTGGGCTGGTTCCTTTTCCGCCCGCAACTGGTGGAGCAGCCCACTCCCGGCGAGATCGAGCTCGGATACCGGCTCCACAAGGCCGCGTGGGGGCGCGGATTCGCCACCGAGGGGTCGATTGCGCTGGTCGAGATGGGGTTCACCGAGCTGGGCGTGCAACGGGTGGTTGCTACGACGATGGCCGTGAACCGGGGCTCGCGCCGGGTACTGGAGAAATCCGGACTCCGGTACGTCCGCACGTTTCATGTCGACTGGCCCCATCCTCTCGACGGGTCCGAACACGGCGAGGTGGAGTACGCGCTCACCCGCGAGGAGTGGAGCCGCAGCCCTCGGCGAGGAACGGTTCTCATTCCGCGTCGACCAGGCGATCAGCCCGGATAGGGCCTCGTGGTTGACCACCGCGCGGGTCGCGTTGGTGAGCTCACCCTGCCTGGTCCTCCGGCCGGGGCCGCTCATGTCGGCCGGCGGCGCGCTGTCCGACCCGGAGGACGCTCAGGTAGCGCCGGGAGGCCCGGTCGTCCATCCGCGTGCGAATGCGGTCGGCGACCGCGTCGAGGAGGGGCTCGCGGACGTCGTGGTCGAGCCTGCGGTACAGCGACGTCGAGCGGAGGAGATCGGCGAAGCCGTCCCCGTCGAACCACTGGACCGTCGGGTACCAGCGCACGATCGGCCGGCGGAACAAGCCGCCGGGATCGTCGTCCGGTCCCCAACCCTCGTCGGTCGTGCGCACGTCATCCTCGAGCGGCGGATGACCCCAGGCGGGGTTCCCGGGGGCGAACAGCTCGTGCAGATCGGCGGACTCGGCGTACACCTCCGGCTCTCCCGGACGGCGGACGACGACGTGGGCGAGCAACGCCAGCCAACCTCCGGGGGAGAGCACATCGTGCGCCCGCTGCCAGCCGACCGCCGGATCGACCCAGTGCCACGCCGACGCGGCGACGAGGACATCGAAGCGCCGACCGCGGTCGGCCCACTCCTCGAACGTCGACAGCTCGACATCGACGTTGCGGAAGGGGGCGGTCCGTCGACGGGCGAGTGCGGCCATTCCCGCGCCGGGCTCGACGGCGGTGACCGAGCACCCGAGTGCTGCCAGCGACCGGGTCGCCTGGCCGGTACCGCACCCCACCTCGAGCACCGACGCCTTCTCGTCGGCGCCGGTGATGGCGGCGAGGTCCGAGAACAGCTCGTCGGGGTATCCCGGACGGACCCGGTCGTAGAGCTCCGGCACTTCGTCGAACACCCGACCGAGGTCACGTCGGTCCCGGTCTGCCATCCCACCATCCTGCCGGGACCGCCGTCGGAGCGCCCTCTCCCCCCATCAGCCCGGATAGGGCCACGGGTTGGGGTTGCAGCCGTTCAGCCCCAGGGACTGCTGCTGCATCACAGGAGCGGGCGCCGAGGGGGCAGGGCAGTTCACGTGATCGTGGCCGAGGACGTGCCCGACCTCGTGGTTGACCACGTAGCTCCGGTAGGCGGTGAGGTCGCCGTGATAGTCCGGGGAGCCTTCCACCCAGCGGTAGTGGTTGACCACCGCGTGCGCTCCGACCCGGCACGACAGCGGGCCCGCGGTGTCGAGCGGTTCGCACAACCGGCCGGTGGTCTCCGGGCTGGCGAGCCGCACGACGATCTCCGCGTCGCCCGCGGTGCGTGCGAAGGTCATCGCGCCGTCGTGGCCCCAGCCGCGCGCGTCGTTGAGCGTGCGCATCACGAACCGGGCGAAGGCGGTGACCTCGACGGGGAGCCCGTTCTCGACCTCCACCCGGACCGTCCGCAGTGGCCCCGCCCCCGGCGCCGGCTCCGAACCCGGGACCACGCTGAACGTGCCCGTCCCGGCCTGCGGGACCAGGCGGACGACGACGCCGGCGATGACGTCGGGACCGGCCGGCGTCGCCACGGTGGGGACGGGCACGGCCCGGTCCGCGAGCGGTTCCGGGCCGGCGGCGACGACCGGGCCGGGGCCGGGCTGCGGTGCAGGTCCGGCCGCGCCCACGGCCGTGAGTGGTACCACGCCGAGCACGAGGGCGACCGGCACCAGCCGTGCGCCGCGTTTCGCCGAAAGCACCGAGTCACACTGTCACCGATCCGGTGATCCTGCCCTCCGGAGACCCACCATGAGGACGCTCAGTGATCACGTTCCGCACCGAATGGCCTGTGGTGCTCCGCCTCCTCGTCCGGTTAGCTACAGCGGGTAACTGCGGGGAGGGGTGGAGTTGGGCGGCCGGCACCGGAAGGGCGGACAACGACGGCGCTGGCCCGTGGTGACCGTCACCGTGCTGGTCGTTGTCGGCGCCGGCGTCGTGATCGGGATGCGGACCTTCACCCTGTGCCGCCCCGCGACCGTGACCATCGCAGCCGACCCCGTGGTGGCCGAGAGCGTTCGCCAGGCCCTCGCGGGCGAGCGCAGCGGCGCGGCGCAGTGCGCCGACATCCGGGTGGTCGACGCACCGTCCACGCAGGCGGACGAGATCCGCGAGAACGCACCCGGACTGCCCACCATCTGGATCCCCGACTCCTCGCTCGCCCTCGACACCCTGGACACCGCGTCGGGCTCGGTGGTCGACCAGCGGTCGTCGCTGGCCTCGTCGCCGGTGGTGCTGGTCCTGCCGGAGGCCGACGCCGGGCGGTACGGCAACCCCACGCGGCCGGTGTCGTGGAACACGCTGCTCACCCATCCCCGGCCCCCCGC
>NZ_JAAXKY010000201.1 GCF_012911925.1 Pseudonocardia xinjiangensis | reverse complement strand
GGGGGGTGCCGTGGCGTCCGCTGCGACGGGGAGCGGCGTCGCCCGTGGACGGCACCGGCGGCCGGGGCGGAACCGGCGGCTGCGGCGGAACCGGCGGCTGCGGCGGGACGGCCGGGCGCCCGGGGTTCCACGAGGGTGCGACGCGCGTACCGCCGGAGTTGCGGGGAGCTGCGGGACGCACGCCACCAGCGCCATGGGTGGCGGGCCGGTGGGGAGCGGCGAGGAGTCGGTCCATGTCGGCCGTCATCATGCCGTTACCTCTGGTGGGACCAAGCGGTCGGACCGGACTGCGCGACCATCGGTCGTCGGCGTGCTGCGAGCGTCAGCGTTTGCCGGTTGACGTACTCCCGGTACGGTTTCGCCCGCAGGGGTGCCTGCGAACGGCCGACGAGCGCAGCCGAGGGGGATCGCGTGTCAACGGACGACAACCGACCCGGCGGCGACGGGCCTGCCGAGGAGCAGCCCGGCGATCACCGCGAGCCGTCCACCGGACGGATGCGGTTCCAGGACGAGTCGACCACACCGCGTGAGCCCACGCTCGCCGAGCGTCGCGCGCGGGAGCAGGCGGCGCGTCGCGAGGAGGAGGCGGAGCGCCAGCGGGCCGCGGACGCCGAGCGGTCGCGCAAGAAGCGCAAGCGCATCCTCGTCGGTGCGGGCGCCACGGTCGGGATCGTCGCGCTCATCGCCATCGGCTACCAGGTGGCGCAGCCCGACGACGAGGTACAGGCCCGCTGCGTCGACGAGGAGACGAACGTCGTCGTCGACGACGCCAACTGCGCGACGCCGGTGAACAACAGTGGCGGCTACTACGGCGGTGGCGGGATCGTCCCGTACCCGATCTTCATCGGGGGCGGCGGCCGCCAGTACCGCTACAACTACGGCGGCAGCGGCAACATCGGCCAACCAGTGGCAGGCGGCACCGCGACGGTGCCGAAGGGTGGCACCCGCGTCACCACCCCGTCGGGGAAGAGCGTCGCGGGATCGTCGGGTAGCGGCTCGGTGTCGCGCGGCGGTTTCGGCGTCTCGAACAGCGGCTCCAGCGGCTCGTAGACGGGAACGACACCGAGAGATGGAACGGCACAGGGGGAAGCCTCGGCCGGACTGGGAGACCACGGTCCGGGAGCAGGGGATGGTGTACGGCACGCCCGGCCGCGGCGAGGGCGGTTCCCCGCGGCCGTACTGGGACGAGTCGGTGCACTACGTCTTCTCGATGGACGAGATCCTCTCCCTCGAGGCCGACGTCGAGGTGGTGCACTCGATGTGTCTCGAGGCCGTCGACCACGTCGTCACCACCGAACGGTTCCGCGACTTCGCGCTGCCCGAGTGGTCGTGGGAGGGCGTCGCGGCATCGTGGAAGCGCAGCGACCCGCACGTCTACGGCCGGTTCGACCTGCGCTACGACGGCAGCGGCCCCGCCAAGCTGCTGGAGTACAACGCCGACACCCCCACCACGCTGCTCGAGGCGTCGATCCTGCAGTGGAACTGGCTGAAGGACACCCACGAGGGCGACGACCAGTGGAACTCCCTGCACGAGAAGCTCGTGGAGCGCTGGGCGCTGATCAAGGCGCGCCTGCCGGGTGACGAGATCCACTTCACCTGGTCGACCGGCGACTCGACCGGCGAGGACCACGTGACCGTCGGCTACCTGCAGGAGACAGCGGCGGAGGCTGGCCTCGACACCGTCGGCCTCTCGATCGAGGACATCGGCTGGGACGCCGCCCTCGACCGCTTCGTCGACCTCGAGGAAGCGCCGATGGCGGCGGTGTTCAAGCTCTACCCCTGGGAGTGGATGCTCACCGACCAGTTCGGCAAGCACGTGCTGCGCAGCCTCCCCGAGACGCTCTGGGTCGAGCCGCTGTGGAAGACGCTGCTGTCGAACAAGGCGCTGCTCGCCGTGCTCTGGGAGATGTATCCCGGCCACCCCAACCTGCTGCCCGCCTACCTCGACCAGCCCGGCCTGCTCACCGAGTACGTCCGCAAGCCCCGCCTCGGCCGTGAGGGCGCCAACATCTCGATCGTCGCGCCGGGGATGGAGCACCAGACGGGTGGTGTGTACGGCGAGGAGGGATACGTCTACCAGCTCTTCGACCCGCTCCCCGAGTTCGACGGCTACCGTCCCGCGCTGGGCGCCTGGATCGTCGGCGACACCGCGGCCGGCCTGGGTATCCGCGAGACCGTCGGGCTGGTGACCGACGACGGGGCCGCGTTCGTGCCGCACCGCATCCCCGAATCCTGACGCTCCCCCTCTGGAGGTTCTCGTGACCCCGACCGTGACGCTGGCCCAGATCGACCCGGGGTTCTTCTCGGTGATCGGACGGGGAATCGGCGCGATCCTGCTCTACGCCGTGATCGGCGTGCTGCTCATGCTCGTCGGCTTCTGGGGCGTGGACGTCACCACGCCGGGCAAGCTCAACCGCATGGTGCGCGACGGGCGGCCGAACGCGGTGATCGTCACCGCTGCGGGCATGGTGAGCATGGCATTCATCGTGGTGGTGGCGATCTACGCGTCCTCGGGCGCGCTGCTGGAGGGCCTGCTCGCCTCGCTGATCTTCGGGCTGGTCGGCATCGTCGCGCAGGTCGGCGGGGTGCGGCTGCTGGAGTGGATCACGAACATCGACATCGGTGCGGTGCTGGCGGCCGACCGCGTGCAGCCCCAGGCGTACGTGGTGGGGGCGGCTCACCTGGCCCTGGGCCTGGTGGTCGCGGTCGCCATCCTCTGACCTGCGAGTCGCCCCGAACCCGCCCGCGAGTCGCCCGTTCTGCGTGCGCGAGTCGCCCGGAATCCGTCCGCGAGTCGCCCGTTCTGCGTGCGCGAGTCGCCCGTTCTGCGTGCGCGAGTCGCCCCGAACGCGCGAGCCGGGGGCCGGCACGGTGGGTCAGCTCCCGGTGACCTGCTCGGCGAGTGAGCGGTCCAGTGCCACTCGCACCAGGGCGGCGGCCAGCGGGGCGAGCTCCTCGCCCGGGGCGAGACCGGCCAGCTCGTCCGGATCGGCAGGCAGGCCGAGCCGGCCGGCGCCGTCGAGCACCTTGCCATCGAGAGCGGGCCGCAGCGACGGCCAGACGTCCTGCGCCTCGCGGCAGAAGATGTCGGCGCCGACCGGCCCGAGCCGGGGGAACGCCCTGAGCGCCTTCCGGACGCCGGCCGGGTCGCCGTCCACGGCGTCGCGCAGCCGCCGCAGGTCGCCGACGTACTCCGAGCACAGCAGCTCCGCGCCCTCGCCGAGTGCGGTGGCCGTGCTCTCGTCGTAGCGCTTGTAGCCGGCCCGCCCCAGCGCATCCACCCGCTCCTGCCAGGACGCCGCGAGCATCCGGTCCGGCGTCCCCATCCCGGCGTCCACGAGCTCGCGGGCCGCCGCCACCGCGATGTCGGCCCGGATCCGCGTGGAGAGCAGCACCGAGAGCACCAGCAGCCGGTAGAGCGGGGCCGGGGTGTCGCGCAGCCGGATCCCGGCCTGCTCCGCATAGGTGGTGCCGGCTCGGTCGAGCAGCGCGCGGACGGTGTCTCGGGCGGCGGTCACGACGGAGACGTACCCGCTGCCGTTTGCCTACATGTTTCTACAGTGATGCTCCGGTCGTCGCATGGCCGACGAGGTGGTGGCATCCCGCGAGCTGCGGAACGACACGGCAGGTCTGCTGCGGCGGGTCGAGGCCGGAGAGCGGTTGACGATCCCGTCAACGGGAGGGCAGTGGCCGAGCTCGTGCCGCTGCAGCGGTCTCGGAGAGCATGGATCCGACGGGACGACCTGGTGGCGCGGCTGAGCAGGGCCCAGGCCGACCCGGGGCTGCGTGCTGATCTCGCCCGGATCGCCGGCGAGACGACGGACGACCTCGGACCGATCCGGTGAGAGGGCTGCTCGACACCAGCGTGTTCATCGCGGCCGAGAGCGGACGTCCGCTGGACGCGAAGGGGATCCCGGACGAGGCCGCGGTCTCGGTGGTGACGGTGGCCGAACTGCAGGCCGGCGTGCTCGCCGCCACTGACGTGGATGTGCGGGCCCGGCGGCTGGCCACTCTGGACGCCGTCGCCGACATCGAGCTGATCGGCATCGACGAGCGCGCCGCGCTGATGTGGGCGCGCATGCAGGTGCACCTCGCGCAGAGCGGCCGCCGGCTGAACGTGAACGACCTCTGGATCGCGGCGGTCGCGGCCTCGCGTGGCCTGCCCGTGGTGACGCAGGACGACGACTTCGGCCCCGTCGAGGGCATCGGGGGCCTGGAGGTCGTGCGGGTCTGACGGCATCCGTGGAGCGGACGTCGGGGTCGGGCGGTTGACTCTCGACCATGTCGAGGCACCAGGTTCTGTGACATGGAGAGCTCGCGCGGGGACATGGAGCGGTTGCGCGGGATCGGGCAGATGTCTCGTGAGAGCGGTCTGACCGTCAGTGCGCTGCGCTTCTACGACGGCGCAGGCGTGCTCGTCCCGGCGAGGGTGGACCCGTCAACGGGGTACCGCTCCTACTCGCCGGAGCAGGTCGCCGTCGCCCGGCTCGTCGCGATGCTGCGCCGGGTCGGGATGCCGCTGGCCGGGATCCGCCGAGTCCTGGCCGGCCGGCGTGACCCGGCCGTGGTCGACGTGTTGCTGGCCGAGCACCTGCACCACCTGGAGCAGGGGCTGGCCGACGCCCGCCGCGAGCTCTCCTCCGTCAGATCCCTGCTCGCCGCCCACACCGTCCCGGGGCGGGGTGGGCCGACTCCGGAGGAGAACCCTGTGCCTGCCACCACCGTCACCGTCAGAGGACCCGAGCTGGCCGAGGCGCTGCGCGCCGTCCGGTTCGCCGTCGGGGCGGACCCCGCGCTGCCGGTGCTGAGCGGCGTCCTGCTGGACGTCACCGCCGAGGCGCTCACCGTCGTCGCCACCGACCGCTACCGGCTCGCGGTCTCGTCGGCGCCGGTGCTCTCGCTCGACGGGGCCCCCGTCGCGGTCGTCGTGCCCGTGGAGTTCGCCGACCGGATCCCCCACGGGGAGAAGGTGACGATCGCCGTCGACGGCTCCACCGTCACGGTCCACGCCGGGACCGACGTACTGAGCACGGAGCTCATCCCCGACGACTTCCCGGACTACCGCAGGCTGCTCCCCGAGCAGCGGCGTCCGGTGCCGGTGCGGCCCGCGCTGCGTGCGGAGCTGCTGGCGGCACCCGTGCGCACGATGCGCCGCGAGCAGGACGGCACGGAGTTCGAGGTGGCGGTCCTCGGGCCGGGGCCGGACGGCGGCGTCACGATCGACCCGGACGCCGACGGTGTCGGGGTGAACCGGGAGTTCCTGCTGCAGGCGCTGGACGCCGGCGGTCCCGGCCAGCTCCTGCTCTCGCTGGACGGCCCGATCGGACCGCTGGTCGTCCGGTCGGAACGCTCGGTCTCGCTGCTGATGCCGGTGCGCCTCTGACGGCGGGCTCCACCCCGGGCCGCTCCGTTCCCTTAACAGCCGTATGTGTGATGTGGCGGAAAGATCGGTCCTCGCACGACACGTCCGTAGGGTGGACGGTGTGCAAGCCCCCCGACTGGTCGCCACGGACGTCGACGGCACCCTGCTCGACCCGGACGACCGGGTCAGCGGGCGTGCGGCCGCAGTGATCGGCAGGGCGGTGGCGGCGGGAGTGGGGTTCGTGCTGGTCACGGGCCGCCCACCACGGTGGATCCCGCCGGTCGCGGAACAGCTGGGGGTGGCGCGGCTCGCGGTGTGCGCCAACGGCGGCGTGCTCTACGACGCCGTCGACGACCGGGTGCTCTGGGCGCGCACGCTCGACCCGGACGTGCTCGCGCAGATCGCGGAGGCCGCCGCGGTGGCTCTGCCCGGGTGCGGGCTGGCCGTCGAGCGGGTCGGCAACGGGGCGTTCGACGACCCGACGCCGTTCATCGCCGAGCCGGACTACCTGCACGCCTGGCCCGACTCCGACAATGCCGTGGTCCATCGGTCGGAGCTGCTCTCGCGGCCCGCGGTCAAGATGCTCGTGCGCTGCCCGCAGCTGTCGAGCGACGCGATGGTGGCCGCGCTCGCCCCCGTGATCGGCGACACGGCGGATCTGACGTTCTCCCACCCGCGGGGGCTCGTCGAGATCTCGCCACCGAACGTGACCAAGGCGTCCGGGCTCGCCGATGTGGCGCAGCGGTACGAGGTCGCCCCCGCCGACGTGATCGCCTTCGGGGACATGCCGAACGACCTGGAGATGCTGCGCTGGGCCGGACACGGTGTGGCCATGGGAAACGCGCATCCGGCGCTCCTGGAGGTGGCGGACGAGGTCACCGCGAGCAACAGCGACGACGGGTTGGCGCTGATCCTCGAACGCTGGTTCTGAACGCGAGGGCAACGCGAGGTGTCGTAGAGGGCACCGCAACCAGCTACTGCCGGTGACCGGGCGTAGCATCAAGGCCCGACAGCGCATCGCGGCGTGCGGCGGCGGGCCCGGCCCCCGCTGCGACGCCGCACCGACCGGCGCGGGCCAGGCCCGCCACGCCGCACTGGAGGCCCCCGCACCGTGGCCGAGCTCCTCGACCGCCCCGGCCCGACGCGCCCTCCGGCCGTCCTTCCGCAGGGCACTGTCACCCCAGAGGGCACTGTCGACATCCCTCCCGCCGCCTTCGAGGTGCGCGTGCTCGAGGCCGTGCAGGGCAGGCTCGGCCGCCCACCGGTCGTGCGGGTCGCCCGCGGGATGTCCCTGTTCGGCGAGCACGCCGCGGGATGGCTCCTGTTCGGCGCCGCGGGTGCGGTGATCGACCGCAGGCGCCGCCGCGACTGGGTCACGGCCACCGCCGCCGTGGCGCTGGCCCATGGCGCGTCCGTCGGTGTGAAGCGCGTGGTGCGCAGGCCGCGGCCGCAGGACCCGCGGGTGCAGGTGCTCGTCGGCACCCCCAGCAAGCTGAGCTTCCCGTCCGCCCACGCCACCTCCACCACCGCGGCGGCCGTGGTCTTCGGGGCACTCCTGCGCAAGCCGCTGGTGGCGGCGCTGGTGCCCCCGATGGCCCTGTCCCGGATGGTGCTGGGCGTGCACTACCCCACCGACGTGGTCGCGGGCTCCGTGCTCGGCGCCGCGGTGGCGGTGGTGACCCGGCGGGCGGCGAGTCGTCGCACTGCTCTGCGTGCCCGGAAGGGGAACCGATGACCAGCACCGACGTGCCGACCGAGCAGGCGGCCGTACCGCCGCGCACTCCGGTCAGCGTCACCCGCGGCGTGCTCAAGACGATGCGCCCGCGGCAGTGGGTGAAGAACGTACTGGTGCTCGCGGCGCCGTTCGTCGGCGGCGATCTGTTCACCCAGGGCATCGCGATCCACCTCGCGGTGGCCTTCGTGGCGTTCTCGCTGGCCGCCTCGGGCATCTACCTCGTGAACGACGCCAACGACGTCGCCGCCGACCGGGCGCACCCGACCAAGCGCAACCGGCCGATCGCGGCGGGGATCGTCGCACCCCGGCTGGCGTTGGGCGTGGCCGTCGTCCTGCTGCTGGGCGCGCTCGCGCTGAGCCTGCTGGCGAGCGTGCAGCTGGTGATCGTGCTCGCCGTGTACATCGCGGTGCAGCTGGCGTACTGCTTCTGGCTCAAGCACCAGCCGGTGCTCGACATCTGCATCGTCGCGTCCGGCTTCCTGCTCCGGGCCATCGCGGGTGGTGCCGCCACCGGAATCGCCCTGTCGCAGTGGTTCCTGCTGGTGGCCGGCTTCGGGTCGCTGTTCATGGTGGCGGGCAAGCGCTACGCGGAAATGATGCTGGCGGAGCGCACCGGCGCGAAGATCCGCAAGTCGCTGGAGAGCTACTCGGCGTCGTACCTGCGGTTCGTCTGGGCGCTCTCGGCCACCGTGCTGATCACGACGTACTCGTTGTGGGCGTTCGAGATCCGCGAGGAGCAGCACAACACCGTCTGGTCGGTGATCTCCATCGTGCCGTTCGTGATCGCGGTGCTGCGCTACTCGGTGGACGTCGACTCCGGCAACGGCGGCGAGCCGGAGGAGCTCGCGCTCGCCGACCGCGTCCTGCAGGTGCTGGCGCTGCTGTGGATCGGCACGCTCGTGCTGGCCGTCTACGCCTGACCTAGCCGGAAAAATGATCGAGGACATCTCGGCCGGCCCGCCGATCAGCGGTTTCGCACCGGACACACCGGACGCGGGGCGGCCACCGTCGTCATATCCGACGCCGCTACCCTCGGCGGTCGTGAGTTACGCGGGATATGACCTCGTCATCGTCGGATCGGGTTTCTTCGGCCTGACCGTCGCCGAGCGGGCCGCCACCGAGCTGGGTAAGCGCGTCCTGGTGCTCGAGCGGCGTTCGCACATCGGCGGCAATGCCTACTCCGAGCCCGAACCGGAAACCGGCATCGAGATCCACCGCTACGGTGCGCATTTGTTCCACACCTCCAACGAGCGGGTGTGGGAGTACGTCAACCGCTTCACCGACTTCACCGACTACCAGCACCGCGTGTTCGCCCGGGTCGGCGAGCAGGTCTACGCGTTCCCGATGAACCTGGCGTTGATCAACCAGTTCTTCGGGAAGTCGCACACGCCGGACGAGGCACGCGCCCTGATCGCCGAGCAGGCGGCCGAGTTCGACACGAAGGACGCGACGAACCTCGAGGAGAAGGCCATCTCCCTGGTGGGGCGGCCGCTCTACGAGGCATTCGTCAAGGGCTACACGGCGAAGCAGTGGCAGACCGATCCCACCCAGCTCGACGCGTCGATCATCAACCGGCTGCCGGTGCGGTACACGTTCAACAACCGGTACTTCAACGACACCTACGAGGGCCTGCCGGTCGACGGATACACGGCGTGGCTCGAGAAGATGGCCGACCACCCCGACATCGAGGTGCGGCTCGACGTCGACTACTTCGACGTGCGCGAGGAGATCCCGGCAGGCACCCCCACGGTCTACACCGGGGCCGTGGACCGCTACTTCGACTACTCCGAGGGCGAGCTCGGCTGGCGGACGCTGGACTTCGAGCAGGAGGTCCGCCACGACACCGGCGACTTCCAGGGCACCTCGGTCATGAACTACAACGACGAGGACGTCCCGTTCACCCGGATCCACGAGTTCCGCCACTTCCACCCGGAGCGGGACTACCCCACGGACAAGACCGTGATCGTGCGGGAGTACTCCCGGTTCGCGGAGTCCGGTGACGAGCCGTACTACCCGATCAACACGCCGGAGGACCGGCAGAAGCTCCAGCGCTACCGCGAGCTGGCACGCAAGGAGACCGCCAACGCCAACGTCCTCTTCGGCGGCAGACTGGGCACGTACAAGTATCTCGACATGCACATGGCAATCGGGTCGGCGCTGACCATGTTCGACAACCGCATCGCCCCCTACTTCGCCGACGGCCGTGCGCTGGCCGGCACCGAGAGCACTGAGGACTGAACTCAGAGGATGCAGGGCCTGACTCGATGACCCAGACCATCGTCACCGCCGAGGAGACCGTCGTGCCCACCGGGGAGGCGGTCGCCAGCAGCTTGTTGCAGCGGGTGATCCTCCCGCGTTCCGGTGATCCGATGAGCGTCCGTTCCCTCTACATGGACGAGCGCACCGGGCTCCGGATGACCACCGTGCCGGAGCCGATCGGTGCTCCGCCCGGCCCGAGGGTCGAGCTCACCGGCTCGGCGATGAGTGCGCGGCGGCTACGGGTCACCTCGCGGACCTCCGCGGTGGTGCCCGAGCAGAGCGAGGTCTCGTTCGCGGCGTACTTCAACGCCTTCGCCGCCGGGTACTGGCGGCGGTGGAGCCGGCTCACCGAGGTCCACCTCCGGCTGGAGGTGGAGGGCACGGGCCGCCTCGACGTCTACCGGACGAAGGCCGACGGCTCGCAGATCTTCGTGCGCGGCGTCGTGATCAACGGGCCGGGGCGCCAGGAGCTGGAGCTGGACCTCGACCTGCGCCCGTTCGAGGACGGCGGGTGGTACTGGTTCGACCTCAGCACCGACTGCACCGAGCTCACGCTGCACGCGGGCGGGTGGTACGCCGCGGAGGCGGCCACCGGCCGGGCGGCCGTCACCATCGGCATGCCGACGTTCAACCGGCCGGCCGACTGCGTGGCCACGCTCGCCGCGATCGGCGAGGACCCCACCGTGCTCGAGGCCGTCACCGCGGTGATCCTGCCCGACCAGGGCACGAAGAAGGTGCGCGACGAGCCCGGCTTCGAGGCCGCCGCAGCGGTGCTCGGCGAGAAGCTGCGCATCATCGACCAGCCCAACCTCGGTGGGTCCGGCGGGTACGCCCGCGTCATGTACGAGGCGCTCGGCAGCACCGACTGCGAGCAGATCCTCTTCATGGACGACGACATCCTGCTCGAACCCGACTCGGTGCTGCGCGCCGTCGCGTTCTCCCGGTTCTCCCGGGAGCCGATGCTCGTCGGCGGGCAGATGCTGTCGCTGCAGTCCCGCTCGCAGCTGTCCACCATGGGCGAGGTCGTCGACCGCAACACGTTCCTGTGGCGCAACGCGCCGGGCACCGAGCCGCACCACGACCTGGCCGACCGCACGCTGCGCCAGACCCCGTGGCTGCACCGGCGCACGGACGTCGACTACAACGCGTGGTGGATGTGCCTGATCCCCCGTGCCGTCGCCGAGGACCTCGGGCTGCCGCTCCCGCTGTTCATCAAGTGGGACGACGCCGAGTACGGTCTGCGGGCCCGCTCGCGCGGCTACCGCACGGCCACGGTGCCGGGGATCGCGATCTGGCACATGTCGTTCCTGGAGAAGGACGACACGAGCGACTGGCAGGCCTACTTCCACTACCGCAACCGGCTGGTCGCAGCCGCGCTGCACGGCCCGGACAACCCGAGGTCCCTGCTGCGCGACACCCTCAAGCGCACCCTGCGCCACCTGCTGCTGATGGAGTACTCGGCCGTCGCGCTGCAGGCCATGGCGTTGCGCGACTTCCTCGCCGGGCCGGAGGCACTGTTCCCGAAGCTGCCGACGGTGCTGGGTGAGGTGCGGGCCGAGCGCGCGAAGTACGACGACGGACGGACGCTCGACTCGGCCACGCAGGTGCCGCTGTCGGAGCTCGACGCGCTCGCCGCTCAGGTGTTCCCGCCGCCGCCCACCCGCAAGATCCCGATCGCGAAGGGCCTCGCCCGCAGCGTCCTGCACAACCTCCGGGCGCCCAACCCGGAGCACCAGGTGGTGCCGCAACGCAACGTGCCGTCCCGGCAGGCACAGTGGTTCGTGCTGTCGCAGCTGGACTCGGCCACCGTGTCCACGCCCGACGGGCGCGGGGTGACGTTCCGTCGCCGTGACCCGGAGCTGTTCCGATCGATGATCAAGCACGCGGTTGCGCAGCACCGCGAGATCGCGAAGGCGTGGCCGGAGCTGCGCCGCCGCTACCGGGACGCGCTGCCGGCGCTCACGAGCCGGGAGTCCTGGAAGCGCGAGGTCTTCGACCGCTGACCGAGACGAAGGGAGCCCGGACGGCACCGGCCGTCCT
>NZ_JAAXKY010000200.1 GCF_012911925.1 Pseudonocardia xinjiangensis | reverse complement strand
CCTGTGGACAGGCACCCCGCGCTGACAGCTGCCGCGGGGTGCCTGTCCACAGGAGACCTCGCGTTGCGCGACCCCGAGTACCCCGAGTACCTGCCCGAACCGTCCCGTAGGCGGCGCCGCCGCTTCGACGACGACATCCCTTCCGGCCGCATCCGCCACCGCGGCGGCCACATCGACATCACCTCCCTCGACGAGCGGGCCGGCGCCGATCCCGACGGGCCGCCCGATGGCGACCGATGGTCCACATGGGACGGCGCCGACCACGGCCCGGAGCCGCGGCCGTCCTGGGTGGTCACCGAGCACGCCGCGGTCGACGCGGAGCTCGGCGTGCTCAAGACCGGCAAGGAGGCCGACGTGCACCTGGTCGAGCGCTTCGTGCCCGGCACCGACCGCCGGGTCCTCATGGCGGCGAAGCGGTACCGCAGTGCCGAGCACCGCCTGTTCCACCGCGACTCCGGCTATCTGGAGGGCAGGCGGGTGCGCCGCTCCCGCGAGACGAGGGCGATGGCGAACCGGACGACCTTCGGCCGTGACGTGCTGGCCGGCCAGTGGGCGGCGGCCGAGTTCGCCGCGCTCGGCCGGCTGTGGTCCGACGGGGTGGCGGTGCCCTACCCCGTGCAGCTGAGCGGCACGGAACTGCTGCTCGAGCTCGTCGGGACCGACGGCGCGGCCGCCCCCCGGCTCGCCCAGCTACGGCCCGATGTCGACCAGCTGTGTGATCTGTGGCACCAGCTGGTCGACGCGCTGCTGGGGCTGGCCCGCCACGGCCTCACCCACGGCGACCTGTCCGCCTACAACCTCCTGGTGCACGACGGGAGGCTCGTTCTCATCGACCTTCCGCAGGTCGTGGACGTGATCGGGAACCCGCAGGGGCCCACCTTCCTGGCCCGCGACGTGCAGCGGATCGCCGACTGGTTCGTCGCGCGCGGTCTGCCGCCGCACGTCGGACCCGCCGGCCTCCTCGACGAGCTGCACGTCGAGCTGGGAATGCCACCCGACGCACGAGCGTCGGAACAGTAGGCCCGGGCAGATCCGGGTCGGCCGGTACTCCGCTACGCTTCACCGCGAGCGCCCGGCCGACCTGGCCCCTAATCGGGCGCACCCGCTTCACCCACCAGGGCGCATGGCTGCGCCCGGGCTCGTCTCTGAGATCTCAGCCGCCGTCATCTCGGCGCTGCTTCTCCGTGCGACGTGCCACGTCCCGGAGGTTCGTTTGACATCCCCGTCCCCTCGCCGTGCCCAGTTCTCGGCGAACTCACGCCCCCGTCGTTCCGACGGCGGTCGTCCCCGCTCCAACCGCGACCGCTCCCGCGGCTCGCAGGACCGTCCCGTTCTCGCCGCCGCACCCCCCGAGGTGCTGTGGACCGTCCCCGAGGCCGGCATGCCCACGTTCGCCGAGCTCGGGCTGCCCGAGCCGATCGTCCGTGCGCTGGCCGCCAACGGCTTCACCGAGCCGTTCCCGATCCAGGCGGCGACGCTGCCCGACACGATCGCCGGTCGCGACCTGCTCGGCCGCGGCCAGACCGGCTCCGGCAAGACGCTGGCCTTCGGTCTCGCGCTGCTGTCCCGGCTCGCCGGTGGCCGCGCACAGTCCCGGCGTCCCCGCGGCCTCGTGCTCGTTCCCACCCGTGAGCTGGCTCAGCAGGTCGTCGACGCGCTGACCCCGTTCGCGAAGGCACTCGGCCTCTCCACCACCTCGGTGGTCGGCGGCATGTCGTTCAACCGGCAGGCCGCCGAGCTCCAGCGCGGCGTCGACCTGCTCGTCGCCACGCCGGGCCGGCTCACCGACCACACCACGCAGCGGACCTGCGACCTCTCCGAGGTCACGGTCACCGCCATCGACGAGGCCGACCGGATGGCCGACATGGGGTTCCTGCCCCAGGTCCGCAAGATCCTCGACCTCACCCCGGCAGGCGGGCAGCGGCTGCTGTTCTCGGCAACGCTCGACGGCGCCGTCGGCGCGCTGGTGCGCCAGTACCTGACCGACCCGGTCACCCAGTCGGTCGCCTCGGCCACCGCGCAGGTGTCGACGATGGAGCACCACGTGCTCATCGTCGACACGCCCGACAAGCCGCGGATCGTCACCGAGATCGCCGCCCGCGACGGCCGCACGATCCTCTTCGTGCGCACCAAGCACGGCGTCGACCGGCTGGTCAAGACGCTGCGACGTGACGGCATCAACGCCGGCGCACTGCACGGCGGCAAGGCGCAGAACGCGCGCAACCGCGCGATCTCCGACTTCAAGGACGGCAACACGCCGGTCCTCGTGGCCACCGACGTGGCGGCGCGCGGCATCCACATCGACGACGTGAGCCTGGTCGTCCACGTGGACCCGCCCACCGACCCGAAGGACTACCTGCACCGCGCCGGCCGTACCGCTCGCGCCGGTGACTCCGGCACGGTCGTCACGATGGTCACCCCGCCAGAGCGGCGTGACGTCGAGCGGCTCACCCGCCTCGCGGGCGTCCGCGCCACCAACACCGAGGTCTACCCGGGCGACGACGCGCTGGGCCGGATCACCGGGGCGCGCACGCCGTCCGGGGTGCCGATCGTCGAGGCGCCCAAGCCCGCGCAGAACCCGCGCGGCAGCGGCAGGCGCTCGCGTGGCGGCGCGGTCCGTGCGGGAGGCCAGGGCGGACGCCCGGCGGCCGGCCGCTCCGGTTCGCGCGGACGCAGGCGCGACGCGGCCGCCTGACCCGCTCCACCACGTCGAAGGCGCGGCATCCCCGAGGGGGTGCCGCGCCTTTGTCATGCCGAGACCGGACCGGGCGACTCGCGCACGCGAAACGGGCGACTCGCGCAGCCGGAACGGGCGACTCGCGGGGTGGGTCAGACGGTGCGGCGGCCGCCGCGCTGCGCCGCCCGGCGCAGCTGCAGGATGCGCAGTCCGCCCGGGATCGCCACGAGCAGGAGGCCGGCGATCGCGGCGAGGAGCAGTGCCACGCCCGTCGGCAGCGTGCCCGTCCAGACCAGGAACTTGATCTGCACCGGGGCGTTGTTCTGCAGGATGAAGATCAGCAGGAACAGCAGGACCACCGAGGACAGGATCAGGCCGGTCCACAGCCCGCCGGTGCGGGTGCGCGCGACCACCGGGCGCTGTGCCTGGTTGTCTGCGGGGCCCGATCCACCGGTCGGGGTCGGCACCGTGGGGCCTTCCGGCTCCGGCACCCGGACGGGCCGCATCGCCGGATCGGTGGCCGGGTCGGCGTGCGGGTCGGCCGGACCCACGCTGCCGTGCAGGGGTGAGCCCGGACGTGCGGTCGCCCGCGTCGGGTCCTCCGTCATCTGCCTACCTCGCTCCGCTCACAACGTGCTCCGTGCCCGTTCGGACGGAGTATTCCGCAACCGGGGGTACGAGGTGGAACACGGTGCGTCAACGCCGTCGGAACGCCGCTGCGGGGCGGGTCAGCGGCCGTCGCGGCGCATCGGCACGTGCGGGACGCCGTCCCAGTCGTAGGCGGGGCCGGTGGGACGGAAGCCGAAGGCGCGGTAGAAGTCGGCGAGGTGCTCCTGCGAGTCGAGCACGCAGCCGTCGTCGCCGACCTCGGCCAGCGCCGCCTCCATCAGCTGCTTGCCGAGGCCGCGCCCGCGCGCGGACCGGGCGGTGCACAGCCGGCCGATGCGGAAGTCGCCGTCGGGTTCCTTCAGCAGCCGCACGCATCCGAGCACCGGTTCCGGGTGCCCGGCCCCCCCGAGCCAGTAGTGCCTGGCTTCGCTCTCGAGGTCCCGGCCGTCGAGCTCCGCGTACGGACAGGCCTGCTCCACGACGAACACCTCGACGCGGAGCCGGAGGATCTCGTACATGGTGCGGGGCTCGAGATCGGCCGCCCAGGAACGGTGCACGGTGGCCGCAATAGCCTCGCTGGTCATGACGACTGCATACCAGATGCACGAGGGCCGCGCTGGGCCAGACGTGTGGGGTATGCACTCCACAAACGAACGGACTCCTTACAGCCCCGGGCGACCCGGGCCGGCCGCGGCTACCGTGAAATGGTGCGTCAACACGATCTCGTCGTCATCGGCAGCGGGTCCGGCAACTCGATCATCGACAGCAGGTTCGATGGTCTGGATGTCGCGCTCATCGAGCACGGGGTCTTCGGCGGCACGTGCCTGAACGTGGGGTGCATCCCCACGAAGATGTACGTCTACCCCGCCGATGTCGCGGAGGCGGTGCGACACGCGGGGCGCTACGGCATCGACGCGAGCATCGACAAGGTGCGCTGGAGCGACATCCGCGACCGCGTGTTCGGCCGGATCGACCCGATCTCGGCCGGCGGCCGGGAGTACCGGGTGAGCCGCTCCCCCAACGTCACCGTCTACGAGGGCCACGCCCGGTTCACCGGGCACAAGGAACTGCTCGTCGAGCGCACCGACGGTTCGGGAACGGACGCCGTGCGCGCCGACCGGATCGTCGTCGCCGCGGGCAGCCGTCCGGTCATCCCGGAACCGATCGCGTCCTCCGGCGTCCCGTTCCACACCTCCGACACCATCATGCGGCTCGACGACCTGCCCGAGCACGTCCTGATCGTCGGCAGCGGCTACATCGCCGCCGAGTTCGCGCACGTGTTCTCCGCGCTCGGGGCCCGCGTCTCGATCGTCGGGCGCACCAGGCGCCTGCTGCGCAGCCAGGACGAGACCGTCGCCGAGCGCTTCACCGCCGTCGCCGCCGAGCGCTGGGACCTCCACCTCGGTCAGCAGGTGGTGCGCGCGAGCGGCAGCAAGGGCGCCGTGCTGCTGGAGCTCACCGACGGCACGGCGTTGCGGGGCGACGTACTGCTCGTGGCCACCGGCCGGACGCCCAACGGGGATCGGCTCGACCTCGACCGGACCGGTCTGCCCACCCATCCCGACGGGCGGATCGTGGTCGACGAGCAGCAGCGCACGCCGGTGGACGGAATCTTCGCCTTGGGCGACGTCAGCTCCCCGTTCCAGCTCAAGCACGTCGCGAACCACGAGTCGAAGGTCGTGGCCCACAACCTGCTGCACCCCGAGACACCGCGCACCACGGACCACCGCTTCGTACCGTCGGCCGTCTTCACCGACCCGCAGATCGCCTCCGTCGGCCTCACCGAGGCCGAGTGCCGGGCGGCGGGCCACGACGTGGCCGTGAAGATCCAGGCCTTCGGCGACGTCGCCTTCGGCTGGGCCATGGAGGACACCACCGGCTTCTGCAAGCTGATCGCCGACCGCGCCACCGGCCGGCTGCTGGGCGCCCACATCATGGGTCCGTACGCGGCCACGCTGATCCAGCCGCTGATCCAGGCGATGTCGTTCGGCCTCGGCGCGCGGGAGATGGCCACCGGCCAGTACTGGATCCACCCGGCTCTGCCCGAGGTGGTGGAGAACGCGCTTCTCGGGCTCGATCTGTAGGACGTCCCACACGATCCGGGGTGCCGCCGGGCGACAAGAGCCTGGTAGACATCGGACTAGTAAGGTGACCCTTCCTACTAGTCACGAGGTGCATGCGCATGACCCTTGCCGAGAGCCCGAGCCGAGCGGCCGGAACGGCCAGACCGATCCTGGGCGGTACGCGCGGCGTCGCCGCGCAGATCTCCGTCTACGTGTTCGTGATCGTCCCACTGCTGGCGCTGCTCGCCGCCGTCCCGTTCGCCTGGGGCTGGGGGCTGGGCTGGACGGACGTCGTGCTCGCGCTGGTGTTCTACGTGATCAGCGGCCTCGGCATCACCGTCGGGTACCACCGGTACTTCACGCACGGTTCGTTCAAGGCCAGCCGTCCGCTGCGGATCGCGCTCGCCGTGGCCGGCAGCCTCGCGATGCAGGGGCCGGTGATCGACTGGGTGGCCGACCATCGCCGCCACCACGCCTTCTCCGACAAGGAGGGCGACCCGCACTCGCCGTGGCTGTTCGGCACCGGCCCTGGCGCGCTGGCCCGCGGCTTCTGGCACTCGCACATGGGGTGGTTGTTCGAGCGCGACCAGACCAACGAGGAGCGCTTCACCCCCGACCTGCTCGCCGACCGCGACATCACGCGGGTCGACCGGCTGTTCGTCCTGTGGTCGGTGGCCACGCTGCTCGTGCCGGCCCTGCTCGGTGGCCTGCTGACCTGGTCGTGGTGGGGCGCCCTCACCGCGTTCTTCTGGGCGGGCCTGGTGCGGGTGGCGTTGCTGCACCACGTCACCTGGTCGATCAACTCGATCTGCCACATGATCGGCGACCAGCCGTTCGCGGCTCGTGACCACTCGCGCAACGTGTGGCCGCTGGCCGTGCTGAGCTTCGGCGAGTCGTGGCACAACCTGCACCACGCCGACCCCACCTGCGCCCGCCACGGTGTGCAGCGCGGGCAGGTCGACATCTCCGCCCGCGTGATCCGGATCTTCGAGAAGCTCGGCTGGGCCCACTCGGTGCGCTGGCCCACGCAGCGGCGGCTGGAGAAGCTGGCCCGCGTCCGCTGACCGGCCGCCCCGCGAGCGGGTCAGCTCGCGGGGCGCTCCTGCTCGATCACCTTCGTCCCGTTCGACCCGGCCGTGGCCGGGTCGAACGGGACGGCGGGCGGCGTCTCGCCCCGGATCTCGGCCACCAGCCGCGTGACGTCGGCCATGATCGCCGCGGTGGCGCCGTCCAGAGCGGTGCGGGTGCGCGGGCCGCCCAGCCACGCGGAGAGGTCGACGGGGGGTCCGGCCACCACCGTCACCTTCCGGCGGGGCAGCAGCCGGGGGCGTCCACTGCCGGGAGGCAGGACGTCCTGCGTACCCCAGTTGGCCACCGGGATCACCGGCGCGCCGGTGACCAGCGCGATCCGCCCGATCCCGTTCTTGCCCTTCATGGGCCAGCCGTCGGGGTCGGCGGTGTAGGTGGCCTCCGGGTAGAACGCCACGATCTCGCCGCGCTGGATGGCGGCGATGGCGTCGCGGTAGGCGTCACCCGCGCGTGCGGAGGCCCGGTAGACCGGGATGTGGCCGCCGCGGCCCAGCACCGAGCGGACCACCGGGATGCCCCACAGCTCCGACTTCGCGAGGAAGCGCGGCATCCGGCCGTGCGAGATGGTGAAGGCGACGTTGAAGATCGGGTCCGAGAAGGACACGTGGTTGATCGCCAGCAGGGCCCCGCCGGTGCGGGGGATGTACTCGCCGCCCCGCCAGCCGATCCTGGTGCCGAACATCGCGAACGGCCAGATCACCGCGATCGCGAGCCCGAACCAGAACCCCGAGTCGCGCCAGCGCCGGGACCAGGTCAGCACGAGCTTCTGCCATACCGTGAGCGGCCGGTCCGCCGTCATTCGTCCTCCTCGCGTGGATCCGGCGTCCGTCCCGGATGCCATGGGTGATCATCCCAGGCGACTGCCGCGCTCTCGCGGAGGCGGTGTGGGGCGCCCGCGCGCCCGTGCGGGCTCAGGCCGGGGCCTCGCCCGCCGGCACCGCCACCGGCAGAGCCGGCAGGCCGTCCAGGCTGTTCGCGTTCCTCTGCACGTGATAGCGCGCGATCCGCTCGTCGTCCCGGCTCTGCCACACGGCGTCGAGCGTCTCGCGCTCCTCCACCAGGTCCATCCTCGGCACGGCGTAGCCACACGAGTCGGACACCCGCGTGACGTCGACGACGATCACCCCGCGCAGGTACCGCCTGCGCTCCTCACCCGCCTCGCCGAAGCCTGCCAGCATCTCCTCGAACGCGGGATCTCCCGGGGTCACCGTCCGCCCGGTGCCGTGCAGGCGCACGATGTTCGGGCGGCCGTCGAACGCGCAGAACATCACGCAGATGCGGCCGTTCTCCCGCAGGTGCGCGATGGTCTCCACGCCGCTGCCGGTCATGTCCAGGTAGGCGAATGTGTGCTCGTCGACCATGCGGAAGGTGCCCATGGTCCCCTTGGGCGAGAGGTTGACGAGGCCGTCGCCTGCCAGCGGTGCGGTGGCCACGAAGAACACGGGCTGCTTCTCGATCCAGGCCGCCATCGCGGCATCGACACGCTCGAAAACCTTCGCCATGCTCTCGACCCTACGGCGGTCACGGCCCGACCTGAAGCTCGCGGGCGCCGGGCGACCGTCATCTCCGACGGCCTGTCCATCGCGCGGCCCTGCCGGATCCGGATCGGGCGCTCGCCCGCCTCGACGAGCCCGTTCTCCAGCAGCCCTGACATCTGCTGCTCGGCTCCCGCACGGACCACCTGTGGCGAGCAGGCCCGCTCAGGGCAGCGTGAGGATCTCCGCGCCGTCGGCCGTGACCAGCACGGTGTGCTCGAACTGCGCGGTGCGGGCGCGGTCCTTGGTGACGACGGTCCACTCGTCGGGCCAGATGTCGTAGTCGATCGTGCCGAGGGTGATCATCGGCTCGATCGTGAACGTCATGCCTGGCTCGAGGACGGTGTGCACGCTCGGCTCGTCGTAGTGCAGCACCACGAGCCCGCTGTGGAACGAGCGGCCGATGCCGTGACCGGTGAAGTCGCGCACCACGCCGTAGCCGAAGCGCTTGGCGTAGGACTCGATCACGCGGCCCACGACGTTGAGCTCACGCCCCGGGCGCACGGCCTTGATCGCCCGCATGGTGGCCTCGCGGGTGCGCTCGACGAGGAGCCGGTCGTCCTCGGCGACGTCGCCTGCGAGGAACGTGGCGTTGGTGTCGCCGTGGACGCCACCGATGTACGCGGTGACGTCGATGTTGACGATGTCGCCGTCCTCGATCACGGTGGAGTCCGGGATGCCGTGGCAGATCACCTCGTTGAGGCTGGTGCAGCACGACTTGGGGAAGCCCTTGTAGCCCAGCGTGGACGGGTACGCGCCGTGGTCGACGAGGAACTCGTGCACCACGCGGTCGACCTCGTCGGTGGTGACGCCCGGCGCCACCGCGTCCCCGCCCGCCTGCAGTGCCTGCGCCGCGATCCTGCTGGCCACACGCATGGCCTCGATCACCTCGGGGGTCTGCACCCACGGGTCATTGCTGCGCGACGGCCGGTCCTTGCCCACATACTCCGGGCGCGGGATCTGGCTGGGAACGGGACGGATGGGCGAGACGGTGCCAGGGGTCAGCAGCGTGCGGGCGGGCATGGAACCAGTCTAGGCACGCAGCGCAGCGGCCTAGCGGACCGCGCGCTGCTCGGCCCGGTGGGACACCAGCAACGACAGTGCCCGCCACCCGAGCAGCAGCACCGCGAGGGAGACGACCGTGACCACCGCGAAGCTGAGCGGGAGCCGGCCGGTGAAGGCGGCCCGCACCAGCAGACCGAGCACGGCCGTGCCGCCCAGCGCCACGACGCCCGCACGCAGGCCGACCGGGTGGGCACGCACGAGTGGCGTGGCCCAGGAGGCGGCGAGGCCGACGAGGAACGGGGCTGCGGTGCCGAGCAGGCCCCACAGGCCGTCGGACTCGTCGTGGCTGATCCGGCCGATGGCGGCGAATACGACCACCGCGATCACATCAGCCGCTAACGCAAGCGCGGGGACCCGGCGCGAGGACATGGCCTCCAGCGTAAGCGCCCGGACGGCCTTCCGGCCCGGGCCGGCACGTTCCCCTCAGCCGATCGTGGCGAGGAACCGACCCGCCAGCTCGACGGCAGGCGCCGAGGAGCCGGAGTCGACCACCAGCACCGCGAACGCGACGTCCCCCCGGTAACCGACGAACCAGCCGTGCGCGCGGCCACCGCCGGTGAACTCCGCGGTGCCGGTCTTGCCGTACACCTCTCCCAGCCCGGCCAGCCGGTTGGCCGTGCCCTCGGTGACCACGGCACGCATCATCGGGCGCAGCTGGTCCAGCTCGGCGGCGCTCGGCCCGGTGGCCGGCCGCAGCACCTGTGTGGGCCGGTCGCGCAGCAGCTGCGGCACCACCGGCGAGCCGTGGGCCACGGTGGCGGCCACCAGCGCCATCCCCAGCGGGGTGGCCAGCACGTGGCCCTGGCCGAATCCGTCCTCGGCCCGCTGCACGGCGTCGGCCGTGGGGGGCACCTCACCCGTGATGGTGGTGAGCGCGGCGACCTCGTAGTCGGCCCCGAGGCCGAACCGCAGCGCCGCAGCGGGCAGCGCGTCCGCGCCGAGCTGGGACGCGAGGCGCGCGAACGTGGTGTTGCAGGACCGGGCGAACGCGATGCGCAGCGGCACGGTGCCGAGGTCGAACCGGTCGACGTTGGGCACCGCGCGGCCGCCGATGACGGTGGCGCCGGGACAGGCCACGGGCGACTCCACGGTGAGCCCGTTCTCGGCGACCAGCGCACCGGCCGTGACGATCTTGAAGGTGGAGCCGGGCGGATAGCGCCCGGTCAGGGCGAGCGCACCGCCGGTGTCGGCTGCGTCGTTCTGCGCCACGGCCAGCAGGTCGCCGGTGGACGCCGACACCGCGACGAGCATCGCCTGCTGCGGCACCAGCTCGACAGCGTCCTCGGCGGCGGCCTGCACGGCGCGGTCCAGGCCGGTGGCGACCGTGGTGCCGGTGCGGGGCAGCTCCTCCACCAGCGTGCGGATCGTGATGCCGCTCGCGTCGGTGAGCACCACCGACCAGCCCGGTACCCCCTCGAGCTGCTCGGCCGTCGCGGTGCGGACGGCCGGCAGCACCTGCCGCCCGAAGCGGGCATCGGGTGCCAGCAGCCGCTGCGAGCTGGTGAAGCGGACGCCGGGCAGATCGTGGATGGACTCCTTCACACCCTGGTAGTCGGTGTCGCGCAGCACCGCTACGGGGTAGCCCTGGCCGTCCGGGGTGCGCGCGGCCCCGTCGGTGATCGAGGCCTGCGTGATCGCGGGGTCGAGCGGGCCGAGCGCGGTGGCGAGCGCACCGGCGACCGTGGGCAGGTCGCCCGTGGCCCTCCGGTCCAGCACCACCGTGACGACCTGCGTACCCGTGAGCAGGGGCGCCCCGTTGCGGTCGACGACGGGGGCAGGCTGGGGCTGCTCGGTGCGCAGCGCGAGCCGCTGCCGGGGGGCCAGCTCGGGATGCACCACGGTGGGCGCCCAATGCACCAGCCAGCCCTCCTCGGCGTCGGGAGCGGGCAGCAGTTCGAGCTCGTTGAGGTAGCTCCAGATGCGGTCGGGCCCCAGCTGCCAGGTCAGCTGCACGGACGCGGTGGCCCGCTCGGTGGCCGTGCGCACCTGCGCGAGCTCGGCCACGATCGCAGACGGCTCGAGCGCATCGCGGGTGGCGACCAGCAGCTGGCCCGCCGCCGCCGGCGCGTCGGTGAGAGCGGCCGCTCGCGCGTCGTCGCCCGCCGACCACGCCGTGAGGAACGCGGTGACCGTCCGCTGCGGGCCGTCGTCGCCGTACAGCCCGCATCCCGCGGAGGCGAGCAGCACCGGCAGCGCGGCAAGCAACACGGCGAAGCGCCGGACCGGCCGAACCGGACGATCAGGGAGCACTTGGTCAGTATGCCGAGCCCACCCGGCGCGCCCTCCGTCGCGGCAACCCTGGCGGGACACGGCCGTGACCTGCCACCCTCCGGGCCGCCATTACCATCCCCCCGGAGACAGGACGTGACGGCAACCCCGAACGACGCGTAGAGGACGAGCCTCCCCCCATGC
>NZ_JAAXKY010000001.1 GCF_012911925.1 Pseudonocardia xinjiangensis | reverse complement strand
GGTGGGGGGATTGGATGGTGGGATGAGCCGATCACCGGAGATCGAGGCCGTGCCGCCCGGTCCCCTGACCGAGTGGCTGCGTGCCGAGGTACCCCAGCTGCCGGTGGGCGACGAGCCCGTCGGCATCGAACGCATCTCCGGGGGGCACTCGAACCTCACCTACCGGATCACCGATGCCGCAGGCGGGCGCTGGGCACTGCGGCGTCCGCCGACCGGCATGGTGCTCGCCACCGCCCACGACATGAGCCGCGAGTGGCGGTTCATCACGGCGCTGGCGCCCACCGCGGTGCCGGTGCCGCCGCCGGTCGCCTACTGCGCCGACCCCGACGTCATCGGCGCCGAGTTCTACCTCATGGAGTTCGTCGACGGCGTGGTACTCGGCGACGAGGCGTCGGGACACCGGCTCGATCCGGGCCCGCCCCGGCGCACCGCGGGACTCGACGCCGTCGACGTCCTGGCCGCTCTGCACGCCGTGGACCCCGACGCGGTCGGTCTGGGGGATTTCCGGCGTTCCGGGAGCTACCTGGAACGGCAGCTGCGGCGCTGGCACCGTCAGGTGCACGAGTCGGCGGTGCCGGATCTGTCCACAGTGGACGCCGTGCACGAGCGGCTGGTCCAGCAGGCGGCGGCGTTGCCCCCGTCGGACGTGCGGATCGCGCACGGTGACTTCCGGCTCGGCAACCTGGCCGTCGGTCCGGACGGCCGGGTGCGCGCGGTGTTCGACTGGGAGCTCGCCACGCTCGGCGACCCGCTGGCCGACCTGGGGTGGCTGATCGCGTCGTGGGGCCGTCCCGGCGACGCGGTGCCGCCCACGATCACGGGGCCGAGCCTGGTGGCGGGGTACGCCGAGCGCGCCGAGTTGGTGGAGCGCTATGCCGAGCGCTCCGGCCGGGACGTCTCACACCTCGACTTCTACGTGGCCTTCGCCCGCTGGCGGTCGGCCTGCATCGGCGCGGGGGTCTACAGCCGTTACGCCGGCGGTGTGATGGGTGGCGCCGAGGAGGACGGCGGAGCGGCCCGCCTGGCGGCACTGCACCGCCAGGCCGAGACCGCGCTCGCGGCCCTCGGCGGGTGACCGGTGGGCACCACGCACACCCCCTGGCCACCGTGCGCACGTCCTGACGTGTGCACGGTGGCCACCCGGTGGGTGCGGCGCCGGTGTCCGGACCTCAGGCGATCCACGCCGGCAGCACCGGATCCCCGCCGGGCACGGTCGCCCGGGCGCCGGCAGGTGCGGCCACGACCGCGGTGAACCCGGCCGTGGCATCGGCGTGCACCCGGCGCTGCACCCCGACCGGCATCACCACGGTGTCGCCGACCTGGACGGTGAGCGTCTCGCCGTCCAGGTCCACGGTGGCGGCGCCGTCGAGTGCGGTCCACACCTGCTCGACGTCGAACGAGTGCTGCGGACCTGCCGCGCCTGCGGCCATCTCCACCCGCCAGACCGCGAGCGCGCTGCCGCCCTGGGTGGGGGAGGCATGGGTGGTCATCACGGCGTTCGGGGTGGCGGTGCGACGGCTGTCGGCGTGGCGGATGACGTGCATGGCCGGTACTCCTATGATGGACAACGTGGTTGTCGAAATAGTGAACGTGGTTGTCGATCGTGTCAACTGAGCCGCCGGGCTTCGAGCTGCCGCTGCGCCTGCTGCTCGGGTTCCGGGTGCTGATCGACGGGCTGCACGCCGAGCTCGCCCGCCAGGGGCATCCCGACGTCCGGCCCGTGCACGGCTTCGTCCTGCAGGCGGTCGGCCCGGACGGCACCACTGCCGTCGAGCTCGGCCGTCGGCTGGGCATCACGAAGCAGGCCGCCGCCAAGCACGTCGAGGCGCTGGAACGTCTCGGCTACCTGCAGCGCACCGCGGACCCGGCCGACGCGCGCCGCAAGGTCCTGCGGCTCACCGCCCGTGGGGCCGACTCCCTCGCGCGCTCCGCCCGGATCTTCGACGCGCTGCGCGCCGAGTGGGCCGACACGCTCGGCGTGGAGCGGCTGCGCGCGCTCGAGGCCGACCTGCGTGCGATGACCGGGTCCACCCCGTTCCGTCTCGACGTCCCCGGTTGGTTCGGCGGAGGCTGAACCGGCGTCAGGCGTCGACCGTGGCCGAGGACAGCCGCACCGGCATCGCGTCGTACCCGCGCAGGACGCGGGTGGGACGGCGGTGCGGGGGGCCGTTGAGGGTGAGGTCGGGGAAGCGGTCGAACAGCGCGCGCAGCGCCACCTCGCCCTCCATCTTCGCCAGCGCCGCCCCGAGGCAGTAGTGGATGCCGCTGGAGAAGGCCAGGTGGTCGTCGGCGTTCTCGCGGGTGATGTCGAAGCGGCCGGGGTCGGTGAAGACCGCGGGGTCGCGGTTGGCGCCCCCCAGCAGCACCAGGACGACCTGCCCGGTCCGGACGTGTTCGCCGGCCACCTCGGTGTCGCGGCCTGCGAACCGGCCGGTCCGCTGCACGGGGGAGTCGTGCCGGAGGATCTCCTCGACGGCGTTGCCCCAGCGCCCGGGCTCGGCGCGGAGCAGGGCGAGTTGCTCAGGGTGGCCGTCGAGCAGTGCGGCGCCGTTGCCGATGAGGTTGACCGTGGTCTCGAACCCGGCGGCGAGCAGCAGGATGGCGATGCTGGCGACCTCGTCCTCGGTGAGGCGCCCCTCCTCGGCGTGCGCGTGCACCAGTGCGGAGAGGATGGTGTCGGCGGGGTGGCGGCGGATGTGGTCGAAGTGGCCGAGCATCCAGTTCTGCATGGCCTCGAGCTGCTGCTCGGAGCGTCGGAACTCGCGGTAGGGAAGGCCGGTGTCCAGTGACGCCGCGCCGCCGGCGCCCCACTCGAGGAACTGCCTGCGCATCTCGACGGGCGCGCCGAGCATCTCGGCGATCACGGTGGCCGGCAGCAGGCTCGCGTAGTCGGCGACGAGGTCGGCGTTGTGGCCGCGCGCGGCCATCTCGTCGAGGAGCTCCTCTGCCACCTCCTCCGTGCGGCTGCGCAGGGCGGCCACGGCCCGGGCGCTGAACGCCCTGGTGACGAGCTTGCGGAAGCGGGTGTGGTCGGGTGGGTCCACGGCGAGCATCGACGGGGGCTCCACCGGTCCGACGGGTCCCCGGCCTGCGGCGCGTACGGCGAACCGCAACGCGGCGGGGGCCTGCCCGCTCGGGCCGCCGACCACGCCGAAGTCGGGGCTGCGCAGGACGGCGGTGGCGATGTCGTGGTGCGCCGTGTTGAGGACGAGGCCGTTGTCGACCAGGCGCCCCTGCTCGCGCAGGACGTCGTAGTGCGGGAACGGGTCGGCGATCATCTCCCGGTCGAACATGAGCTGCGCGCTCAGATCGCCGTCGCGCATCTTCCGCAGGAGCGTGCGCCGGACCAGCCCGTGTCGCAGCCCCCACCGGAGCGCCTGCCGCGCATCACCTACACCTGGCATCGTGCCCCCCATCGCTCGTGATCGACGGTACCGCCCCATTCCGGCGATGCGGCCGGGATGGGACAGGGTGGGGGTCGACGCGCGCGAGCGGCACCGGCGTCCGGTACGACTGACGTGTGACCATCCCGCGGCTGCTGGCCGTCAGTGACCTCCACGTCCATCACCGGGACAACCGCGCCATCGTGGAGGGTCTGCAGCCGACCTCGGACGGCGACTGGCTGATCGTCGCGGGTGACGTCGCGGAGGAGATCGGGGACGTCGAGTGGGCGCTGGCCCTGCTCCGGGGGCGGTTCGCCCGGGTGATCTGGGTGCCGGGCAACCACGAGCTGTGGACGCGCTCGAAGGACCCGGTACCGCTGCGCGGTGAGGAGCGCTACCGGTTGCTCGTCGAGACGTGCCGGGCCATCGACGTGCTCACCCCGGAGGACCCGTTCGCGGTCTGGGACGGGGCGGGCGGCCCGGCGACGATCGCGCCCCTGTTCACGCTGTACGACTACTCGTTCCTGCCCGAGGGCACCACGACGTCGGCGGAGGGCCTCGAGGCGGCGTACGCGGCGGGGGTGGTCTGCACGGACGAGCACCTGCTCTACGCGGATCCGTTCCCGGACCGGGCCGCGTGGTCCGCCGCGCGGATCGAGGAGTCGGAGCGCCGGCTCGCGCAGGTGAATCCGGACATCCCGACGGTGCTGGTGAACCACTGGCCGCTGACCCGGCTCCCCACGAGGGTGCTGACGTACCCGGAGTTCGCACTCTGGTGCGGCTCCGAGCGCACGGCCGACTGGCACGTCCGCTTCCGGGCCGCCGCCGTGGTCTACGGGCACCTGCACATCCCCCGGGTGACCTGGGAGGACGGGGTGCGCTTCGTCGAGGCGTCGCTCGGCTACCCGCGGGAGTGGAAGGCCCGCGACGAGCGCAACGGCACCACCGTCAGTGAGCTGCTGCCGCGTCAGATCCTGCCGGCGCCCTGACGGGCCCGCGCCCGGCCGTCGGACGCGGGCCCCGCGACGTCAGCTGCGTCCGCCACGCTCGCCGTAGCGGCGACGGAACTTCTCGACCGCTCCGGCCGAGTCGAGCACGCGCGCCGCGCCGGTCCAGTACGGGTGCGAGTACGCCGTGATGTCCACCCGGATCAGCGGGTAGGTGTTGCCGTCCTCCCACTCGACGGTGTCGCCGGAGGTCGCCGTCGAGCGCGTCAGGAACGCGTCGCCGGTGGCCCGGTCCTGGTAGACGACGGGCTGGTAGGCGGGGTGGATGTCGGGACGCATCGTGATCTCCCTTGGTCGAGCTCCGGACTGCTACTGTGCTCCTTAACGAGAACGATTGTCATTTTGTTTCCGGGGGGTAGGACGATGTCCCAGGCGTCTGCGACGGGGTTCACGGCGGTCCTCTGCACCGCCCCCGGCTGCGGGACCGGTGACGAGGGGACGGTCGCGGCGCCGCTCCTCGACGCGCTGCGCAGCGCGGTCCGGACGAGCCGCTACGGCGTGCTCGTCACCACCGGCTGCCTGTTCGACGGCCCTGCCTGCGCGATGAGGGCCACGGCGCCGGTGGTGCTCGTGCAGGCCTGTGACGCCCGGCGCCGACCCACCGGCGTCGCCGTCCGGGTCGGGCCCCTGCGGACCTCGGCGGATGTCGACGCGCTCGCCTCCTGGATCCGGGCCGGGCGCCTCGATCCGGCAGAGCTGCCCGCGCGCCTGCTCGATCTCCATCGCCGGGCCGCGGCGGCGCCGCTGAACTGAGCGACCGGCAATCGGTCCATCTCGACGGGGCCGGTCGAGTTGTGCAGCCTGGTCAGGGTGACCACGACGGGATCCGACGCACTGTCCCGAGCCGGGCTCCGTCGGGTCCTCGTGGTCCTCTGCGTCACCGAGATCACCAGCTGGGGCGTGCTCTACTACGCGTTCCCGGTGCTGGCTCCGAGCATCGCCGCCGACACCGGGTGGTCGATCAGCACGATCACCGCCGCGTTCTCCACGGGCCTGGTCGTCTCCGCTGCCGTCGGGATCCCGGCCGGGCGCTGGCTCGACCGCTCGGGCCCGTGGCCGGTGATGACGGTGGGGTCGGTGCTCGGGGTGCCGGCCGTGGTGGGGATCGCGAGGGCGACCACGCTGCCCTGGTTCTTCGCCGCCTGGACGCTGGCCGGCGTGTCGATGGCCGCGGTGCTCTACCAACCCGCCTTCGCCGCCCTCACCCGCTGGTGGGGACCGCGCCGGGTCACCGCGCTGACCTGGCTCACCCTGCTCGCCGGGCTGGCCAGCACGATCTTCGCCCCGCTCACCGCGGCCCTCGTCGAGCGGCTGGACTGGCGCGACACGTACCTCGTCCTGGCGGGGATCCTCGCCGTGATCACGATCCCCGCCCACCTGTTCGGGCTGCGCGGTCCCTGGCCCCGACCGGAGTCCGTCGCCGAGACCGCCCACGATCCCGGAGCGGTTGCCCGCAGCCGGCACTTCGTGCTCCTGGTCGCCGCGGTCGGGCTGGGGGCGTTCACCGCGTTCGCTGTGGTGGTGAACCAGGTTCCGCTGCTCATCGAGCGTGGTCTCTCCACGAGCGCCGCGGCGTGGGCGCTCGGCCTGGGCGGGGTGGGACAGGTGCTCGGCAGGCTCGGTTACGCCGGACTGGTCGCGACCACCGGCGTGCGCACCCGCTCGGTGCTCGTCCTCGCCGGCACCGCACTCGCGACGGGCCTGCTCGCCGTGCTGCCCGGCCCCCCGGCGCTGCTCGTCGCCGCCGCCATGCTGGCCGGCGCCGCTCGTGGCCTGTTCACTCTGCTGCAGGCCACGGCGATCACCGACCGCTGGGGCACGGCGCACTACGGCCGTCTCGGCGGCCTGCTGTCCGCCCCCGCGATGCTGGCCACGGCCCTCGCCCCGTGGGCCGGGGCCGCGCTGGCCGAGGTGCTCGGCGGATACCCCGCGGTGTTCGTGGTGCTCGCGCTCGTCGCCGTCGTGGCCGCCGTGCTCATCGCCGGGAGCGTCCCGCGCACCGCCGCCGACCGGCGCTCGTGAGGCGCCCCCGGGATTGCAGCAAAGCCACGTTCATGCAACGAGGTTGCAGGAAAGTGGCTTTGCTGCAACTCGGCCGGGTGCGGGGTCAGCCCCGCGGCGCCGCCGCCTCGATCGCCTCCAGCGCCTCCCAGGCGAAGGTCGCCAGCCAGTGGGTGGACATGTACTCGTCGGAGACGCTCGCGGCCAGCCCGGCCGCGAGCATCTGCGGCCCGCTCGCCACGAGACGCCGGCCGAGCTCGGCGGGAGCCCCGGTCCGGGGAAGCAGCACCTCCGCGATGCGGGCGCCGGCGGCCACGCGGTGGAGGTTGAGCCCGAACAGGTGCACCTGCTGCCCGTCGCTCTCGTCGACGACCCCGGCAGGGGCGAAGATCGGGCTGTCCGGTCGCGCGGTGCCGAGGAAGCCGGTGCACCACTCGGCGAACTCGTCCGGGGTGAGGACCAGCCGCATCAGGTCGGCCTCGGCCAGCCCGGGGGAGAGGAAGTCCTGGCCGCTGCGTTCCCAGTCCGCCGGCCAGTCGCGGTCGCCGAGGAACCACGTGCGTGCGGTGGCGACGCACGCGTCCTCCAGTGCCGTGCGCCCCAGCGCGCGAGCCGCGTCGAGGATCATGACCAGCCCGTAGGCGGAGTTGCTGTGCACGCCGTGGCGGACGGGAGCCGCCGCCTTCTCGAGCCACGCTCTCGTCAGCTCGTCGATGGCCTCCACCAGCGGCGTGACGTTCGGAGCGAGGGCACGCAGCGCCTCGACGGGCGATGCGGTGAGCTCCACGGCCAGCCGCATCGCCCACGCCCAGCCGTACGGCCGTTCGTAGCGCGGGTGCGCGGCGAGGTAGGCGGCCTCGGCGTGGAGGTTCGCGGCGGTGAGGTTCCCCGCGAGGAGCTCCCCGAGCCGCGCTTCCAGATCCCGGTCGACGCCGAACGCCAGCAGCCGTGCGCTCAGCCAATGCATGTGCACGCACGAGTGCCAGTCGTAGGAGGTGGCGAACGCGGGATGCAGCTCGATCGGCAGGGCGCGGTCATCGGCGCTGCCCGTCGCGTGGTGGGCCTCGTAGGGGTAGCGCCGGGTGAGGTTGTCGAGCGCGACCGCCGCGAACCCGTCGGCCCATCTCCTGCGATCGTCAGAATGCGACAAAGTACATGATCCCTACGTTGACGAGCAGGAGCAGACCGGCGGTCGGCAACTGCGCTTTGATCGGCCCGTACTTGTCCTTCATCTCCAGCAAGGCGGCCGGGACCAGGTTGAAGTTGGCCGCCATCGGCGTGGCGAGCGTCCCGCAGAACCCGGAGAGCATGCCGATCGCGAAGACCGCCGCCGGGTTGCCACCGAACGTCTGGACGAGCACCGGCCATCCGACGGCGGCGGTCATGATCGGGAACGCCGCGAAGGCGTTGCCCATGATGATGGTGAAGACCGCCATGCCGACCGCGTAGACGACCACTGCGGCGAACAGCGACCCCTCGGGGAGGACCCAGCCGGCGATCGTGCCGACGGCCTTGCCGACACCGGCCTGGGTGAAGAGGATGCCCAGCGTCGAGAGCATCTGGGGGAGCAGGGCTGCCCAGCCGATCGCCTCGAGCAGGCGACCGCTCTCGTGCAGCGGCGTGCCGAGGCTGGGTGGCCGCAGGATCAGCACGGCGACCACGACGGCGATGATCGCGCTCACGCCCAGGCCGGTCAGGGTGGCGCTCCCGTCCGCGAGCAGGGGAGTGCCGCCGATCGTGATCAGCGGCCCGACGGTGGCCACCAGCACCGTCACGACGGGCACGAGCAGGGCGGGGATGAACAGCTTGTTGCCGAAGCGGCGGGCCGAATCGGCCCGCTCCCCGGGTGTGGTCGTCTTCTCCGGCGATCTCGCGGTCAGGCCGAAGCCGGCCAGTGCCACCATCACGAGCACGACGATGCCGAGGATCCAGGCCGGTGCCTGCTTCGACTGCACGAACGTGCCGTAGCCGAAGCTGACCCCGAGCAGCCCCCAGAACGTTCCGCTGGCGATCCGCCTGGGATTCTCGGGATTGTTCAGGATATGCACGGCGACGCCGATGAAGAACGCCCCGATCAGCCAGTAGAGCCATTCATTCGTCAACACGTGCGAGGCCCTTCGGGGGAGCGGGCAGGAAGGCCATCCGGGAGAGCTGCCGGTCGAGCAGCAAAAGTCTGGTGCCGTGTATGAGCAGCGCCGCGACTCCGGTGGGAATGGCCCAGAGCGCGAGTGCGAGCGGTTCGAGGGTGAGGTTGTAGGTGGTGTCGACGAAGCTCGTGATCAGCAGGATCGAGCCGATGGCCACGAAGATGTCCTCGCCGAAGAACACGCCGACGTTGTCCGCCCCGGCAGCGTGTCCCTTGATCTTCTCGGTCATCTTCTCGGGCAGGTCGCCGTACTTCTGCACGGCGGCCCCCTCGGCCATCGGGTAGACGAGCGGCCGTACCGTCTGTGCCGGACCGCCGATGCTGTTGAGGCCGACGGCCGCTGTGACCTGCCGGATGAACAGGTAGGCCGCCAGCAGGCGTCCGGTCGTCAGCTTGCTGAGCTTGCCGATCAGGTGTTTCGCCTGGTCCTGCAGCCCGTACCGCTCGATGAGCCCGATCACCGGCAGCACGATCACGAAGGTGGTGACCGACCGGCTGCCGGCGAAACCCGTACCGAACGCGTCGAGTATCTCGACCGGACCGATTCCGGCAATAGCGGCGGTGGCGATGCCGGCCACCGTGACGACCAGCAGTGGGTTGATGCGCAGCGCGAACCCGACTATCACCAGCGCAACGCCGATGAGTGCGAACATCCTTCTCCGTTTCGGGGGAGCGGAATTCGGCGGTCGCGCGAATTCGGCAGCGCCGCCAAAACTGTAGTATGTGACATAGTACTGAGATCGGCAGGCGTCGTGTCAAGCAACCTGGACGGGACGAAACGCGCTCGTGATCAGCGCTTCACGTGATTCTCCGTAATCAGGATCTTCCGGACATCCAGGGCTCCTGTGTGGCAGCATGCACGTCGGAGCGAAAGAAGGTGGCCGCGATGGTCGGGATCGGGCTCCTCGTCCTGCTCGTCGTCGCCGTGGTCGTCGGTCTCCGGGCCAGCGGGGGAGAGTCGGCGGAGCGGATCGACGTGTGGACGGCTCGGGCCGCGCTCGTGCTGGCCCTCCTCGGCGAGATCGGCGTGGCCTTCCTCGCGACGAGCCTCGGGGCGGCGGACCTCCCGGCCCTCCTGACGTTCGCCGCAGTGCCCCTGGTGCTCACAGCCATCCCGCTCGTGCTGCACGTCGCGACGCTCGGGATCCGGGTTCTCACCGTCGTGTGTGCGCTGCTGCTCAGCGTGTACGTCGTGGTCACCGGCTTGTCGATCGGGCTGTTCTTCGCGCCGGCCGCCATCGCGCTCGTCCAGCTCGCCGCCCTTCGGGCGCGGCGCACCGACGGCCTGGCTGCATCGGACTGACCCGGGAGCCAGTCGCAGGGAAGCCTCTTGACAACGTACAACCGATTAGTTGTATGTTTGTCGCGTGAGCGAGGACGACGAGGAGCGGGCCGACGCCCTGTTCCATGCGCTCGCCGACCGGACCAGGCGCGACATCATGCGCAGGGTGCTGGCCGGGGAGCACTCGGTCTCCGCTCTCGCGGCGAAGTACGACATGAGCTTCGCCGCGGTGCAGAAACACGTCGCCGTGCTGGAGAAGGCCGGCCTGCTCACCAAGCGGCGCAACGGTCGCGAGCAACTGGCCAGCGGCGACGTGAGGGCGGTGCGGTCGGTGGCCTCCATGCTCACCGAGCTGGAACAGGTCTGGCGTGGCCGCATCGCGCGCATCGACGAGCTGATCGCATTCGACACCACAACCCATCCCGACCAGGAGGACTGAACAATGCCCGTCACCGACGTCACGCACGACCTGGACGCCCTGACCCTGACCATCACCGCCGAGTTCGCCGCACCCGTGGAGCGGATCTGGCAGGTGTACGCAGACCCGCGCCAGCTGGAGAAGGTCTGGGGTCCGCCGTCGTACCCGGCGACCGTCGTCGAGCACGACTTCACCCCTGGCGGCCGGGTCAACTACTTCATGACCAGCCCGGAGGGTGAGAAGTTCGCCGGGTACTGGAGGATCACGGCCGTCGACGAGCCGCGGAGCTTCTCGTTCGAGGACGGCTTCGCCGACATGGACTTCACCCCGAACCCGGAGATGCCGGTCTCGACGAACGTCTACACCTTCACCGAGCGCGACGGCCGCACGCGCGCGACGTACGTGGGTACGTACGAGACCGCGGAAGGGCTGCAGAAGGTGCTGGATATGGGCATGATCGAGGGCTCCAGGGCTGCGATCAACCAGATCGACGAGTTCATCGCCTCCTGACGTGACGCCTTGGCTGAGCGGCCTTGCGGCGATGGGGGCGTCGCCGCAAGGCCACCGCTCCACGGCGGGCGATGCCGAGTCCGTCGATGGGGAGTCGACTCAGCCGGCACCGCGAGCGCCGTAGCGGAGCCCGTCGAAAAGGATCGCCGTGATCCGCGTGGCGCCGGCCGCCGCTCCGGCCGCGAGGAGTCGGTCGAGGGCGCGGGCCATCTGTGCCCGGGCGTCGTCGAAGACCGGTGACGACGTGGCCATCATGCTCTCGAGCGCGACGGTCATCCCCATGCCGAAGGAACGCCTCCCGCGCCGCGGTCAGCAACGCTTCCCGGTTGCGCCGCGCACTGGACGTGACGGGGCGCCGGGGCGACCGCGGCCTGGGTAGGCGACCGTCCGTCGCCTCGCCGCGGCCGCAGCGAGCGCGCCGGCGCCGACCCTGAGGCGTCCCGACGAGTCGTGGCTCGCGGACCTGGACTGAACCTGCTCGCGGCCGTCCGGCTCGACCGGGTCCTGGTCCCGGGGTGGTCGAGCGGGGCTCGGGTGTGGTCGGGCACGTGTCGTCGATCGCGAGCCGGCTGCCGCAGCGGGCCGAGGCGTCGTACGCGGCGGCGAAGGCGGCGCTCAACGTCTACAGCCGTGAGCCGGCGACCGAGGTCGGTAGGCACGGTGTGCGGGTGGTGTGCGTCCTGCCGGGCTTCGTGGTCACCCAGGGCGCGCTGCAGCATCTGCAGGGCATGGCCGAGCAGCAGTGCGTCGGCGTGGAGGACGTGAAGCAACAGATCGTGGACCACCTGGACGTGCCGATGGGCCGCCCCGGCGACCCCGGGGACGTCGCGGAGATGATCGCCTTCCTGGCCTCGGACCGCGCCAGGTGGCTGACAGGCGCCGAGTTCCGGGTCGACGGCGGGATACTCCCGGTGGTGTGAGCCCGGTTCACCTGGGCGCGGCAGTGACGAGCATGGTCGGATCCGGCAGGAGCTCCCGTACCGCTTACCGGCTGAACCTCGGCGGAGAGCATCATCTCCCCGTGGGCGTCGCCGCTGCTATCACCTTCGGGATCGTCGCCCTTGCGGAGTTGGCGGACACCAGCGCCTTGGCGACGCTCGTCCTCGGCACCCGCTTCCCGGCCCGGTGGGTGCTCCTGGGAGTCAGCGCCGCCATGGTCCTGCACGTCGGGCTCGCGATCGCCGCCGGGAGCCTCGTGGCGCTGCTGCCGGAACGGCCGCTCGAAGCCATCGTGGCCGTCACCTTCCTCGTCGGCGCGGTGCTGCTTCTCCGCGAGGACGACGATGACGACGAGCTCACCGTCAAGGAGACGCCGAGGACGCGCTGGAGTGTGATAGCGACGAGCTTCGGGGTCACCCTGCTCTCGGAGTTCGGCGACCCGACGCAGATCGTCGTCGTCACGCTTGCGGCGCGATATGACGATCCGCTCGCCGTGGGCGTCGGCGCCGTCTTGGCGTTGTGGGCCGTATCCGCGCTCGCGGTCTACGGGGGCGCCCGCCTGCGCGGTCTCGTGCCGGTGCGCTGGGTGACCCGGGTGGCGGCAGCCATCCTGGTGGTCCTCGCCGCGATCAGCGCGATCAGCGCGATCCTCGGCTAGCACCGCTCCTGCCTGGGTGCCGGTGAGCGCGGTCCAATGCGTGCTCGAGCGACCCGAGACACGACGACGCCCTGTTCGTGCTGGTCAGGAGGCCTTCATGGGAGTGGTGATCGATGCTGGGACCGTGTTCGCTGACTTGACGCTGAGAACCGTGTCGAGGTAGTCGGCGACTGCGTCTCTGTTGCGGGTCAGGCACTCGATGCGTTCGGACAGCCGTGATCCGGGCCGTGATCGAGGTCGCAGGGCACACCTCGTTCACGCCGTACATCGCGGACTCACGCTGTGCCCATGGCCAACGAGGCCGCCCGCGCGCCTGCGGCATGGGGCTACCACAAACGGATGATCACGCCTACCACTGGCGGCTGACCGTACACCGAGCGGATCAGGGCGAAGACACATCCGCCGTCGGACGCACGAATCGCGTCCGGCGACCACGATCGTTGTCATGAAGCGACGCCGATCGGCCGGGACATGATGTCGAGACGGATGTTGCCGACGCGGGCGCTGCTGGTTTGCGGCGCCGTGGCCGGCCCGGTGTACGTGACCGTGGCGATGGCCCAGGCGCTGACCCGCGACGGGTTCGACCTGGCTCGGCACCGCTTCACGGCGCTGACCGCCGGAGACCTGGGCTGGATCCACAGGTCGAACATGCTGCTGGTCGGGGTGCTCACGGTGCTGTTCGCGGTCTGGGCCGCACGGCTGCTGCGGACGGGCCGGGGCGCGACGTGGGGACCGCGATTGCTCGGGCTGCTCGGCGTGGCGTACGTCATCGGCGGCGCGCTGACCGCGGACCCGGTGGCCGGCTTCCCGCCCGGCGGCGCATCAGAGATGGTGCAGACCACCTGGCAAGGGGCTGTCCAGAACGCCTCACGGGGGGCAGCACTGCCCTCCTCATCGCCATGAGCGTTGTGATCGCGAGGCACTCGCCGCCACCGGACGCCAGGGATGGGCCTGGTTCTACGCCCTCTACGGAGCCGCCGTCCCGCTGGTGTTCGCGGCCCTGATCGCCGTCAACTCCGCCGTTGGCAGCTACCCCTACGCCCTGGCAGTGGTCTTCCTCGTGACGCCCTGGATCTGGGTGACCATCCTGGCTGTGCACCTGTACGGACGGGAGTCCGCGCAACGAGGGGGCGTTCGGGCGTTCACGGCGACGAGCGGTGTTCCGGCGGGCTGAGCCGGGGATCGTGCACGTACCCGTGCATGTCCAGAGCCCGGGCTCTCTGGCTCACCGGGATGAGGTGACGTCCAATCGTAGGAGAAGAAGGAGCACGTCATGTCCGTTCTGTTGGCGCTTGCCGCACCGGCGGCCGAGCAGATCTGTACGACCGCGGCTGAATGCGCGAACCAGGGTGTCGACACCTTCGTCGGGACCCCGGCGCGGATCTGGGCGAGCGTGGCTGCAGTGGTGGCGCTGGTCGGCGTGACCATCGGCGGACTGGCGCTGGCCCGCTCCAACCGGCGTATCGGCAACGGCGGGAGGGAGGGGCCATCGTGGCCCTGGTGGCGGGGCTGACCGGCGTGGTCAACGGCGCGGTGAATCTGGCGGTCGCCGACGGTGGTCTCGGCACCGGTAACGGAGTAGCTGGTGGCGCTGTGGCCCTGGTGCTTGGGCTGGTCGGCGCGGCCCTCGGCCGGCTGGTTCTGGCCCGCTCCCGCCGCGCCGAGGTGACCGGCTGACCGCAGCGAATACGAGCGCGCGTTCGGGCCTGTCCGAAGACCGGAGCGGCCCACGCCCGCGGAAATTGGTGTCCGTACTCGCGACGGTAGGCACCCCGCCGTACGCCCCTCATCCGAAGGGACACCGACCATGCCCATCAACCTCGCGGACCAGGACGGGGCAGAGTCATCGGTCGTGGCCGACGCCGTCCTCGGTGGCGTGGTGGCGGCGGTGCTGCTGGTCACCACATTCGTCGACGTGTCTCCACCGACGTCCGGCTGGGTTGCGCTGGCGGCGGTCGTCCTCGCCTGACGATGGCCGCAGCGGTTGCGCTGCGCCGCCGTCACCCGATGGCGATTCTTGCCGGACCGATGACCCGTCGCGAGTCCTGGGGGCGCTCGACGACGAGGACGCGGACGACGGCGCCGCGGGTGCCTTTTCGGGCCCACGGGGCCGAGTCGACCGACGCCCGGACATGACGAAGGCCCCCTGTCCGTGCTGGTCAGGGGGCCTTCATGGGAGTGGTGGGCGATACTGGGATTGAACCAGTGACCTCTTCCGTGTCAAAGCGGAAGCCGTGGTGCGACCGGTAGCCGGCTGGGCTGTTCCTGCTGGTCGGCGCCGCATTGCTCGTCACCCTCAAGAACGGCGCCCTGCTGCCGGCCACCCTCGTTTTCGGTGCGACCGCGGCGACCGCGACGGCTCTTCCAGATCGCTCGCGACCGGAATTGAAAGGTGCGGTCAGGGGATGAGGGCTACGAAGCCGAGGCCTGTCGTACGCTCCGCCAGGTCGAGGGCGGCCGCCGGGTCGTCCAGGCCGACCGTCAGCAGCTCGATTGCGGAGAGGTCCAGCAGCCCGGAGCGGATCAGGTTCCACACCGTGGTCACCGTCTCTTCGTCGCTCATCCAGGAGCCGCGCAGGGTGAGCCTGCGGTGCATCAGGTCGCCGTACGGAATAATGAGGTCCTGGTGTACGCCGCCGATGAGCACAAGGGTGCCGCGCCCCCGCAAGCTGTCGTATGCGGCCATGGTCGCGTCCGCCGTCGGCGTGGCGCCGAGGGCGTCGAGGGCCACGTCCACCGGGCCGATTCCCGCCGCGTCCGTCGCGCGGTCGCCGGTCAGCCGGTGGATGCGCACGCGGGGGCCGAGCTCGGCCAGCCGTTCTAGCGCCTCCTTGTTGCGGCCCACCGCCGTCACCGTCGCCGCGCCTTCCGCCAGCGCCATCAGCACCGCCGCGCCGCCCAGCTGGCCCGTCGCACCGATCACCGCGACGTCGCGGCCGGTCAGCGGGCCCGCTGCGTGCAGGCCCGCGGCGGCGATGCAGAGCCACGGAAGGAACGACAGGCGGGCCGGGTCCGGGTAGTTCTCCGCACCGGGCAGCTTGACCATCGTCTCCTTGGCGCAGAGCGCCTTCTCCGCGAAGACGCCGTCGTGCCACACCGTACGCATGCGATCCGTGCGCTCGCTGCCGGCGCCGGAACCGCCCAGGCCGACCCAGCCCACCAAGATCTCGTCGCCGCCGCCCGCGTCGAGCAGCGCCGTGTCCAGCACGATGTCGCCCGGGATGACATGGAACACGTCGGGCGCGACGTCGGTCACGCGCCCGATGCAGGAGGGGCCCAGGGTCAGGGGGACCGGCAGGCCGCCGCGGTTCCCCTTCACCACCATTTTCGTGTACGCCGGGAGATGCGCGGCGAGCACCTCCACGAGTACGCCACCGCCCTGGAGAGTGGGCGCCGGTACCTCGGAGAGGCGTACGTCGTCGTCTTGTGAAGCAAGAGTCCAAGCTCGCATGAGGTAAGCCTCGCGCAACGGTAAGGTGGTATCCAGAATCACCTTATTCTGGTACTGGAGGTTCTAGGTTGAGCGTCGAGCTGGGCACGTTCCTGCGCAGCCGCCGGGAGCGGATCGCCCCGGCCGACGCGGGCCTGCCGGCCACCGGGCGCCGCCGCACACCCGGGCTGCGCCGCGAGGAGCTGGCCCTGCTGGCCGGCATCAGCGCCACCTGGCTCACCTATCTCGAGCAGGGCCGCGACGTACGCCCCTCCGGCCAGGTGCTCGACGCCCTGGCCCGGGCGCTGCGGCTCACCGGCGCCGAGCAGGAGCACCTGCGCCGCCTCGCCGGTGGAGGAGCGACGCCCGAGGAGGACGCCCCCGAGGAGGCCGCGCCCGAGGTCGCGGGTGTCCCGGCGTTGCTGGGCGACAACCCCGCGTACGTCACCGGCATCTGTTACGACGTCCTCGCGCACAACGACGCCGCCGCGGAGCTATTCCGGGGCATCGGGCCGGGTGGCAACGTCGTGCGCTGGATGTTCACCGAGCCCGCCGCCCGCGAGGTGCTGGTCGACTGGGAGCGGGAGGCGCGCAACATCCTGGCCCGGCTGCGGGCGATCGCGGGGCGGCATCCCGGCCACCCGCGCGTGACCCGGCTCGTGGCTGAGCTGACCGAGGCGAGCCCCGAGGTACGCGAGTGGTGGCCGCAGTACGACATCCAGTTCAGCCACGCGGGTCACAAGCGCTTCCGGCATCCCCGGCTGGGCGTGATCACCATGTCGCACGCCGCGTTCCACGTCGCCGAGCGGCCCGAGCAGACGCTGGTGGTCTACCACTTGCCGAGCGCGGCCGCGGCACGGCCCGGCACGAGATCAAGTTTCGGACCTGAGACATCGTCTCGGCCCTTGTTGGCCGGTCGTCAGCGCCCCGCAAGGTAGATCCGAACCCCGCAGCCAGTCCCGCAACCTAGACCCGAACCCCGCAAGGTTCATCCGAACCGGACAGATATGTCCGCAAAGCGACCTCCTCGGTGTGAAGGCGGACGCGACGGGATCTCGACGACCGGCCGGTGCCGTCGTGCCATCTGAGCTGCTGGTTTGTGCCATCTGGTGCCAGTCCGAACCGGGCGCGGATAGGTGGTCGGCTCCGGAAGTGCTCCGCCCGTTTTTGGGGCCGAAGCGCTGCCCTCGACGTCGGCACGGCCTCGATCGTGCCGCTCGGAGGCGCCGCCGATGTACTGGTGCGCGCTTGACCTGCGTCGTCCCGCGCGCCTGCAGCGCGCGGTGTTCCGCCGCCTGCCCGCCTGACGGGCTATCCGACCGCGAGCCCGTCGAGAATCTCCACGATCTCAGTGGGGTGAATCTGGAAGCGCAGGTGGCTGCTGGCCACTGACCGCACATCGAACGGGTTGTCGGGCGTCAGGGCGTCGGCCTCGGCGATGAAGCGGTCCTGCAGGGCCAGCGGCATCGCCCGGTCCTCGGTCAGCCGGACGTACGTGTGCGGGATGCGGCCCCAAGTGGCGGCGTCGGCGCGGGTGGCCTGCTCGTCGACGGTGAGCGCCTCGTCCGGGTCCTGGGTGTGCAAGTAGGCGATGAGCTCCTCGCGGGTGCCGTCGGCGAGCAGGGCGGTCTGCAGCGCGTCGAGGTGCGCGGGGTCGGCCGTGCGCCAGTTGAGCCGAATCGCGCCGATCTCCTGGGGGTTCGCGACCGCGATCCCCACCCCGGCGGCGGCAAGCAGGCTCGTGGCGTTCTCGGGTCCTGCCGTGTACTCGCTTGCGGTCGCGTCAACGCAGCACCACGCCGAGATATAGACGAGCCGGTCGATCAGCTCCGGGACGGCGTTGCCCACCGCGGTGATGGTGAGCCCGCCGCGGCTGGCACCCACCAGGACCACGGGGCCGTGCGCCGCGGCCCGGCCTACGACGTCCGTGACGATGGCGACGTCGTCGGCTGTGCTGATGCCGGCCATGCCACTCGGAGCCTTCGCGAGGTCGTCGAGGTCCTGCGAGCCGAGATAGCCGGTGGGGATCGTCGCCCCGAGACCATGGCCAGGGAGGTCGACGGGCACCGTGCGGTGCCCCCGCAGGGCGAGCTCCCGGGAGGTCGGCGCCCATACTGCGGAGTTACAAAAGGCGCCGTGCACGAAGACGAACGTGATGATCACGTCCCGCACCCTAGAGACTCCTCGTGGCGGTCTCGCGGCCTGGCGGGTTTCGGATTCCCGGGCAGTGGCGGATGGACGACCGGTCGAGCGTCTCGTCCCACCGTCGTCACAGGTCAGCCTTGAACTCAGCCAGCTTGTCGTGCCGGTCGATGCACCGGGCGCAGACCCACCTGTACGCGTCGCCGAGCAGGTCGGCCATCACGCCGGTCGGGCCGTCGTCGCGGGCGGTCGCGTCGAACTCGCCGATCCCGGCCAGTCCCGCACCGAGGGGGCATTGCATAGCGCGTGCCTGGCACCCGTGAAGCCGTACTAGCCGAGGCAGGCGTCGTGGACTGAGTCGGCAGCGGGACCGGCCCAGAGACCGGGTTGAAGAGCGGCGACGTCGAGATGCGGAGCGCTTCGGTGTGAACGCCGGATACGTCGGCTTCTGCGCGTTCGTCCGGTGTCGTCTCGTGCCGTCTGAGCTGCGGTTTCCTGACGCCCCGTGTCAGATGGTGTCAGCCGCGCCCGCCGGTCCCGCTCCGGAAATGCTCCGCCGCCACGCACCTGCGCCGAAGCGCCATCTCCTCGACCTGGCAACGCCCGACCGCCGCCGACGCTGCCAGGCCTGCGCCCGGCGTTCCGTGTGGTAGCCCTCCGGGAGGTCGGGGAGATGGCGCGCCCCCCTCTCCGAGATCTGCCGCCCGGCGAGGGCACCCTCAAGTCCTCACTCCGCACCGGTACCGCCCGCTCGTGGCGATCGGTGGGGGAGCGGGCCTGCGGTGGGGCGAGGCGGTCGGATTGTGCGCTGACGCGCTCGATCTCGACGCCGCTCGGCTGCGGGTGATCCGGACCGTGATCGAGGTCGCCGGGCACACCTCGTTCACGCCGTTCCCCAAGAGGACCGCGGGCCGACGCACGGTTCCACTGCCGGCCTGGCTCGTCGGGCTGCTGCGCGAACACATGGCGCGCTATCCGCGCGAGGAGGCCGGCCTGATCTTCGCCAACCAGGTGGGCGGTGCGTACCGGCGAACGCTGTTCCGCACCCGCGTGTGGCGGCCGGCGCTCGTGCGGGCAGGGCTGCTCGGGCTCGTCGAGCCGGACGGCGACAAGTTCCATGCGGAGTGGACCGACGCGGCCGGCCTCACCGGATCAGCGATGTTCGGCACGGAACCGGCGGCGGTGAACCACGTTGCCCGCAACCAGGCCGGCGGACTCCGCTTCCACGATCTGCGGCACTCGCACGCGACATGGGTCGGGTGCTCGGGCACGAACGCTCGTCAACGACCCTGGACCTCTACATCCGGCGGACGGAAGACCCGTCGCGAGTCCTGCGGGCGCTCGACGACGAGGACCGGACGACGGCGCCACGGGTGTTCTGGTGCCCCGGTGACGCGGGTGGTGCCTTTTCGGGCCTACGGCGCCGGTCGAGCGAGCCCCGGACATGACGAAGGCCCCCTGTCCGTGCTGGTCAGGGGGCCTTCATGGGAGTGGTGGGCGATACTGGGATTGAACCAGTGACCTCTTCCGTGTCAAGGAAGCGCTCTCCCACTGAGCTAATCGCCCGAGGCGGAGGCGGGAATCGAACCCGCGTACAGGGCTTTGCAGGCCCTTGCCTAAGCCACTCGGCCACTCCGCCGAATTCCTCGGAGCGATCCGTGGAGTTCGATCCATGGAGGTCCGACGGGACCCGTGGTTCCTCCGAGCGGACGACGGGATTCGAACCCGCGACCCTCACCTTGGCAAGGTGATGCGCTACCAGCTGCGCTACGTCCGCCTGTGCAGCGTGTCCGCTGCGTTGATGGGAGAACCTTAGCGCAGTCGCCGCGGGGGCTTCAAACCACCCCCCGTGTTCTGCGCAAAGGAGCTCCGACCTGCAGTTTTAGTCCCGCGCGGGGTCGTTCAGCAGGTCCGACAGCGCAACGTCGAAGTCCAACCAGGAGTACTCGGTGTCGGCCGGTACCGCCAGATAGGTGCGGTGCAGGAAGTCGCCGAGCGTCTGCGCGCACGTCGTGAAGACCGCGTGGCCCGACGGTGAGGAGAGCTCCAGCTGTACCCGGTGCGGGTCGAGCGGCATGGGCTGCACCCTCACGTCACCGGTGCCGGCCGGTGCGATCAGGCCGTCGTGCAGGAGGTCCCGGGCGAAAACCCAGTCAACGGCGGTGCCGTTGCCGGTCCGGAACGACGCCTGCACGGCGTATGGGTCACGGCTGCTGTACGTCAGATCGACATTGACGGGCACCGCAGGGGCGTCCGGGGCGATCAGTTCGAACACCGCCGGTGAGCTGATGACCGTGGGCTCGTCGCGCATCCTGCGTCCCTCTTTCATGGTCCCGCGTGGTTCGTCATCAGGAAAAACGACCGTGCCGCGAAGATGTGACGGGTAGAGCCACGAACTCCCTGCAGTTGCCTGGCCAGAGTCACCCGACTGGGCTAATTACTCCAGGCTCACCTGCACGTGGGGTGCTGTGTGCCAGCGGTCGGCGGCCGCTGTTCTCCCCGAACGGCCGCCTGTCGGCAGCTACCAGCGACAACGCGTAGTTACCGGCCAGTTACGTCCCGCCCTCACCCTTGTCCTCTTCTTTATGTGCGCCGTGGCCGTGGCCGTCGCCGCCGTCCGCTTGAGGTGGCCACCCAGTAGGCTCCGGGCCGAGGCGGACGGCGTAGCCGCCTGACAGGACAGAGGCGGTGGACAGCTGAGCGAGGACGACGAGCAGCGACCCGGCTTCCGGGCCCGGCTCGAGGAGAAGCCCACACTGCGGCGCACGTACCGCGTCGGCGTGGCGATCCTCGGCGGGCTGGTGCTCGTCGCCGGCATCATCGCCATCCCGTACCCCGGCCCGGGCTGGCTCATCGTGTTCGGTGGCCTCGCCATCCTCGCCACGGAGTTCAGCTGGGCCCAGCGCGTCCTGCACTACGCCCGCGGTAAGTACGACGCCTGGACCGACTGGCTCGGCCGGCAGATCCTCATCGTGCGGATCGCGGTGCTGGCCGCCACCGGCCTCATCGTCCTGGCCACCCTCTACCTCCTGAACGCCCTCTACCTGGTCGCCGGCTGGGTGGGGCTCGAGAGGTGGACCTGGTTGCAAAGCCCGTTGTTCGGGTGAGGTAAGGTCTACGACGGCAAGGGCGATTAGCTCAGGGGGAGAGCGCTTCGTTCACACCGAAGAGGTCACTGGTTCGATCCCAGTATCGCCCACCATGCCAAGAGGCCCTCTGACCTGCGGGTTAGGGGGCCTTTTGGTGTTCTCGGGGCTTCCCGTCCTTCGGCGCCCAGCCGACTTGGTAGCCGGCTTTGTAGCCAACCGTGACGGATGGCTACGTCTCGTCGACCGGGTCGTCGAAGAAGAGGTTGGTGACCATGTCCGCGGCGTCGTGGTGGAGTTCGGGGACGTCCTCGGTGTAGGTGTCGAGGGTGAAGGCCACTGTGGCGTGACCCAGTCGCTTGCTGACGATCTTCGGGTTGACACCCGCGCGAAGCGACATCGTGGCGTGGGTGTGACGTACCTGGTGGAGCGTGATGGGCGGGACACCGGCACGGTCGACGAGCCGGCTGAACTGATCGGTGATCGTGTCGGGATGGATGGGACGGCCGTCGGGCCAGCAGAAGAGCAGACCGTGGTCGGAGTAGTCGCGACCGAACGAGCGCTTCTCGCTCTCGAGCTTGCCGACGTGGGCGGTGAGGGCGCTCACGGTCCGGCGGTCGAGAGCGAGGCTGCGCCGGGACCGCTCGCTCTTGCCGTCGGACGGCTGGGCCTTCCCGGCGGCTACGACCCGGGTGTGCCACACGGTCACCGCTCGCGCGTCAAGGTCAAGGTGGGCGAGCAGTGCGCCGGCAGCCTCTGATCGGCGGATGCCGGTGGTGGCGAACATCAGCCACATCGCGTAGAGGCGGTCGTCGGCTGCGCTCGCGAGGAATTGCTTGAGCTCTTGAGGGGTCCACACTGAGTGCCCCTTGCGATCGCGCCGTACCCGGACCGCGTGCTCGACGGGGTTGGTGCTGAGGTACTTCCATCGGACCGCGTCCGCGAAGGCCCGGTTCAGCATGATGTGGACGCTCTGCACGCTGCGCGGCTCCAGGCCGTCGGTGATGACGCGTGGTACGCGCCCCGCACGGTAGCGCTGCAACGCCCGTACTCCGGCGGAGTAGCTGAGCCCGGCTGCCTGGGCAATCTGGCGGGCGGACGGCTCAGCGCCGCGGGCCCTCTCCTTTCGCCACTCCTCGTACATGATCTGGTTCGTGTTCTTTGACCGCCTACCCTGCTGAAGGAGGTGAGAGTAGAGGCGGTTGATCGTCTCGACCGTGATGTCCTGCAGTTTTCGATCTCCGATTATTGGTATGACGTAGTATTGGGCGTAGCTGGTGTAGCTGCTGTGCGTGGTCGGCTTGAGGCCGCTTTTCATTGCGGCGAGCCACTCGTCGAAGAACTCGCGAACAGTCCGCGGGGAGTTCTTGACGTATGTGTGTGTGCGGAGTTCTGTGTTTGCCTCGACGAGTGCGTCCCATGCGGCATTCTCGGTGAGGAAGCCGCTGCGTGAGTCTCGTCTCCGCTTGCCGGTGAGGGGGTCGGCTCCGAGGTCGATCAGGTAGGCCCACTTGGCGCCCCGTTGGTATACAGTGCCGGCTATCCCTCGCCTGCTTCGCTTACGACCACGACCGGTAGTCATGTCAAGCTCCACGCCGTGCTCTTCACGTGGGCTCTTCCACGAGCTTGCGCAGGCGGTCTCGGACAACGTAGATGCGCCCACCGAGTCTCTTGATCGAGGTGTCCTTGTTCGGCGTATCGGTAGGCCGAGGCTCTGCTGATACCGAGCACCTCTGCCGCCTTCGTCACGCTGATCAAGACCGGTAGTCCATCGAGATCGGTCATCGTCCCTCGTCTCGTCATGTTCGCGCCCTCGCGCGCAGGAGACTGAGCTTGGCGACTGAGCTGACGTTGTCTGTGGTTTCTGCGTGGTTGGCAGCGCGACCATATGTGGTCGAGCTGGCACTGCTCGCTGCGCCCGCCGCTGCACCATTTGAATTTGCACCGGGCGATTATCGTTCCCGCAAACCTGCGAAGGTTGTCAAACATCAGAACTGTGGATAGCTGCGGCCCTCTCTGGGTGGTTGAGGGACGTACGGACGCGTGGCCATCAAGTGGTCGCGCGTGGTCGACGATGGCGGTACGACGACTCGACCGGCCCGGGTCAGGTCGTAACCACAACATCCATCGCGGTCGGCGATGCTAGCGACGTCTGCAGCCCTTTCGAACCCGCGACGAGATCGCGCGCTATATCGACACCTACTCCCCAGCCCTTGCTGGCCGGGCGCTCGACGATGCGAGTGTCGGCGAAGCCGTCGTCGAGTTGGAACGTCGTGATCCGTCCGGACGCTGACTTCGGCGGAATTCACAGCGTGCCTGCGGTGCTGCTGGAAGAGCCACCGGCTCGCCGCCGCCGCGACCACAGCCGGTCCGGCAGCTCGAACCCATTGTGACCTGCTTACTGTCCCCGGGTGAAGGAAGAGGCGGGCTTGGCGGGTGTCGAGTATCCGGTGCGCCCGGTGATCGCGGTGCCGGCACTGCGGCTCCCGAGGGGCTGCCCCGGCGGCTGGGCCGTGGAGCCGAAGATGGACGGTTTCCGCTGCCTCGCCCACCGCGGCAGGGATCGGGTCGCTCTGCAGTCGCGTCAGCAGCGCCCGCTCGGCCGGTACTTTCCCGAGATCGTCTCTGCCGTCATCGGGTTGGACGTCGACGTGGTGCTGGACGGTGAACTGGTCCTCTGGCAGGAGGGCCGGATGGACTTCGCCGCGCTGCAAGGGCGGCTGCACCCCGCCGATTCGCGAGCTGTCCCTCGCCATGCCGGCGTTCTACGTGGTGATCGACGTCCTCGCCCTCGACGGCATGGACATCCGTTCCATGTCCTACGCCGCACGCCGGGCAATACTGGAAGATCTTCTCACCCGCCGGCTCCCGCATGGCCTGGTCCTGATGCCGATGTCGACCGAGTTCGCCGTTGCCCGTGCGTGGCTGGTCAACCATTCCGATGCCGGCGTCGAGGGCGTGGTGGCGAAGCGGCTCGACCACGGCTACCGGCCGGGCGGCAGGATGTGGCGGAAGGTTCGTACCCGTTTCACCGCGGAAGCCGTCGTCGGTGGCGTCCTGGGAGCGGTGACACGGCCTGAGGCGCTGATCGTCGGTCGGCCTGATCATCGTGGGCGGCTACGGGTTGCCGCTCGGACCACCCGGTTGTCCCGAGCTGCCCGCGAGGACATCGCCGCGGTGGTGACCGCGGCCGGTGCCGAGCATCCGTGGCCCCCGACCATTGCCTCCAGCCGGTTCGGGCAGCGACCCGCGGAACCGGTGACCTACGTCCAGGTCGAGCCGACGACCGTCGTGGAGCTCGATGTCGACACGGCGTTCGAGGATCATCGGTGGCGCCATCCGCCCAGGTTCATCCGCGTCCGGAGGGACCTGCGGTTGAGCGACGTGTCCATGGCGCTACCCGTGTCCCGATCCTGGTCTGCGTAGCGCTCAGCTGACTCGCGCGGTGCTGCGGCTGATTCGGCAGTGGCTGCGTTCCGTGGTGTCGGGTCGGTGGTCCTGGCGGGTGGGCCGACGCAGTGTGGCAACGCCGCCCGGTCTGGTGGCCGATGAACCCTGGCCGGCCTGCGCCGGGTGAACCCGCAGTGTGGCTTGGCCGGTCGTATGCGTGTTGTCGAGTGCTGGTCCACGCCGGTCAGGTCAGCCCGGAACCCCCGGCCGACGCGGGCGGTCGCTGCCAGGTGGGTGCGTCCCACACCGGGACCCACCGACGCCGCCTCCGCAGGGCATGCGGCCACCACGAAGGAGCCTGTCCATGACCGACGACCACCAGCACGACCGGCACGTCCAGCACGTCCAGCACGAGGCGAACGCAGCCATCAGCGCCGAGCACGAGGGCAACGAGGTGGCCCCCGCTGCTCCGCTCGGGGAGCTGCTGCAGGTCGACCCTCGTCAGGTGATCATCGGCGCGAACGTCCGCGGCGGGGTTGTCCTTGACCGCGAGTTTGTGCGGTCGATCCGTGACCGTGGTGTCCGGGAGCCGATCCAGGTCCGCCGCCGCGCCGATGGGGCGTTGGTGGTGCGGAAGGGCAAGCGCCGCACCTTGGGTGCGATCGAGGCCGGCCAGGCGCTGGTGCGGGTCCTGGTTGACCCGGAGGGTGATCCGGCTGGGGAGGACGGTGCTGGGCAGATCGAGCGGATCGTGGACCAGCTCGAGGAGAATCTGCACCGGTCGAGCAACTCGGAGGCCGAGGAGGTGGCGGCCCATCAGCAGCTGCTGGACCTGGGGTTGACGGCCGGGCAGATCGCCCGCCGGACGCACACGCCGGTGAAGCGGGTCAAGGTCACCACGTCGGTGGCGCGCAGCGAGCTCGCCGCCGCGGTCCTGGCCCGCTACGACATCCCGTTGGATCGTGTCGCGGTGCTCGCCGAGTTCGATGACGGCACCGAACAGGGTGTCGAGGCGGTCAAGGCCCTGACCGTGACGGCACAGAGTGATCCGGACCAGTTCGACCACGTGGCGCAGCGGCTGCGCGACCTGCGCGAGGAGAAGCGCCTGGTTGCCGAGCGGGTCGCCGAACTGATCGCCGCCGGTGTCCGGTCGTCACCGAACGCACCGACCAGGCAATGCAACTCTCCGGACTGCGGCCCGCCGCAGAGGATCCCAGCGGAACTGAACTGACCCTCGACGCCCACCAAGGCTGCCCGGGACACGCCGCCCTCGTCGAGTTGCGACGCGCCTGGGGAGCACAGGAAGCCACCGTCACGACCGCGTATGTCTGCACCGACCCGGACGGGAACGGGCACATCCCACGGTGGGACAACTCGGGCACCGCCAGCGAGTCGGGCACCCGGCAGGCCGGCCCGATGAGCGAGGCCGAGAAGGCCGAACGCCGCCGGGTCATCGCCAACAACAAGGATTGGGATTCCGCGACCACGGTCCGGCGGGACTGGTTGCGCACGACGTTCCTGGCCCGCAAGACGGCCCCGAAGGATGCTGTCCGGTTCATCGCCGCCACGCTGGGCTGCGGCAGCCATGACGTGCGTAAGGCGATGGAGTCCGGCCACAGCACCGCGCGTTAGCTACTGGGTATGGATTCGGCTGCGGGCTTGGGCTCATCCAATCCCATCGCGGTCGCGGCGGAATCGGCGTCGTCGGCGCGAGCGACGATGCTGGCCCTGGCGGTCCTGCTCGGTGCCGTCGAGCAGGGCACGGGACGGCACAGCTGGCGCAACCCCAGCGGGGAAACGCGCGCCTACTTCACTGCGCTGCAGGGCTGGGGCTATCCGCTCTCCCCGGTCGAGCAGCTCGTGCTCACCCCGGACACCGCCACTGTCGACGAACAGCCGACCGCTGATGCCGCCACTGGCGAGATTCAGCACGGCGACGACGCAGATGCGGCGATGGCGCAGCCCGACACCCAGAGCGAAGTCCAGGACGCCGACCCGCAGGCGATCACTGAAACCGCTGACACGCAGATCGCCACCGCCCACGGCGAGTCCGACGAGGACGCGGACAGCCAGAGCGGTGAAGACGAGAGCGCCGACGTGGCCTGAACACGGGTGGTCGGTGAGGTCCTCCGCGGCCTCACCGACCACGAGCGCGTACCCCTCGACGGATCAGCGGGGAGGGAACGCCCGCCTCGCCATCGGCATGCAATACACGGAAGCTCGACGCAGAGCCTGCGGGACCAGCTGCCACATGTCGGCGTCCGCTTTACGAGCGGCACGAGGCGACGGCGGCGACAACGCCTCGGCCACTGCCCCTGGCATGGCCGCGATCCGGCGCTTGGAGGGGCGATGGATAAACCGCGCGTGTCGCGATTACGCCCCGGAGCCTGGTGGTCGCCAGACGCGTGCTCAAGATTGGTTGCAGGTCAGCGCGGCGCTTAAGAGCGGGGGAACCTCATGCGTGCCTGGCGATGCCGGGCACGAGCAACGACCGCCGGTGCCTGGCGTCGGGCGCCGCTGAGAAGACAGCACACCGGGGCGGGCCAGCACCGACGAACCCGGCCCGCACCATGCCGGTGAGATCGCCTGCGGATCCCCGGCCGGCGGAGGGGAGGACATTGCGATCCCGCCCGCATGGGCGAGCCGGAACCGCCGCCGTCCCTGCGGGCCCCTGCCTCCGGTGTGCTGAGGCCGGGCCGCGTCATCCCGACGCCGAGACCCGGAGGCCCGCATGCCGCACACCCGTCGATCCACCGACTTCGTCAGCTGTCTCCGGTGCAAGTTCCCCGACCGCGGCACCCACACGGTTGCACTCGACGCAGATCTCGCCAGCGTGCTCGAGCTTGCTAAGAACGCGCCTGATGGGAGGCGGTGGTGATGGGCAGGAATCAGATCGCGGCCTATGACAACGCCCGCAGCTGGATCCTTCCTGACCACGTCCGTTCGAACATCCCGCTACGGGGCAGTGTGGGCATGCTCGGCGCGCACAACGCCGCGCGCGGGCTGCTCGTCGAGATCTGCCGCCACACCGGCGCGGTCCCGCTGGGCCTGCACTACCACGAGGTCGCACGCCGCCGAGGATGGCTCACCGTCGTCACCGCGCTCGCCGGGAGCAACGGCAGTTTCCTGCTCGTGACGACCCGCAGCTTCAGCGACTGGCGCCGGACCGGTGATGACGGCTGGCGTATCTGCATCAACGGGCAAGACCTGTCCACCGAGGACCGAGGCCAGACGCCATCGGTGCCGATGCAGGCTGCCATCGTCGACCGCTGGCTGAACCCTTAATCGACCGTCGGCGCGGGCTCCGCCGTGGGCCCGCGCCACATACATCCCCGAGCCCGCGTGGCCTGCGGCCGGCGGAACAGCGACTCAAAGTCTTGCCCCTGCTCGAGGCGTCGCGGGATCGCCTACCGGCGTGCGCAGATAGGAGCGTGTGCTGGCCGGAGCAGGCCTTGCCGAGCTGGTGATCGCGCGCGCTGTCGTTTCCCGGCGGGGGGTGTCTGTTGATGACGCCCGAAGGTCAGCACAGTGCGGGTGGGGCGAGCGCCGATGAATCCGGACCGGCCCATCCCGGTGAGATCGCGGGCGGTCGTGACGCCGCCTGCCGATCAGTGGGCGATCACACCGGGAAGAGCGAGCCGGAACCCCCGCCGTCCCCTTCGGGGGACCCCACCACACCGTGCTGAGGCAGGGCCGCGTCACCACTGACACCGAGCCCAGGAGCCCGACATGAACGAGATCACCATCCACGGCAACCTCACCGCCAACCCCGAACTGCGCTACTCCGCCGGCGGCGTGCCGGTCCTGACCCTCACCGTCGCGGTCAACCGCAGCCGGTATGACCGCCGCAGCGGTGGCTACACGAACCTGCCCCCGGTCTTCCACCGGGTCGTCGCGTTCAACCAGCTCGCCGAGAACGCCGCCGCCAGTCTGATCAAGGGTGCGACCGTCGCCATCACCGGTCAGCTCGCCGACGACTCCTACCTCAAAGACGGTGAGCGTCGCCGCGGGGTGAAGCTCGAGGCCGCCGAGATCGCCGCCAGCCTCCGCTACGCCACCGCCGAGATCACCCGCAACAAGCGACCCGACACCGACACCGGCCCCGCTCCTGAGCCGCTGCCCGAGTCGACCACCGAGGACACCGCCGCCTGATCCTGCGGCCAGCGGCCCGGGCCACCGGTCCGGGTCGCTGGCCGTGCTCGGCGTATCGCGCGTCTGCGCGGAACGGACGGGCGCCGGATCAGGTCGCGTGCAGCGTGGTCAGCCCATGGTCAGCGCGTGGTCGGCTCGTGGTCTCGCGTCGGCCCGACACGGTGCCCGAGAACCCGGGCCCGTGACACAACCCCGACCGAACCCTGACGTCCAGCTCCTCGCGGATCGCGGGCCCGGAACCCCGGGCAGTTTCCGGCGTGCCGACGCGAGCAGACACGAGCCAGACCAGCAAGCGGAGCTCGCTTTGCGGCACCACGTCCCAGCGGCGGCCGTAGTCGCCCGCCCATCCGAGACCCGGAGCCCAGCCTGATGACCACCACGCCCGACCCCCGCACCAACCCGCAACCCGGATCCGGGCTGTCGAAGACGACGGGTACGCGGCTGGGCCGCGTGGCCGCGGCGGGGGCCGAGGCCGGCCGGTACGTGTTCCCGGTGCACCCGCGCAGCAAGCTCCCCGCCGTGAAGGACTGGGAGGCCACCGCTACCCGCGACCTCGAGCAGATCAAGGGCTGGTGGGCTCACCGGCCCTACAACATCGGTATCGCCACCGGAAAGAGCGGCCTGGTCGTCCTCGACCTCGACCTCGCGCACGGCTACCCACCACCCGAGTCGCCCGGCGTCCGTGGCGGGTTCGACGTACTGGCGCGGCTCGCAGCCGGAGCCGGCGAGCCCTGGCCACCGCGGACCCTGGTCGTTGCCACGCCAGCGGGCGGGACGCATTGGTACTTCCGGCAGCCCGCGGGAGTCGAGCTGCGTAACACCCAAGGCGCGGCTGGCCGTGGCCTCGGGTGGTGTGTGGACACCCGCGGCCACGGCGGTTATGTACTCGGTTCGGGGTCCGTCTCCCGGGAGGGCTCCTATCGCTCGGTTCGCCGATACCCGATCGCGCCCTTTCCCGACTGGCTTGTCACCGTCCTGTCTCCGCAGCCACCGTCAATCACTGTCGGCACGCGGACGCCGGCGTCTGGCAGCCGCGCCGCGGCGTACCTACGGGCCGTCGTCACCGGAGAGCTCGCCGCCGTCACTGCGGCAGGTGTGGGGGAGCGGCACATCACGCTGCTGCGGGCAGCGCGCCGCCTCGGGCACTGGGTAGGAAGCGGCGCCTTGGCCGAGACCGAGGCACGAACGGCGCTGACCGAAGCCGCCGGGCAGTTCGTCGGGGTCGCGGGCTACACCGCCGCACACGTCGAGCGCGACATCACCGACGGCCTCACCTACGGCGCCCGACTCCCACGATCGGTCGAGAACACCTCGAACCCGATCCATCCAGCGAACTCGACCAACTGAGCCGAGGACCGACATTCGGTCCGTTCCGGCGCCCGGGCCAAGAAGTTCGAGTGTCCAGCAGTTCTGCCCCCTGCCACTCCAGTGCTCGGTCGCTGGGCTCCCCAAGGGGCTACCCAGGTCGCCGGGCCGGTGGAGATCGTGTGGTCGCGCCGTGGTCGGCCTCGAGTGCCGCGTGGACATTTCGTGGTCGGTGAACGCGGAAGGTGGCCGGGTATCGGATGGGTGGCGGTCGTGTGACGGGTCGGGCCTCCGGTGCACAGCTCCGGGTGGATCGCCCGGAGGTCAGCACACCGGGGCGGGGCAAGCGGCGATGAACCTGGCCCACCGATCCCGCCGAGATCGCCCGCACGCCTCGACGTCGGCCGGCGGTTGAGGTCGGCGATCGCACCGGGATGGGCGAGCCAGAACCCTCGCCGCCCCTGCGGGACCCCCACCCCGGCGCGCTGAGGCAGTGCCGCGTTCCCCCGACGCCGAGCACCGGAGGCCCTCATGACCACCACCCACGAGATCACCGAGTCCGACACCCGCGCGACCCGCCTCACCGCACTCGAGGCCCAGGTCTGCCAGGCACGCAGCGAAATCCAGGGCGCCGCCCTCTGCGGCGAGCCCACACTCGCCCTGGATGCCGTCGCGTCACTGGCCACACTCCTGCAGCACACCCTCCAGGAACTCGCGCAGCTCGCTACCGAACTCCGCCCGAGCTGAGCCGGCTGCGGGTCCCGCCACCACTCCCAGCGGGACCCGCGCTCGCGACATGCTGTCTGTCCCGACCCCGCTTACAGAGCTCCTTCGAAGCGCACCGCTGCTGGCAGGGGCCGTGGTCGCTGTCGTGACCACTCGCCAGCAGTACTGGTGTTCCAGGGCCAGGTGGCGGCGCGCCGAAAAGATCTGAATCGGGTCAACGGCTTCGAGCGCGGAGACGGATGGGCAGGTCCGTGGTTGGGAGCAGCAGCGAGATATGCAAGAAGCGATGCTTCTTGTCCCTGTAGGGGCAGAGCCGGAACGGGGGCGTTCCGGTGCGATGCGCTTACGTTCGAGCGAGGCCGGTGTGAACCCGGCCGCGATAGCCGGGCCGCGCTGGCCAGCTCCAGTTCGACCCAGCCGGGACCAAGCGGCCGCACCGCGTCACCGAGCCGTCGAGAGGTCGCGACACTGCTCAGCTCGACCGCTAGCGCGTCTTCCCCGACACCTCACGGCGATCATGGACGGCCTGCTCAGCCGGTTCCGCGGCGGCCGATCACGCAGTTGGTTCCCGGTCTGCGCGGCAGGCAAGCGAGCGTCCCGGCGCTCCGTCCTGGACCGCTTATCTTCCGAGCGTCTGCACCGCAGCGGACGACCGAGCGCTCGTCGGGCAGAGCGTCACGTGCACGGCGGTTTCCCAGGCGGGCGCCTGGTGGCCGTGCTCGTGGTCGGCGATGGCACTGCGGGGTTCGGCGACTGCTCTGCCACGATGGTGTTGTTCCCCTTTGACGACACGAGCCAGGACGAACCCTTGATCCTCTTCACCGAGAAGGTCGTGCGCATCCGAGAGACACCCGAGGGCGAGGAGCGGGTCGAGTTCGACTCGGCCCAGATCCGCGACGACGATAAGATCACGTTGCGCCCGAACAGCGACGTGGATGAGGGTGACCTCATCGAACTGGTCAATCCCGTCGGCAAGAAGCGGCTGCTACGGGTAACGAAGGTGATCTTCAATAATTCTCCTCGCCGCGGGCCCGGCAACAACTCGACGAGATCGTCATCATCGCCCGCGACGGTGCTGACACCATCGCCGAACGGATGCGCGCTCTAGCCTTCCCCGCGGACGGACGCTCGGACACCGTCGCTGCCGGCACCAGCCTGCCGGCCTTTCCACCCGGCGAGCAGGACACCCGGAAGGTCGCACGGCTGATCACGGCCCGAATCCGCGCGACCGTCGCGACGCTCCGCGCCGTCCACGCCGCCGTCGATCAGGAAGATCCCTCCACCAGCGACCTGCTCCACGCGCTGATCAACGCCCTTGAGAAGCAGGCCTGGATGCTCAGCGCCGAAGTCGCCACCGGGGCTGCCGACCGCGGAGCATGACCAAGGGCTTGGACTCAGACTCTGTGCATGCTCGCGCTCGGGAACCGAGACCGGCTACCGCCGGTGACCGGGCTCGGGCCGGACGAGCCGACGTTCGGTCATGGGCCGGCTTCCGCCGTCGCGGACACCGAGGTTCGTGCGCTCTGCGGCGAGCTTCTTCTGCTGCTCCGGAACCGCCGCACTTCGGATGGAATGGACGTCCGCGACGACCACAGGCCGCCGAGCTCCCACGCGGTTCGATCATGGGCCGGCGATGGGTGAGATCGAGGTGTTCGATGTGGGTGATGTCGCGGATGGGGCGGTCGGCACCGTTGGTGATGCCGGTGCTTGGTGCCGTATTTGGCGATGTAGCCCGCCAGCGCGGTGTCGGTGACCGCGACTCGTCGTTCTCGAGGCGACGTGTGGGTGTGGGGGTGACCGCGGACGCAGGTCGAGCTGTGCGCCCCGGAAGTCACCTCGAGTTGCCGACGCCAGCCCGGTCGATCAACAAACCGGGCCACCCACACTCACAGTGTCCCGTGTCTCGCGCTGCCACGGGCTTCCCGGGTGGGCGAAGAACACACCGTCACGCAGGAGTGGCGCAATCTGGTCGTGGTAGGCGAGCTCGGCTCCTTCCGATCACCGATCGGCTGGCGGCGATCGATGAGCGGATGGGCAAGCGCTGTGGCCGTTTTGGTGCGGTATTTCAGCCGGCGTCCCTGATTTCATCGGATTGTCGTTTTCGACCACCGACGAGAGCCAGCCTTGTTTGACGATGCGGTCAAAGTATGCGAGGTTGTAAACTTGACAGTGACGTCAAGCATGGAGCTGTGACCCCCGGCACCATTCGACGGAAGCAGCGCGTCGAGCACGAGGAGCAGATTCCCTACGACGTTGTCCGGCGGTCGGGGGTCTGCGACGTAGCCGGGCCGAACGTGACCGCTGTCACGATCCTCCTCGCGTGGAGGTCCGTCGGTTGGTGGGAACCGGGTCGAGCTTGAACACACGCTCGGCGTTGCGGTGCGCGATTCGAGCTAGGTCGGTTTCGGTGAACGGGGCCGATCGGAGGAACCGGACAGCGTCGGCGGTCGACTCGTAGGGGTAGTCGACAGCGAACACCACCCGGTCGGCGCCCATCTCCAGCACAGCACCCAGTAACGACGCATGCGAACACACGCCGCTCGTCGTGATCATCACGTTCTGCCGTATGTACTCCGACGGCAGCTTGGCGAGCGAGCGGAGAGGACTGATGTCAGCGTGCCGGGCGTCCAGACGGGAAAGCTGGAACGGCAGGAACTCGCCCATGTGTCCGAGGACGAGCGTGAGGCCTGGATGGTCGTCGGACACACCGCCGTAGATGATCCGCATGGCATGGGCTCCGGTCTCGGCGGCCCAGCTGAACGACGGCCCGGCCAGCTCGGGTCGCCCGCCGAGGACGTGCCACTCCCCGGCCGGCGCGGACGTCGGGTACAGGTAGAGCGGGACACCGAGGTCCTCCAACGCCGCCCACACCCCTCGGAACCGGGGTTCGTCCAAGTACTGCCCGAGCGTCGGGCCGTTCACCAGGGCACCGTTGAACCCCAGCGTGCGGACCGCCCGTCCAGCTCGTCCGCCGCGGCGTCCGGGTTCTGCAGCGGCAGCGCGGCCAGGCCCGCATAGCGGTCTGGTTGCCTGGCCACGATCTCGGCCAGGGCGTCGTTGGCGATCGCGGCGTCGGTCACGGCCACGGCGGTGTCGGGCTGGACCTGGATCCCGGGTGCTGTCAGCGACAGCACCGCGACGTCAACGCCATGCGCGTCCATCTCGGCCAGCCGGAGCTCGTCGAAATCGGGCAGTCGCCTTGCCCACTCGGCGGCCCGGTCGGGCCGCAGCACGGACTTGCCGCCCCACGGGGCCACCCGAGTGGCCAACTGCGGGAGACTGAATGCCTCCTCGACAGCGATCGTCCTCATCATCGGTGTCGCCTCCTTGTTCACGTCGCCTCGGTTGCGGTCGGGTCCGACGTTGCTTCACGGGTGAAGGGCAGTTGCCGGTTCGCGCCCAGTGCCGGGTTCCACCCCGACTCCATGCAGCTCGACCAGGACTGGAGCTGCAGCGCGCACCAGCGCCTCGATCTGCCGGTCAACGCCTTGACCTCGTCACCGCGTGCCTTCCAGCGTCATGCGCGAGCGCGTAGTGAGGTCTAGTCAGCAGCCGGTGGGAATCATCGGCCAGCGGAAGCAGGTCTTCGGTCTCGGGGCGCAACCGTAGGCACCGGTTCACCAGGGTGCGCTTGCTCAGCACGACCTACTCGTCACGCAGCGGTGACAGGGTGCCGATCATGATGCCCCAGCGCGTGTTGAACGCCTGAGTCCGCGCCTTGACCGCGCTGGCTCGGGTGACCCGCAGCGTGCGGATGACCTCGACCAGCCCGGACTTGGCCTTCGCCACTGCGGTGCAGGTGCGCCCGAGGACGGCGCGGGCGATCTGTTCGGAGCCGAGTCGGTCGGACTTGCCGTCCATGTGTCTGGCCAGTCGATTCGGGCGGTTGACCTCGATTACTCGTTCTCCAGCGGCGGTCAGGGTCCGGGTCAGCGCCGCTCCGAAGGAGCCGGTGCTCTCGACTCCGATAGCGGCGCGCTGGCCGTGCTTGCGCATCCAGGTGAGCAGCTCGTGATAGCCGTGGTCCGTTGCAGCGAACTGCCGGTGGCCCAGTAGCCGGCGTCGGCCGCCAGGGGCATCCGCGTCGGATGCGGACGCGAACGGTCGGCGTCCTCGAGGCCTCGCTCGAGTTCGAGGTAGGGCAGCGGCGTCTCCAGCACGAACGCGCCCCCGCGGGGGCGACGCCAGCGCGACCGAGCGCTCCGGTGCGGTCGGTGTCGTCGACCTGCCACGCGTGACCGGCCGGGCCGGTACGCTTTCGAAGGTGCCATCGGGGCTGCCGTCCCCCGTCCGCGCAGGCGGTGCCGCAGTCCTGCTCGCCAGCATCGGCCCGGTCGGACGACGCCATGCGGGCGGGCCTCTATCGATCTGCTCGCGATGGTGCTGCGGGACGTCACCCCCTTCGTGCCGTACGGGGCCGGCCCCGAGGACGTACTGCTCGACATGATGCGGACGCACGACCGCGAACACCTGCCCGACCCGGACCTGCGGGTCGAGGAGCTGGCGCGGCGGCACCATGTATCGGTCCGCCACGCGTACATCCTGTTCGAACGGATCGGAACCACGCCGGGTGCGTACCTGCGCGAGCAGCGGCTGCTCGCGGCACAGGCCGTGTTGTCCGACCCGAGGCACGGCTGGCGCAGGATGTCGGACATCGCGACGGCCGTCGGGTTCCGCGACCTCAGGACGTTCGAACGGACGTTCCGGCGGCAGGACGGGACGACGCTGGCCGGTTGGCGGCGTGAGCACCTTCGCTCCGGACTGCTCCCGTGACCGTGCTGCAGGAAACGCATGGTGCCGAGCAGGAATGGCCGTACACATCGAAGGTCCTGGTTGGTCAACTGTATGCACAGCCAATGGGACAAGCAGACGCGAACGGGGTTGGGGGCCGCGTCGATGTTTGATCCCTGGCCCGAGGGGGGTGGGGCCGGGACGTGCACGCGTCCCGGCCCCCGCTCGTCACGGCGGTACACCCGGTACGGCACGGTCAGGCCGCCGCCACCTCACGCGGCGGGCTCGACGTCCAACGCTGACCATCTCAGGCCCCGGGGCTTCCACCGGGGCCCGAGCACCTCGAGCTATCGCCATAGCGCGGCCTCTTCGATCGCCCAGACCATCTGTGCAGCGCGGCACGCCGCACCTCAATCGGAAGCCGGCGCCCGTTGGCCAACTCCGTGGCCGCGGCGAGGAGCACATGCCCAGTCATAGCCCAGATCGGCCGCAGGATCCCCGGAATGTTGCCAGCCTTCTCGGCTGCGGCCTGCATGTCACGCGCCTGCGCGGGCCCACCCTGCCGGATGTTCGACGCGGCGGTGAGCAGATTGAGGACCCCGCCGCGGTCGAGAGGGGCACCGAGCAGGCGTTCCAGTGCCGGGTGGACGTGGAGCAGGGCGTCGCGCAGCCGGTTCGTGAGCCTGGTCGATTGCCCGGCGAGATCGTCGTCGTAGCCGGCCAACACGCTGAGTTCGGTGAGGGTCTCGTCGTCGGTGCCGACCCGGCGCAGCGTGTGCGGCATCGTGCGGGCGGCTTCGGCGATGACGCGCGTCGCGGGCATCGGTCTTGGACTGGCCGGGGTGCAGGTCAGCGATCCGACGCATCGCCAGCCCGGGCAGATAGGCCACCGTGATCTCGAGATCGCGGGCGACCGCGACCGCGAGCGCACCGATCGACGCGGGCTGATCGACAACCATCATAGGCCGGTCAGCACGGTGCGCAGCGCGGATTCGTCGTGGGCAGCGGCTTGTCATGCAGCCGCTTCCCCGAGGCATCAACCGCGCAGGCGTGGTGCTCGGACTTGCCGACATCCAGCCCGCAGAACACCGCAAACCCACTCGGGTGGTGATCAGGATCAGGTATCCGCCGCTTCCTCCTCGTCGCGGCAGGCCGACCACGAGCACCCGCGCCGGCAGCCACGTTACGAGCAGACCACGAGCGGGTCAGGTCTATATCAGCGGTCGTTGGCGCCCTCCGGTCGCGGCGGCAACACCCTCCAGATCATGCAAGCGACAGGGGCAACGAGTCATACCGCGACCGGCGGCCTGCAAGCCCTCACCCGGGCTTGATCAAGAAGGTAACGGGTACTGCATCGACACGATGCAGACTCACGTGCGCGAACACCTGGCCGAGCCGCACTTGCGTCGTGGAGCTCGCGCGGCGGCACCCTGTATCGGTTCGCCACGCGTACAGCCTGTTCGCACGGATCGGGATCACGCCTGGCGCATACCTTCTCAAGCAGCGGCTGCACACGGCACAGGTGATGCTATCCGACCCGAGGCACGCGCATCGCGGGATGTCGGGCATCGCGGCCGCTGCCGGGTTCCGCGCTGGTCAGCCATGGTCAATCCGTAGTTGACAACTATCTCGGAGAACGCCGCTGGCAACTGCCCGAACCCGATGAACATGGAGCTTTGCCCGGCGGGCGCGCTGAATGCCGAGAACGGGCCTTCCAGATTCAGGTTCCGTCTTCGCTGACGTTGATGAAGGAGTCGGTCGAGGCGTCCTGGTAGCCGAGGTACGCGCCGCTCCCCTCGGGGCTTGTTGCCGAGTACAGGATCAGATGCCCGCCCCGCACAGCGCCTGCGGTGGTCTTGAAGCTGCGCCACGCACCCGCCAGGCCACTCCTGCGTGAACGGGCCCGCGGTCGCGGGCTATTGGACGCGTTGATGCGCGTAACGCTCGTGATGCCGCGCGAGGTGCTCGACGCGGCCTCCGGACTCATAGCTGCACTTCAGGAGTACGACGAGGCCGACCCTGCGGACCAGGCTGCCGAGCAGGAGGTCGTCGATGCGTCCAACAAGATCACTCTTCTCATACAGAGCGAGTTGGGTGCTAAGGCCCCAGAGCCGAGTGTTCAGAAGCGGTCAGTGAAGGGGCGTCTGCCTTCTGCCTAGTGAGTACGCGACTCACATGCTCCGGGACTGTCTCAGCCGCATGTGCCCGAGGATGCGCCGGAGCTGCAGTTGCATCACGGTCCATGGGGTCACCGTCTATGGGGTCACGGCTTTTGGTCACGGGCGCGGCAGCGCCTTAACGGCAGAGGACCCCCGACCACTCCCGGTCGGGGGTCCTCGTACGTTTGGCGGGAGCGGAGTCAGTCGCGGCGTGGCACCACCCCTGGAGGTCGCCCGTCCGTACTCCGGCCGCTCCTGCGCCGTCCGTCTGCGGCCTGGCCCTGCTCGTCACGACGGTAGCCGTCCCGGTGCTAAAAGCACGCCCAGTACGGCCTCCCAATGGGCTGATGGCCGAAGCTACCATCGGGACGGTGAAGAGTCACGAGTTCTCCCGTGAGGAGTTGGAACACGTCGCCGGTGAGTTCTGTATTCCGGTGATCGCCCGGACGGGTCCCGACTGCCGCGGGCGAGTGGCGTTCCACGAGCTGGGCGAGAACCTGACACTCGCTCACGCGCATTGGGGAGGACCGCTGTCGGTCGTCCGGACCGATCGGATGGCAGCGAGAGCGTCAGCCAACAACCTCGTGGTCTTCTGCGTATACATGGCTGGCCGGGGCCGCGTCCGCCAGCACGACCGCGTCGCCGAGCTGGCGCCCGGTATCGGAGTTCTGGCCGAGGCGCGTAGCCGCTATGAGCGGGTCTCGGCGACCAATACTCGGCGCATGAGCTTGCGCTTCTCCCGCGAGCTGCTTCCGCTCCGCACCGCCGAGATCACCGAGGCCTGTGCACGCAGCGTGGACCCGGCGGTGCCGGCCATGCAGATGCTCTCCGGCTACCTCGGCCAGCTGTTCGAGGTTGCCAACAATCTCACCGCGCCGCAGCGGCAGGACGCCGGGCACGCCGCGATCGATCTGCTCACCATGGCGCTGCGCGATGTCACCCCCTCCGTGCCGGGCGGGGACGGTCCCGAGGGGGTGTTGCTCGAGATGATGCGGACCCACGTCCGCGAACACTTGGGCGACCCGGACCTGCGGGTCGAGGAGCTGGCGCGGCGGCACCACGTGTCTATCCGCCATGCGTACACCATGTTCGAACGAATCGGGACCACACCGGGGGCCTACCTTCGCGAGCAGCGGCTGCTCGCGGCCCAGGCGATGCTGTCCGACCCGAGGTGCGACCGTCTCACTATATCGAGCGTCGCGGCTGCCGTCGGGTTTCGCGACCTCAGTACGTTCGAACGGGCGTTCCGGCGGTTGTACGGGACGACGCCGGCCGGCTGGCGGCGTGCGTACCGCCGCTCCTGATCCGTCATCTTGCCCGGGCGCGGGAGCGGGATCGCCCAGACCGCGAAGATCGCAAGCCCCCCCCCGGGGACGAACGAGCGGCGACACCGCCAGCGGTCGCCGAGACGCGAGTAGCCCGAGACAGCAGAGAACCCCCGGCCGAGGGAGCACCGGGGGTTCTCGTCGCGTGGGGCGTGGCCAGATCTAGTCACGGTGAGGATTCGCGGCGAGGAAGACGACGCCCGTACCGCTGGTCCATCCGAAACTCTGGGGCGGACGACGGCAGCTCCGGACGGCCAAAAACGTGACACTTGAAGGCAACCACGCCGATACCTCCGGCAAAAGCACGATCCTTTCCGCTTCTTGCCTGATCCTGCCGTGCACCGCCGCGCCGGTCGCGTAGGCGCAGGTGCAGCCACACGGCCACCCTCCGACAGCGTGGCCTTCGCCGGTCAGGCGCGAATCATCGGGCGTACGGCCGCCGCCTGTGGATCAGTCGAGGCTGCGCAACGACAGGCTCCGGTTCTCAGCGCTCGTCGTATCGGTGATCACCTGGGCGAAGTTGCCCAGGCCGGCGAAGCCACAGGCGGCCAGCAGCCTGGCGTGCGGAGCGCAGCGGAGGCGAGTGCCCTTACCGGGCGGGCATCCGGCGCACCCGCGTCGCCCCAACCCGAGCAATCGGCCCCTAGCAGGGGATGATGGGGGTGCTACGACGTGAAGTCGAACGCAAGCACCCCGTCCATCGAACCGGTCTCGACGATTGAAGACACCAAACGCCCGGCCCTCTGATGCTCGGGATGCGGCATGTATGCGTCACGCGCCGCTTCGCTGACGAAAGTCATGCAGAAACCGTGCGTGTATCCGCGGCCAAGGCCTTCGGGCGACGAGTACGGCCCCCACAAGTACGAGAGAATTCCAGGAATCTTTGACTGGAGGGCCCCGACCTCTTTCAAGACGCGTTCGACCTCACTGGCGGCCACATCCTCGCGTACACGAAGAAGCACGATGTGCGTAACCGGGTGAGCGCTGGCGCCAGACAGTTCGAACGGTGTGGTGGACATGAGAGTCTCCTCGCAGTGTGAGTGGACAAGTACTCCGTACCTCGGTGGGAGCACCGATCGGCTGATCGCCATTCAAGGGTATGTGCGCGATGGACGCTCGTGTCCGTCAGGCTCTGTGGCTTGCAATCCGTTTCGGCAGGGGGTCGCGGTCGTCGTACGCGCCCAGGTCGACGAGGTCCGCGCGGGCGCGGAGGTCACCAGCGGCGGGTCGTGCGAGACGCTGGCGAAGTTCTGACAGGTAAAGCCAAGGGACCGTCGCTCCCCACCGCGGTGACGACGACGACCCCGGAGGCGAACCGGTCGAGCCCCGTACGCGTCCGAGCCCGCAGCACCGGCGCGGCCGCGCCAGGACCGTGGGGGCGGTGAACAGGACGAAGACCGCGGTGGCGCCCATGGTCGAGCCAGCAAGTCCCATGAAGATTGGCGAGACAATGACCCCGAGTGCTCCGTACCGACGTCGGGTAGTGGTCCGGTGCCAGTGCGAAGAGGCCTGCGGCGCTGGCGTTGAGCACGACGCCGATCATGGCGGCGACGCCAAGGGGCCAGCCGAGGTCGCCCAGCACGATGCTCATCGTTACGAAGGCGAGGCCGGTGCCGACGAACGAGCACGCGGAGCGATGACGGTCCCGCGCCGGCGCTTCGGGGAGAACTTCGGAGAGGAGCACGGGCGGGCTCGACACCAGGCCGCCGATCCCGAACCCGGTGCGGAGACGAGCCAGGCCGAGGCCGACGTGGCTCGTCACGATCGCGGCCAGAGCCATGCCGACGGTGCACCCGACCGGGCAACCGATGCTCGGCGGCCGGCGACCGATATGGTCGGCGAGCGGAGCGAGCAACGCCGAACCCCGCGCCACGCGGGCAGGCCGGCGCTGAGCAGCAGCCCGACCTGGGCGCCGTTCGGCCCCCACTCTGTGGCCAGGCCGGATGCGGCGAACGACATCACGAGGAGGTCGAAGCCGTCGCATGTTCAGCACGCGGAGACCGCGATGAGCGGGACCTGGAACCGGCCCAGCGGAGCCCGATCGATCACGTCACGAACGGACACCGACACTCGCCTTCATCGGTAGTCGCAATCGCGAGCTGCGCTGTCAGCAGGTGATGAGACGCTCCGGGAGTGCACGTCGGACGATCGTTGGCACTGTCGGACGAGCGGGGCCGACGGCGGCGGGACGTGGGCTTGGCCTCCGGCGCAGGTGGACGGGGGCCGAGGACCGAGTGCGACCAGGCCCGCGGGGGTGTCGAGGCCGCCCCGTCCCGCGCCGGCTGCCCTCCCTGCGCCGGAGCTGGAGGACGGGCAGCCGCGCGGCGGCGTCGATCCGAAGCCGCGCGGCTGCCCGGTCCGCTCAGACGATCTCCGGCTTGCCGCCCGAGTAGTAGAGCCGGAAGGAGTAGGTGCCCTCGTTCAGCAGCCAGGACCGGATCCGGAAGCTGCGAGCCCCGCTGCTGTGCATGGGGTCGGACTCTGCGATCTTGCGCGCCTCCTTGAGGGAGCCGGCCCGGTAGATGAACATGCCCTCGCCGTTCCACTGCTGCTCGTCGTCACTGGCGAACGGGCCGGCACCGAACATGATCCCGTTCTTCTCCAGCTCGGTCTGGTGCGCGACGTGCGGGTCGAGGTTCTCCAGGACCGGACGCAGGCCGTTCGTCGGCTCGGAGAACACGACGTAGAGCCGTTTGGCGAGCAGGTCGTGCGTCTCGGAGTAGGTGACGAGGTCCTGCCACGGCATGGACGGCTCGGACGCCGGGTTCGAGGATGCGTCGGACATCGGGATTCTCCTCCTATCGAGGGGGTGGAAGGTCATGAGGTGGACGTGCCTGCGCGCAGAGCTGCGGCGTCCAGCCGCTGTGACACGGTGAGGCCGTCGGCGACCTTGAGACGTGACCCAGGTTCTGCTGAAGCTGTCGGTGAAACGTGTGTGCGGCGCCTTCACTGGTTGCCGCACCCCACACCCCACGTTGTCGGCGTCAGTGAGAATGTCCTGCGGCCACGTGGGCGCTCTTGGGCCGGACCGGGTGGCCGGCCAGTCCCAGTGTGCTGAAGACTGCGGCGATCACCCAGGCGATCGGGCCCTGGAGTCCTGGCCATAACGGCGCGTAACCGGGCGCGATGACGAAGAGGACGAAGGGTATATCCAGTAGTGACACAACGGTCAGGTTGATCCAGAAGCCGGTCTTGGAGTTGCGCCAGTTCATGGCGATACCGACGATGATCACGGCGACAGCGCCGACCAAGATGTTCCAGGCGTCCTGGAAGATGCGGGCCTGGACCATGCTCGGATCGATCGATTGCCCGAGTGTCAACAGGGCGTATGCGGCATTGATGTGCACGAGGCCCCAGATCACGTAGAAGGTTGCTCCGATCTTCGCTGCGAGCCCATTCATCTTCAGTCACGCTCCTTCTATTGGCATTGTTCACATGTGGTGTTCAGTCGTTGACATCACGGCTGATTACATGGGGGGTGGGGTGAGTACTGCGCGGGCGGCGTTTGTCCCGTTCGGAGAACTAGCCGAGCTGTCGGGCGGTTGTCGTTCCGGTGGAAATCAACAGCGTATTCCGCGACTCGCGCTATTCGGTTCGTCGTTGACGAGCCCGGCACAACGGACGGATCAGCGGGCTGTCCGTCGGCCCCGGTGAGGGTGATGCCTGCGGCAGGATTCGCTGGTCGGTGAGCGGTGCCCGTGCCCGTTGACACCCCTCGTGATCGTGAGACGCAGCAGTCGCTGGACACGCTGTCGTCGGTTTCGTCCGTTGCCACATCTCCTCAGCATGGGTGTTGCACCAGCCCTTCTACTGTCATGCACCGGAGCTATGCTGTCCAACGAAGACTTTTGATCGAAGCCATCTACTCAAGGAATACCCGTGGAGCTACGTCATCTCGAACACTTCGTCGCCCTCGCAGAAGAATCGAGCTTCACCAGGGCTGCGGCGCGGCTGAACCTCGTGCAGTCCGCGCTGTCAGTGTCGATCCGGAATCTGGAGAAGGACCTGGAAGCAACGTTGTTCGACCGGACGAGCCGCGGTGTGCGGCTGGCCGCGGCGGGCGAGGCACTGCTGCCGGCGGCCCGACGTGTCCTGCGCGAGGTTGCAACCGTCAGGGAGGAGGTGGACGCGGTGCGCGGCGTGGTCCGGGGGCGGCTTCGGATCGGCATCATGCAGTCGCTCGCCCTGATCGACGCCGGCCGGATGTTCGCGGCGTTCCACCAGGCACACCCGGGGGTCGTCATCGAACCCCAGCCTGCCCACGGCGGCTCTGTCGCTCTCGCTGAACACGTCCGGCACGGTGAGCTCGACCTGGCGTTTGCCTGGCAGCCCGAAGCTTCCGCACGCGGGCTGCGCGTGGCCGAACTGGCAACCGAACCCTTCGTGCTCGTCGTGCCGACCAGTCGCCGCCTGCCCCGCAGGCTTGAACTCGCCGATCTCAGCGACGAGGCCTTCGTCGAATTCCCGGAGGGCTGGGGTGCGCGGACGCTGTCGGATCAGGCCTTCCGGAACGCCGGGATACAGCGGAGGATCGTGGTCGAGGTGGCTGACATCCTGACCTGCGCCGAACTCGTCCGCGCCGGATTCGGCGTCGCCATCATGCCCAAATCAATGATCCGATCGCGTGGGCTGACCTGGCGGACGGTGTCCGGCCTGCCGCAGTGGGGAGTTTCCCTTATCGCCTCGTCCGACAGGCACCTCACGGCGGCTGCCGCTGCCTTCGTGGACCTAGTGTGCACCACGTTCGACGTCGTGCTCGCCACCGACGATGAATGACCGACAAGGGGTTGGGGACCGCCGCACGTGTGCTGAGCTCGCCCGCCCGCCCAGACTCCGCCACCCCTCTGAGGACTTCGCCGAAGACGGCCAGCACTTCGACCACCACATCGCCGCCGTCGTCGCGACCGGAACCCCCGACGACCCCCAGAGCTACGGCCAGACGATGCCCTCCTATCGCGGTCTTCCACTGACGACTCACACGGACTGCCGCACGCCGGCGTGGTGCACATTGAAGTGACCCCCGTCAGCTGCACAGGGCGCTTCACGGGTTCAGCCAGTCGGGATCGGCAGTGTATGCAACCGTACGAACGCCGGGGCCGGCTCGTGGGGCCAGGGTCAGGACTGCTGGATGCGCGCCCAGACCCGTCGCTGGCCGCGGGTGAGACGGGCAGCCACGCGGCGCAAACGGTAGCGCAGGGTGTTCGGCTCGGCGTTGGCGAGAGGTCCGTCGAGGAGTAGCCGCTGGGCCATATCAGTACGTCAACGGCGAGCATGACCGCCCAGCCATGATCGCGAACGTCCGCGATGGAAGTGATCCAGGCCGGTGTCCTTGTCGCAGCGGATGCCGACCTCGACCCCAGTGTACCCGCGATGTTGTGCGTCGAGCCAGGCCAGTTGCCGGCGCGGGTGTCGGTGGCGAACGCCGTGTAGCTACCCGCCTCGGGTTTCGATCAGATCCAGCTGGGCGCCGGGAAGTGAACGTTCCCGGCGCACGATCACCCGGGTTCCGGCCGAGTCGTCCAGGACACGGGCGGGGAGCAGCCCGGTGACCTCGGCCAGGCCGGCACCGTCTCGGTGTCCGCCGTCGGCGTCGACCGCGTTCACCCACCACACCATCCCCGTCCGCAGTCCCGGTCACCCGTTAGAGCCGGGGCTAGCGGGAGACGCGGCAGCCCAATTCTCGTGTCAGGCCGCCGCAACGTGCTCGGGATGTTGGGCCGGCGATTGCGGAAGAACCGTGGCGGACGTTGATCCGGCAACGGGCCAGAGCAATGGCGGCCGGATCCGACGGTTGACCACCCCCCGCCGAGTCGCTGCCATGTCCGGGCTGCGAGGTATTGCATCGGTGATGTCCATTATAGGCAGCTGAACCTGGCAAGGCCCTGGCCGTGCACCTAACTTGGGGAAGCATGCTTTCGACCGTTCCTATGGAGAGCACAGGAAAATGATCACTACTGGTGCTGGAACAACGGGTCATGCCGTCAGTTTTTCGGCGACCGCAGCTGGCCGAGCCGATCGTTTCGTTGCGGGCGGCAGCGATCTCTTGGTGACCAATGGTGTTACTCCGGACAGCTGCCGGTGTGCCACCAGGACGACCTACTTCACGGGGCGCTGAAATGTGAGTCCGAATCGTCCGCTAGACGCCGTTTCGCGTATCCCAGCTCGCTGATCCGTCTCGTGTGAAGACGAGGGCAACCGTGCCTGGGAGGACTCGTGGCGTCTACCGGGCCGATGACGAGCTGCGGGGCACCGTGCCGTCGAACGAGGCCGAGCACGCGACAACTTCACCGGAAAGGAGCGGGAGCGCGCGATCCGCTGTGCGTGCTGACTGGCCGGGTGGTTGACAAAAGGTCAACGCGTCGATCCCGGCGATACACGCGGGAACGTTAAGGGAGGTTCACTTGTACGAGGCTCCGAGAGAAGGCGCCGACATCGTTGTGATCGGAGGTGGCATCGGCGGGATCGCCGCGGCCGCATTCCTCCGACGCGTCGGGCGTCGCGTACGCGTTTACGAGCAGGCACGAGAGTTCGGGGCGGTCGGCGCCGGGTTGGTCGTCTCGCCCAACGCCGTCAGGCTGATCCGCAGGCTCGGGGTGCTCCCCGTCCTGGAGCGGATGGCGGTTCCGCTGCAGGCCGCCTGGGAGTTCCGGCGCTGGAGCGACGGCACGGTGCTGTTCTCGCAGGAGCTGGGAACGCAGTGCCGCGAACTCTACGGCGAGGACTATTTGGTGGCACACCGCGCGGACCTGCTCGCGGCGTTACTGGCAGCGATCGACCCGGAAACCGTCGTGCTGGGCAAGCGCTGTACGGGAATCGAACAGCGGGGCGACACCGTAGACGTCAGGTTCGACGATGGCACCTCGACCACCGCGGCCGTGGTGATCGGTGCCGACGGCATTCATTCCGTCGTGGCTTCTGCCGTGACGACGGCGACCGAGCCGGAGTTCACCCGACTATGCGCGTACCGCTGCTTGGTGCCGGCCGACAAGGCGCCCGAGTTCGCGCGCCAGCCGGTACACACGCTCTGGCTGGGCCCGGGGCGCCACGTCATCCACTACCCGATCTCCGGTGGAGCGCTGGTCAACCTCGTCGCCATCGTGCCGGAAACGGAGTGGCTGGTCGAATCATGGAGTGCCGAGGGCCGTATCGAGGACCTGAGGTCCGAGTTTACGCAGTGGGATCCGCGCCTCGGCAGCATCATCGCCGAAGCACCGAGCGTCGGCCGATGGGCACTGTTCAACCGCGAACCGCTGCCGATGTGGGTGGAGGGCTCGATCGCGCTGCTCGGCGATGCGGCGCATCCCATGCTCCCGTTCCTCGGACAGGGCGCAGCTCAGACGATCGAGGACGCCGCGGCGCTCGCGCTCTGCCTGGCGGACCGTGACGCTGGCCTTGCCGAGGGGCTGCGGGCCTACCAAGACGCCCGCATCGAGCGAGCGACATCCGTGCAGCTGCGCAGCAACGGCCGCAAGGACGTCAACCACCTGCCCGACGGGCCGGAGCAGCGCGCGCGGGACGCGAGCTTCGCGGCGGCGAATCCGCTCCGCCACAACGAGTGGCTGTACGCGCATGACGTCGAGAAGGCAGTCACGGAAATTGATCGGTCTAGTGGCTTGTGATTCAGCCTTGACCGGGTAACAGGTCCAGGCTCGGAATGGTGGGAGGCGAGCACGAAGCCATTCTTCGACTGAACGCGGACGTTGTGCCAGCGGACGTAGCCGGCAATGGCGGCATCGCGAAACAGTCTGAGGCGAAGACACTATCGAAGGAAGATCGAATAGTCGTTCACTGGGCAACTTGTGCGCCGGCTCGTGGACGGCGTGCTGCCTGGCGCGTGTCCAAATTCTGCACCGCACTACAGTCCCGACATGACCACCCTGTCAAAATCGAAGGAAGAAATGTTGGATCCGTCTTCTACTGATATGCGACTGCCATCTTGGAGCACTCCAGGCTCCTGCGCGGCGTTGTCTGAGGTCATCGAAGCTGCGCGGTGCGCCCTGCCGGCAGATGTGCTGGATTTTCTGGAGGGTGGGGCCGGTGAGGAGCGCAGTCTGCGGGAGAACCAGGAGGCGTTCCGTCGTTGGAACTTCGTTCCGCAGGTGATGAGCGGTCGGGGGATGCCGGATTTGTCGACCAGCTTCTTGGGCATACCGTTGGCGATGCCGGTGCTCACCTCGCCGTTCGGCGCGGATGGTCTGTTCCACCCTCAGGGGCAGTGCGCGGTGGCTCGGGCGAATGCCGCTGAGGCGGTCGCGAGCATCGTGCCCGAGGCGGGAACCTACTCGTTCGAAGCCGTTGCCGAGGCCGCACCTGACGCGGCTCGCATTGCGCAGTTGCACCCCATGGGCAGCCCGGAGAACTTCGTGACGATGCTACACCGGATCGAAAAGGCCGGATATCACGCCGTCTGCATCACGGTTGATTGTCCCACCGCCGGATGGCGGGAACGCGACCTGCAAGATCGATTCGGATCGGATATAACCACGATGATTTCTGGCAACTATCCGTCCGACGGGCCGAACCGTCCGGAGGATGTGTTCGGGCAGCTCTTCGCGCACTCCGGTGTGGTCTGGAGCTGGGTCCAGCTCGGCGATCTGATGAACGAGACGTCGCTGCCCTGGATCGCAAAGGGCGTGATTACCGGCGCGGATGCGCGCGCTGCGGTCGCGGCCGGGGCCGACGCCGTGCTGGTCTCCAACCACGGCGGTCGACAGCTCGATGGTGTACCGGCGGCGCTCGACCAGTTGCCCGAGGTGGTATCGGCTGTTGCGGGGCGGGTCGAGGTTGCCTTGGACAGTGGTATTCGGAGAGGCAGCGACATCGTGACGGCCCTGGCGCTGGGCGCGAATGTGGTGGTGATCGGGCGACTTGCGGCCTACGGGTTGGCGGCTGGCGGCGAATCCGGCGTGCGTCGGGTGCATCAGTTGCTTCGTGCGGAAATGCTGACCGTGCTGACCCTGCTCGGCGCTGGTGGTGTCGCCGAGCTCGGTTCTTCCGCGGTACGGGCCAACTTCGTCCTGTGAGGCAGTTCGCACAAAGTGACTGCAGCGGATCTACGCGAGCGGGCCAGCCAGTGGGACGGCTGTCGCCAGCCTCGGACTGTAATGGGATGCAATTAGTGGGGGTCTCTCCTTGAATCGGCCTGGCCAGTGGGCGCTGCAAGGCAATCACCCACACGTGATCGTCGACAGCTTCAAGGCGACATTCGACGCCCTCTATGAGGAGGCATTCGGCGGCCGCCTCGGACTTGTCAGATTGTCGCTGCACTGCCACGCAGCGGGCCCCGACCGTGGTCCCAGCTGTGCGCGAGCCGATCGTTACTGCAAGCATCACGAAGGCGTCTGGTTCGCCCGCAGAGGAGCTCGCGAACGTCGCGCTCGAGGGGGATCTCCGCCGATGACCGCCACAGCTGAGTGCCGGAGCATCTCGTGATCGCTCCGGACAGTGGAATGAAGTACCTGCCGCGGGATGCCGCTGCAGAAAGATGCGCGCCATGTCGGATATAGCTGCAGTCCCGCGCGCCGAAATGAAGGGAAATTGAGGATGCCGTACATCACCGAGGAGAACATCACCGAGATCGCCCTGCCCCGCTGGGGTTCGGGAGACGACCCGCGCGCCGCCGAGCTGCTGACCGCGCTGGTGCGCCACCTGCACGCGTTCGCGCGTGAGGTCCAGCTCGCCGAGGCGGAGTGGGCGGCCGCCATCAAGTGGCTGGTTCGGACCGGCAAGATCAGTGACGAGAAGCGCGAGGAGTTCATCCTCGCCTCCGACGTGCTGGGCCTGTCGATGCTCGTCGTGCAGATGAGCAACAAATGGGATCCGGCCGCGACTCCCGCCACCGTGCTGGGCCCGTTCCACCTCGATCGCTCACCGGACGCGGAGTACGGCGCCGACATGTCCGAGGGCATCCCGGGTGCTCCGTTGTACATCCACGGCGTCGTTCGAGATATCGATGGAAAGCCGGTCGGTGGGGCCGTGCTCGACGTGTGGCAGGCTGACTCCGACGGCCTCTACGAATCGCAGCTGAGTGTTGACGAGGCGCGGTTGCGGGCGAAGTACACCAGCCGCGAGGACGGCAGCTACTGCGTGCGAACCATCGTCCCGTTCGGGTACGGGATTCCGGACGACGGCCCGGTGAGGGAGCTGGTCAACCTCACCAACATGAGTACCTTCCGGCCCGCACACGTTCACTTCCTCATCGAGGCGCCCGGCTACGAACGGGTGATCACCCACCTGTTCCGGGAGGGGACGCCACACCTGGACAACGACGTCGTGTACGGCGTGAAGAAGGAGCTCGTGGTGAGCTTTGTCGAGAACGAGCCGGGGCCGACGCCGAACGGCGGCGAGTCCGCGGAGCCGTTCTTCACCGTCGAGTACGACTTCGTCCTGCAGCCGCAGCGACCGTCGCCGGCCGGAGCGGGAGCCTGAGCCTCGCGGTGGCGCCCTCGCGGAGATCGTCTGCAACCGTGACGGTGCAGGACCACCCATACCAGGCGACATTTCTCGACGCCTGGATGTTGCTGTCAGGGCTCGGCGCGCGGGCGGTGACGCTGGGGGTGGCGCAACGTGGCGAACTTGCCGCTGCGGCCGCCGACAGTGCTCGCGCATGGAAGTGGCCGGATTCGAGGAGAGCCTGGAGGAGCTGCCAAGGCCATGGACGATCTGGGGAAACGAAGGTCCAGTGGACATCTCGCGACTGGGCTTCTCGTGGTGAGCCAGACCCACAGCTCGCGGCTGACGGTCCGCCACGAACCCGCTCGGGCCAGGTAGCGCGCTCGGTCGGTGTGTGAGGAGTCGAGCTCTTCCGCGTCCCGGCCGCGTGCCGGACGAGGCTCCTTTTGGTCAAGGCTCGTGAAGCTCTGGAAATCCTCTCTGAGAGCGTGTTTGAGATGGTCCGGCGTGTCTGCGTGATCATCACGGTGGATCGGTCCACCGTGAACCGATGGCACGGCGCAAGGGCTACCCATCGGACCTGACCGATCAGCAGTGGGAGCTGGTCGAGCCGCTGTTACCGCCGGTCAAGACCGGTGGCCGCCGGGAGAAGCACCCGCGTCGGGCAATCGTGGACGCGATCCTCTACGTCGTGCGCCCGGGCTGTTCGTGGCGGCAACTGCCCCGCGACTTCCCGCCCTGGCAGACGGTGTACTGGTATTTCGTCCGCTGGGAAGACGCGAAGGTCACCGAGAAGATCCTGGCTGCGGTCCGCGAACAGCTGCGGGTCCAGGAAGGCCGTAACGCCGAGCCCAGCGCGGGGCTGGTCGACTCCCAGACGGTCAAGGGTGCGGACACCGTCGGCGCCGACCCCCGCGGCTATGACGCCGGGAAGCGGATCAACGGGCGCAAGCGGTTCATCGTGACCGACACCCTCGGTCTGTTGATCACCGTCGTGGTCTGCGCGGCGAGCATTCCGGATCGTGACGGCGCCAAGCCGGTCCTGCTGCAGGCATACCTCGCCTCACCGGTCCGGTTCGTGTTCGCCGACAGCGCGTTCGCCGGCCGGCTGCTGCAGTGGGCCGCCCACTTCCTGCGCACCACGATCCGCGTCGTGCGCAAGCCCGGCGGCCAGCGCGGGTTCGCGGTGATCCCGCGCCGGTGGGCGGTCGAGCGCACTTTGGCCTGGTTGACCGCGTATCGCCGGTTAGCACGGGGCTACGAGCGCGATCCTGCGGTATCGGAGGCGATGATCCGCTGGGCCGCGATCGCCACCATGACCCGCCGGATCGCTCGCGGCGGCCCCGCAACCCGTCAGCAGCGCGCACCTTCACACCCGCGAGTTGATCTTCTCAAACACGCTCTGAGGTCGAGAGGCCGGAATGGCCGCGAGCGCCGCTGCCGAGACACGCTCTGCCATCTCAGGACCCTGGCGGTCGAGCGCTTCCAAGAAGAGAGGAGCCGGTCGGTAATCTCCGGCCCAGCCAGATCGCGGCGTCGGTGTCCAGCCACCGAAACAGATACTCGAACCGCTGGGCCAGCTCCTGGTCGAGCCGGTCCTGACCCGGGACCGTTATGCCGCACTCGCGCAGCGACTCCAGGCCGAGATCGATCGCTTCCCTGAAGCGTTTTCGATGGGTCAGGCTGCGCACCTGCACCGCCGTCGCCTCGGCACGTCGGATCGCGTCGGGACACAGCCCCTCGATCGTGCGGTACTCCTCGTCCGCCTCCTCGAGGCGCCCCAGGCCGTACAAGGCTGCGTGGCGGCCGGTGTGCACCTCCACCAGCGCGGCGGTCTCTTCCGGCTCGATCAGCCGCGGCAACCAGCAGCCCGTTCACCGAGGCGTATTCCCCGACCAACGCCGCCTGATCGGCGGCACGGCGTAGCAGCCTCACCGCAAGCTGTCGCTCAGCCGCGTCGGTGACGGCGTCGATCACCGGGAGGTACTGCTCGGCCGCGACCGCGAACAGCTGCGGCATCTCGGCCAGGCGCCGGGCCATGGTCAGCTGCAGCGTGCGTTGCCGCTGAGGGTCCAGCCCGTTCAGGATGGCCTCACGGGTGCGGTCGTGGCGAAACCGCACGGGTCGCGAAGCCCGGTCTCCACCACCAGGACGCCCTCGGCGAGGGCCGGCGCCAGCTGCAGCTCCACCTGGCCCGCCGATGCGGCTGTGGCTGTCGGCAGCAGGCTTGCCTCGACCCGTCCGCCCAGGCACGCCATCGCCTCGACCAGCGCGCGGGAGGTCGGCGGTATCGCCGCGACCCGCGCCGCCAGTAGCTCGGCCACCTCGGGCTCGCCCAGGCTTGCCCGCGCGGCCGCGTCGTCCCACCGCCAGCCGGCGCCCGTCGCCTTCAGCACGCCCTCGTGTCGCAGCGCGTTAAGCAGCTCCACCGTCTCGTACGGGTTGCCGGCCGTGCGATCATTGATCACCTCGACCAGGCCCGCCGCCGTGGCCCGGTCCACGTGCAGCATCTCGGCGACCATGGTGACGAGGCTCGGCACCGGCAGGTTGTCGAGCGCCAGCCACCGCACGCCGGCCTGCTCGCGCCCCCGGGGCAGCAGCATGGCCAGCCGATGTGCCGCGTCCACGTCGGTCTCCCGGTGGGCCCCCACCAGCAGTAGGCCCTCGATCGGGTCCTCGCTCAGCACGAGATCGACGAAGCCCAGCCGGGTACGCCTGCCCCACTGAAGATCGTCGACGAACACCACGACCGGCCGTTTCCGCGACGCAACCGCCCGCAGCACCTGCACAGCCGCGCGCTGCATGCGAACCTGCGCGGTCACCGGATCCCCCGCATCGGGCGCCACCCCCAACAGCGCGGCGAACTCCGGCACCACCGCGCTCAACAGACCCGCGTTCGCTCCGACCGCCTCGACGATCAGTCCGCGGACCTCGCTGAGCTCGTCCTCCGGCTCTGCCAAGAGCAGCCGGCCCAACGCCCGAAACGCGTGGAAACCCGCACTGCACTCCAAATCCCGCCGGTACTGCTCGAACTTGCCGACCACGAAACCAGCCGTCCCTGCCCGTCACCACCGGTCGAAGCTGATCGACCAGCGCGGTCTTGCCCAGTCCGTGTGCCCCGCTGACCAGCACTCCCTGGTAGCCACCTGTCAGCGAGTCCTCGAACGCCGCGTCCAGCGCAGCCATCTTGCCGTCGCGCCCTACCAGCCGCGATGGCTACAGCAGTCGCAGCGAAACGTCGTGCTCGCCGATGCGCGCCGGAGCGGCCGCCGGATGTGCCTGAGCCTCGCGCACCAGTTCCAGGTCATGGGCCAGACCTTCCGCGGTCTGGTAGCGGTGGTCGGGTTCCTTCTCCAGCAGTCGCATGACGATCTCGGACAACGGCCTCGGTATAGCCGGGTTCACCTGGGCGGGCGGCACCGGCAGGCGAGGCAGGTGATCGTGTGTGAGGCGCAACGGGTCGCCGGAACCGAATGGCGGATCGCCCGTTGCCAGCTCGTAAGCGTCGCGCCCAACGCATACAGATCGGCCCGTTAGTCCACCGACCGGCCGGTGCGCCCGATCTGCTCAGGGGCTAGCTAGGCCGTGTCCTGTAAGCCTGTGCGCAGCCACAACACGATTGCGGCGATGATGATCTCTGTGCGGTAGTAGGCGGCGCGTTTGGCGTAGCGGGTGGCGAGTGCGCGGAACTGCTTGAGCCGGTTGAAGCAGCGCTCGACCACGTTGCGGTCGGCGTAAATGTTGGGGTCGAAGGTGGGTGGGCGACCGCCGCGGGAGCCCTTTGCGTGGCGGCGTGCGATCTGGTCGGTCCACTCCGGGCTGGTGAACGCGATCCCGCGGTGTCGCAGCGCCGCGCGGGTCGAGGGGTGGGAGTAGTCCTTGTCGGCCAGGACCCGCTCGGGTCGTTTCCGCGGTGGGCCGGGTCCGTCGCGGCGCACCGAAATGTGGTCCAGTAGCGGCAACAGTTGGGGATTGTCACCGGCCTGCCCCGGAGTGAGGATGATCGACATCGGGAGGCCGCGGCCGTCGACTGCCAGGTGAATCTTGCTGGTCAGTCCGCCTCGGGAGCGGCCGAGGGCTTCCCCGTCGACGGCGAGCGCTTCGACCCACTCGGTGGTGCAGCCCCCTTTTTCCGGGCCCCAGCCGAATGCTGGTGAGCCCGGACGTTGCTGGAGTCGATGCTGATGCTCCACTCCACGTTGCCGACCGAGTCGTCCTTGACCACGACGTGGTCGAGGATGCGTTCCCAGGTGCCGTCCGCGGTCCAGATCCGCAGCCGCTCATGGGCAGTCTTCCAGGGTCCGTAGCGCTCGGGCAGGTCGCGCCACGGGGCGCCCGTCCGCAGCTTCCACAGGATCGCGTTGATCACCTGCCGGTGATCACGCCACCGCCGCCCTCGACCCGCGACCGGAGGTAGCAACGGCTCGATCCGCGCCCACGCCTTGTCGGTCAGCTCCCCACTCCCCACCACCCGAACATGATCACCGACCGCAGGTCATGACCCATCCAGGACACGCCCTAGTTGATCTTCTCAAACACGCCGCACGCACGCCTGTCCAACCACCGCCGGAACCACCCGAAAAACGGACACCACCCATCCCGAGCAGCTACTTGACCGGCCCCGCTCCGTCATGGATGACACCGTCCGGTCCCGCCAAGTGCCGGCCAGGATCGCGGGGGATAAGAGGCGAGCGGTCTGTGCACGTGCTCAGATGCCGAGCAGCTGCTCGCAGGCCGGGGGTTCGACGTCACTGTGCACGAGCCGTACCGGGAGGCGTTCGAACCGGTGGTGGTGGAACGCCCGCATTCGTGACCGTAATCACATTCCACATTCCCGACGCATTGTGACCAAGACTTCCCAGAGTCGCACGCCCGACCGGTTCGCCACGCTAGTTTGAGGTCGTGGCAGGAGCCGTCGCAATTGACACGGCCGGTGGAATGGACTTCCGGAGGGCGCTGGGGCTGCGTCCGTCCCGTTCGGACATCGAGCGCTTCCGCGCGCTCGGCGCGTGGCGGGCGGAAACGCCACTGGATGATCTGGCTCGCTGGCGGCAGGAAACCCCGGATTCGCTCGCCATCGTCGCCCACCGGGCGGGCTCGGGCGTTGAGCGGCTGACCTACCGGGAGTACGCGGACTACGTGGACCGCTTCGCCGGTGCCCTGTACGAGCTGGGCGTCCGTCCGGGCCGTGTCGTGGCGCTCCAGCTGCCCAACCGGTGGCAGGTCAACGCGCTGGTGCTGGCATGCGCCCGGATCGGAGCGGTCGTCGCTCCGATCATGACGACCATCCGCCCGCACGAGCTGGAACGCGTGCTGCACCGCCTCGGGGCGGCGGTATGCGTCACTATCGACCGATGGGCCGGATTCGCCCACGCCGCAGCGCTCGCCAAGCTGGCTCCGCGCCTGCCGGATCTGCGGCACCGCGTCATCCTCGGCGACGGCGCTGCCGAGGACGAGATCAACTTCTGCGAGTTCGAGCGGCCCCCGTGGGAACGCGCCCATGCCGACGCCCTGAACCGTCTCACACCGGACCCGGACCGGATCGGCCTGGTGCTGTTCACCTCGGGCACCAGCGGTGAGCCCAAGGCCGCCCTGCACACCCTGAACAGCGTGCACGCAGCGGTCGCCAACTACGCCGACATCTTCGACCATGGCCCGCACGACACGTTCGCCACGTCGTCCCCGGTGTGCCATGCGGGCGGGATCATCCACGCCAACCTCATCCCACTCCTCGTCGGTGGCACCGCGGTGTTCATGGACGTCTGGGAGCCCGCGCGAGCAATCGAACTGCTGGCCGAGACGGGCACGACCACGCTGTGGGGGGCACCGGCGGCATGGGCGGAGCTCGTGGCCGAGCTGCGGCAGCGACCCCGGCCGCTGCCCGCGCTGCGCACCGGGGGCGCTGCGGGCACCGCGATCCTTGCCCCCCTCGTCGCGGACATCTCCGAGATGTTCGCCCTGACTCTGCACGCCGCGTGGGGGTCGACCGAGGCGGGCGGCACGGTGACGCGGCCTGACGATCCACCGGACTGGGCGGCGCGGAGCGTGGGCCGGCCTGGACCGGGCGTCGAGATCGACTTGCGCGGGGACGGCACGATTACCGCCGACTCGCCCGGTCGCGTGTACCTGCGCGGCTGCCAGGTGTGCCTGGCCACGGTCGGGCGCGACACCGGGGAAGTCGTCGTCGTCACCGACCACGACGACGGCTGGTACGACATGGGCGACCTCGCCGTCCCGGACGGCCGCGGCGGCATCCGGATCCTCGGCCGGGCCACCGACCGGATCGGCGGCTCGTTCATGATCCCCGTCGCCGACGTCGAGGCCGCCGTACTCACCCATCCCGGCGTCGACGAAGTCGCCATCGTCGGCTACCCCGACGGCAACGGCGGCGAACTCGTCTGCGCGGTGATCACCTCCCGTACCACCCCGCCGACGCTCGACGACATCCGCACCTATCTCGACGAGCGCGGCATGACGCAGTGGTACCAGCCCAGCCGTGTCGAGGTCGTGCCCGAGCTGCCCCACAACGAGACCGGCAAGGTCCGAAAGGAGCTGCTGCGCCGCTGGCTGCGCAGCAAGGCCCAGCTCACCACGTAACACCCACGACGGCAGCCGTTGCAGGGCGCCCCCGATCCCGCCGATGGTGACGACGAGCAGCGGGGTCGTGGGTCGAGGGCGGGTTTGGTGCCGTCGCGGTCTTGCAGCGATGCAGCCACGACCACCACGACCAGCAGCAGGCCGAGGGTGTTGGTGACGATGAACCGCTTCCGGCCGTTGATTTTCTTGCCCGCGTCGTAGCCGCGGCACTCACGCCCGACGGTGTCGGCCCCCCGCACGCTCCGGGAGTTTGACCGCGCGGGCTGATGTGCTGTTCAAGCTGACCAATGCGGTGTTGTGTGCCGATGGGCCGATGAGGACGCTGGTCGACCTAACCCTGGCGGCCGAGCATCGGCGCGGGCACGGCGCGATGTATGACGCGCTGAACCATGGCCGGGTGGAACCGGAGCGGATCCGTCGGACGCTGGCGTCCTTGCCGCTGCCCCAGGCTGCGGACGGTCGGATCGTGCTTGCCGTTGATGTCAGCCCGCCGCAGCGCTCCGATGCCCCAATCAGCGCGGAGCGGCTGTTCTGCCAAGTCTATGGCCGGGCGCGCAACAGACTGTCATCCAGGGCGTGACGATAGATCACGTTCTCACGCTACGGGGAGGCCATGTCAGCGATCGCCGAGCCGAGTTGGCTGCCGATGTTCGGCGTCGCGGCCGCCATTCACGCCGCCGGTCGTGAGATTGCTCCAACCTGCTTGCGCGGACTGGTGGGCGCACAGCTGCAATGCTTCGATCGGGTAAAGACCCTTGATCTGAGGTTGACTACCGCTCGCCGTCTCTCGCCCATATGTCTGGACCGCGAAATATCGCGTTGCTGATGTCCGTTATTGGCAACGGAACCTGGCAAACCCCGGGCGGGACGCCTAGCTTAGGGAGAGTATGAAATCGCACCCCTAGGGAGAGCGCAGACGATGACAAGACCCGGTACTGAACACAACGGACCACGCGGCCCCCCTTTTTCGATGACCGCGGCTCACCGAGCTAACCGTTCCGTTGCGGGCTACGGTGGGGATCTCCAGTGACATTGGCGCAGAGTCCGGACTGCTGCCGACGTGCCACCAGGATGACCTACCTTTCTGGCTGCTGCGGTGCGATTCTGACATCATCCGGCGCCGTTTCGCGTATTCCTGTTCGTTAATTCATCCCTCCGACGACGCAGGAGACTGCGTTTGGTGAGACCCGTGGACGGCCTACCGAGTCGATAGCAAGCGGCGGGGGGCGCCGTGCTGTCGAGCGAGGCGGAGCCGCGACAACCCCACCGGGAAGGATCCGGAGTGCGCGACCCGCTGCGCGTACTGAAAGGCCGTCGGCGGCCTGTAAGGCCGTCGGCGGCCCTGCCGCTGCTGACACGACGGAGGTCCTCACCTCGAGCGACTTCCGGAGGGCCTGAGGCTCAGCAGACTCGCAGGACAACATCGCAACAGGTGTTTCGTCCGAGCTAGACAGGGCAAGCTAATGAATCAACGGAATGTTTCCGGCATTTGCTTGCTTCGTGGAGGGCCTACCAGTCAGGGCATCCGCATTCTACTAAATCAATCGAATATGTCGCCGAAATGGAAGAAGACATCCATGGATTTACTCCCTGCGAGGACGCCCCCGTCATTCTGGGGTGGTATGGGCTCCTTCCTGACATTTTCCGAGATCGCCGACGTCGCGCGTTCTGCGTTGCCGACAGATGTACTGGACTTTCTCGAGGGTGGAGCCGGTGAGGAGCGGACGCTGCGGGACAACCGGGGAGCGTTCCACCGGTGGAGCTTCGTTCCGCGGGTCATGACCGGTTGCGGGACGCCCGAGTTGTCGACCAGCTTCTTGGGTGTACCTCTGGCGATTCCCGTTCTCACCGCGCCGTTCGGCGCGGATGGCTTGTTCCATCCTGAGGGACAGCGCGCGGTGGCCCGGGCGAATGCTGCCGAGGGGGTTGTGAGTATTGTGCCGGAGGCAGGGACCTACTCTTTCGAAGCTGTTGCCGAGGCCGCACCTGGCGCGTCCTACATTGCACAGCTGCACCCGATGGGCATCCCGGAGCATTTCGTGGAGATGCTGCGCCGGATCGAGCTGGCGGGATACCAGGCAGTCTGCGTCACCGTGGATTTTCCCACCGCCGGCCGGCGGGAACGCGACTTGCGGAACCGATTCGAGCGGAACTTCGAAGTAGCATCTGGTAACTATCCGCCCGGTGGTCCGACCAGTCCGGAGAACGTATTTAGGAAGCTCTTCGCGCATTCCGGGCCAGGGTGGAGCTGGGGGCAGCTCGGCGAGCTGATGAATGAGACGTCGCTGCCCTGGGTTGCGAAAGGTGTGCTCACCGGGGCAGATGCACGTGCAGCGGTCGAGGCCGGGGCTGACGGTGTGTTGGTCTCCAATCATGGCGGTCGCCAGCTCGATGGCGTGCCTGCGGCACTTGACCAATTGCCCGAGGTCGTATCGGCCGTTGCCGGACGGGTGCAGGTCGCGTTCGACAGTGGGATCCGGCGTGGCAGCGACATCGTCACGGCCCTGGCGCTGGGCGCTGATGTGGTGGTGATCGGGCGACTTGCCGCCTATGGGTTGGCTGCTGACGGCGAGTCCGGGGTCCGCCGGGTGCATCAATTGCTTCGTGCGGAGATGTTGACCGTGCTGACCCTGCTCGGGGTTGCTGGTGTCGGCGAGCTCGACTGTTCTGCGCTGCGGGCCAACGTCCTGTGAGCGAGTACGTACACGGTGCCTGCAGCAGCGGATCTACTGAATGGGGCCAGCTACGCGGCGCCTGTCACCGGCCTCGGACGGCATTTGCATGCGATTGGTGGGGGCGCTTCGGTGAGTTGGCCTGGTAGGGCGTCCGCCGTCCGGGGTGGCTGGTCCCGGGTGAAGTCCGTTGAGCAGTCCCTGGCCAATGCTGACGAGCCGGGTCGACGTCTTCGCAAGGAGCTGGGCGCGCTGGACCTGGTGGTGTTCGGAGTTGCGGTCGTGGTCGGCGCAGGGATCTTCAGCGTGACTGCGAGCATCGCCGGCGATGTGGCCGGGCCGTCGGTCTCGTTGGCGTTTGTGATCGCGGCGGTCGCGTGTGGCCTGGCCGCGTTGTGTTATGCCGAGTTCGCCTCCATCGTCCCCGTGGCCGGCAGCGCTTACACCTATTCGTATGCCACTTTCGGCGAGCTGTTGGCATGGGTGGTCGGCTGGGACCTAGTGCTGGAGTGCGGAGTAGGGGCCGCGCTGGTTTCCAGGGCATGGTCGGCCTACCTCGTGCAGTTTCTGGGACTGGTCGGGGTGCCGCTGCCAGCAACGGAGTTGAGGTGGGGAGCGATCGGGTTCGACTGGGCCGCCCTGCTGATCGCCATAGCGCTCACGACAGTCCTCGTGCTCGGGGTGAAGATGTCGAGTCGGGTGAGCAAGATCATCACGGCGTTCAAGGTGCTGGTGGTGGTTCTGGTGGTCGCGGTCGGCGCCCGCTACGTCAAGGCGTCCAACTACACCCCGTTCATCCCGCCGTCGACAACCAGCCGATGCGCCACCAACGGAGGATCGTCGCTGCACGAGAGCCTGCTGACCGTGCTCGGCGGTAGATGGGGCGGCAGTTTTGGGGTGGGCGGACTGTTCGCGGCGGCATCGCTGGTGTTCTTCGCGTTCGTCGGATTCGACATCGTGGCCACCGCCGCCGAGGAGACGCGCAACCCGCAGAAGGCCGTACCCCGCGGCATCCTCGGTGCACTGGTGCCGATCACCGTGCTGTACGTGGCAGTCTCGCTCGTGCTCACCGGAATGGTCGACTACACGGCATTGGCTACCCGGCCCGACGGCACCACGGCGACGCTGGCCACCGCATTCGCGCTCAACGGGGTCGGCTGGGCGGTCGTTGTGATCTCCTTAGGAGCGTTGACCGGCCTGACCACGGTCGTACTCGTGGCGATGCTTGGGCAGACTCGAGTGCTGCTCGCGATGTCACGCGACGGGCTTTTACCGCGCCACTTGGCGCGCATCAACTCAGCAGACGTCCCCGCTCGGAGCACACTGATCGTCGGCGCAGCGGTGGAGCTCGCTGCTGCGTTCATACCGGCCGACACCCTGGGGGAGATGGTCAACATCGGGACATTGTTCGCGTTCTTGCTCGTGTCGACCGGTGTGATCATTTTGCGGCGCACCCGCCCCGAACTGCCGCGCGCATTCCGCACCCCCATGATGCCGCTGATCCCGATCTTGTCCGTGCTCGCATGCCTGTGGCTGATGATCAACCTCACAATCCAGACCTGGCTGCGCTTCGTCATCTGGATGGCGGTTGGCCTGGTCGTTTACGGCGGCTACGGACGCCGGCATTCACAATTCTCCCGGCGGCAGGACTGATTCAAGCAAAAAACTATGCATTCTCCAGGTTGAATTAGTAGTAGATCGAGCGATGGCGCGCCAACATCAATCATTGTTAGCCGTCGGGCCGCCCTTGTAGTGCGGCAATCCGTTTAGAATGATGGCGTCGCTCGATAGCGGCAGCATCTGTGAACCGCTTGCCGCGGCGGACCGGCTCCTCGGTGAGTCGGCCGCGTACCTGGGGGGCGGGCGATGTCGACACCAACCAACGCCAGCTGTGCGTACGGGTGGTTTGCCTCGGTCATGTACGGCACCAGCGAGCGCATTAGCTCTGGCCCCACGTGCCCTTTGGGTCCTTGATGGCGTCCGGATCGATCCCGGTGTCGACCAATACGTATCCCCTACTGGTCCGCAACAGGTACACCGGTACCGGCACAAAGGGATGCAGAACCACATGTAAGCTGGGTGGTTCAGAAGGCACTCGAACCTTCATCATAGAACGAGCAGCGTCATCGTCGACAGGCAGCCCAGATGTCCCTGCTATCGACACGTATCATTGACAAGATGATGGACCGCAAACGCCTCGCCAATGTCGATCTCAACCTGATGCTTGCGCTCGAAGCGTTGATCGTAGAAAAGAGCGTCACGCGCGCCGCGGAACGATTGGGACGCAGCCAACCCGGGCTCAGCTCTGCCCTTGCCCGCCTCCGCCGCCACTTCGGCGATGACCTCCTCGTACGCGGCCCCCGCGGCTACCGGCTCACACCGTTCGCTGCTGCTATGTCAGATGAGGTGCGGGAAGCAGCCGACTACGCGGAGAGGGTCTTTGGCGTCGCCTCGGTCTTTGACGCTGCCACCTGCACACGTAGTTTCACCATCATGGCGTCGGACTACGTCATTCATACGCTCGGACCACTACTGATGCGGGAGATGACCCTGCGAGCTCCCCGCGCGCGCATGCGGCTCCTGCATCCCAGCGAGATGATCACAGATGCACACGACAACCTGCTTCGTGAGCTCGACGCGTGGATCCTTCCGCGAGGCATCAACCGCCCCACCTCAAGCGCCGAGTTGTTCAAAGATCCCTGGGTATGCATTGCCTCCGCTGACAACGCAACATTCAGTGATCAACCGACGCGCGAGGACCTCCGCCAAGCACAGTGGGTGCACTGGTTTCGACACCAGTCCAACCTGCTCCCGTCGCTGAGCTACCTCCGCAACGGCCATCATGATTCTCAGATGATCGTCGTCGAAAGCGTCATGGCTGCACCAGCCCTCATCGCGGGCACCGAGCGTCTGGCAGTTGTCCCGTCACGAGTTGTGGCGTGCAGTGCGGCAAAGGTTCGAATACTGCGCTTACCTCATTCCCTGCCCCGGCTTGTGGAGTACATGTCCTGGGACGAGGCCCGCGAACGGGATCCCGCGCACCGCTGGCTACGCGAGGTCGTGGTCAGATGCGGTCGAGAACTAGATGACCAAGCGACTCCATAGAGGGAGCCCCAGCTCGCCCCTCCGAAAGGACATCAGGAACCCACCGCGGTGAAGTGCCCGGCGCTACGCGGGGCATGCGCGGGTCTGCTCGACACCGGCGCCGGGGTTCCCCGACCTCGGCCAGCGCATCTCGGGCCACGCGGAGGCGCTCCGGTTCATTGAGAGCGTGTTCGGTCAGTGGTCGGCGTCGTGGCGCCGACGAACCCGTAGTACGTGCGGACGTAGTCACGAGCTCGTTCCCAGGGCTGGGGCCGGCGGCCTAAACCGTGGCACGTGGCCTACAACTGAGCCCGTCCACCACCATGGACGCCGCAAAGCGGACGAAGTCGTGCAGCGACTGGTCATGGGACCGTCATCCAGCCGGAACGGGATGGTTCACGAGCATGAGCGCGTGTGGATCCACCCGCTGCCGCACCTGCTGCAGCCACGTGGATGGGGGCGATGCTGCGATGGGCGATTCCCCGAAGTTGAGGCAGTGCCCGGGCGCCCTGTCAACGGCGCGCGAATCTTGACCCCGACTCCCGCGCCTCAGCTCGCGCATGAGGTCCGGGACCCGGATCTTCGCCATCGGCTGCAGCGTCTGCGATGACGTCCGGTGCGCGAATGAGATCAATCTGGGACCGGGAGCTACGTCGGCGCACGGGATCGTGAAGCGCTGCGGACCCTGCTGGTGCACGCCACGACCTCACCATGCCAGCACCGTCCAGATCAACCGGCTCCGTGCGCTGCTACGCGACGGCGATGACGCCAGATGGCCAGCTCGCCCGAGGCGTGTGTGTCTGAGGGGTACCGCTGCGCATGCCGAACCATCCGGCCACCGTCGACCATCCGGCCGGCAAGATCACGTCGACACGCCGACCCCTCTCAAACGCGTTCTTAGAGCGTGTTTGAGAAGATCGAGTTGAGGGTGTGAGGTGTGCTTCTGTTGGCGGGTTGCGGGCCAGCCGCGGGCGTTTGACGGGTGATTGTGGTGATCGCGGCCCAGCGGAGCATGGCCTCGGACATGGCGGGGTGGCGTTCGTAGTGGGGGAAGTGGCGGTAGGCGGTGATCCAGGCGAACGAAGGAGGTGCCCGACGATGGCGAGGTCGCGGTACTGCACGTCGGTGCGCCGCCTGTCGATCTCGCGCCACGCGCCGCTGTTGTAGACCCGCCGGCCCAGCCGTCGAGCGAGGAAACCTCGCCGGCCAGCCGAGCTCGCGCATGTTTGCGGATCGAACGAGCGGTTGTAGTGGACTGCCAGTTCAGTCGATGCCGGCATCATGACTGTCATGACGGAGCAGGCAGACCTTGACCGCGCCGAGTACCGGCGCGCCATGGACTGGCTGTCGTGCGCGGTCCACGAGCTGCCCGCCGGCGTGCTCTACGGGGCGAACGGGGCCTATGCCCGACAGTGCGCGGATTTGGTGAACGGGCTCGACGACGTCGAGCGGCTGTGCACGCGACTCGGGCTGAACGGCCACCAGGCGTTCTTCGACGCGTGCCGATGGCACTTTGAGCACTACGCGCACTACCTTAGCCGGCGGCGCCACTTCGTCGACTACGAGTCCTACACGAGGGACCGCAACGGCCCGGCGCGGGTGCCGAAACCGCCGGCACCACCTCGGTGGCTGCAGTGAGGCTGCTCCTTGAGAGCGAGCGTGTATGAGAAGGATCGGCGCGCCTGCGTGACCTCACCCGCCGATTGATCAAGTTTGGCCGGATGGCACGACGCGCGGGGTATCCCTCGGACACCAGTGACGAGCAGTGGGCTCTGATCGAGCCGCAGCTGCCGCAGGTGCGGACTGGAGGGTGGCCGGAGAAGCACCCCCGCCGCGCCCTGGTGGACGCGATCCTCTACGTGGTGCGGACGGGTTGTGCGTGGCGGCAGCTACCGGCCGACTTCCCGCCCTGGCAGACGGTGTACTGGTACTTCAACCGCTGGGAGGAGGCCAAGGTGACCGAGAAGATCCTGCCGGTGGCGCGTGGGCAGCTGCGGATCCAGGAAGGCCGCAACGCCGAACCGAGCGCCGGGTTGATCGACTCCCAGAGCGTCAAGGGTGCCAACACCGTCGGGCGGAACTCCCGCGGCTACGACGCCGGCAAGAAGATCAACGGGCGGAAGCGGTTCATCGTCACCGACACCCTCGGGCTGCTGCTCACCGTCGTCGTCCTCTCCGCCGGCGTCCAGGACCGCGATGGCGCCAAGCCGGTCCTGCTGGAGACCTACCTGCACACACCGGTCCGGTTCGTCTTCGCCGACGCCGGGTTCGCCGGCCGCCTGCTCGACTGGGCCACCACCATCCTGGCCACCACCCTGCACATCGTGCGCAAGCCCGCTGCCCAGCGCGGCTTCGCCGTCATACCGCGTCGCTGGGCCGTCGAACGCACCTTCGCCTGGATCACTGCACATCGCCGTCTGGCACGGGACTACGAACGCGACCCTGCCGTGTCCGAAGCCATGATCCGCTGGGCTGCGATCAGCACCATCACCCGTCGGATCGCCCGCGGAACTCCTGCTACCCGTCAAGCACGGCGCGTCTGCACACCTGCAAATTGATCTTCTCAAACACGCTCTCAGAGAACGACGGCGCAGCGGGTTGGCTCTCACATGTTGTGCCGGCGCAGGGGTCCCGGCGATCACGGTCTCGGCATAACTCTGCTGAGTTGGTGCAGTCCGGGCTGTTTCCGGTCCGCACGACGTCGTGCGATCGGCTGCCCGCTTCAGTCCCCTAGTCTAGGAATCCGACACAGGTTAACCGCACTCGTGGTTCGGGTTCGTCTGATCGAGCCATACGCGATGGACCGCGCGGCCCGTTTGAAGGGCCGTTTCGAGTGAACAGCCGGAGAGGCCTTTCGCCGTACAGATTTCCAGAAGTGACCGCACGAATGCGCCACGGTCGAGATTTGGTCGGGGTCCGTCATCCACGCCATCGACCAGGGTGGCGAAGCCGTCATGGGCGAGCACCACCGCTCCTGGCCTGTCCATCGCGCCGATCTGCTCCAGTCGCTCGTCGTCGGTCACGTCGCGCCAGTCGTGGCACGAGATGCTCCACATCACCGGCGTCAGGCCGGCGGTGGCGACGGCGCGCCAGGTCGCCGGTGACTGGGCGCCGTAGGGCGGCCGGAACCAACGCACTGATCGCCCTGTCACGTCCTCCAGCTCACGCCTTGCGTCCGCGGTGCGGACGGCTACCGTGTCGGGATGCAGGTGTGTGAGGCGCCGGTGGTCGGGCCCGTGCAGTGCGACCTCGTGGCCTCCCGCGACAACGTCTGCCAGCAGCGACGGGTGACGGCGGGTCCGTGAAAGCAGGACGAAGAAGGTCGCGGTGGCTCTGGCCTCGGCCAGGGCGCTAAGAACCAGGTCCGTTCCGCCTGGTTCCGGGCCGTCGTCGAAGGTGAGCACAACATGCGGTTGGCCGCTCGCCGTGTCCACGGCGACGACGGACGAGCCGACCAACTCAGCCAGGTCGGGTCTGCCGCCGACGTGCTGCTCAACTCCGGCGCAGACACCGCCGCCTTCTGCCACGTCGTCGATCATGCCGAGCCATCCGTTCCTCTGCTGGTGAGCACGCCCCCCTGGCGCGACTGGCCTCGCAGTCGCGCCAGAGGTGGCATGGTGAAACCGTGTACCCGGTCCGATCAGGAGGCTGCGTCGATGGAGCGCTGCAGCTCCTCGACGAAGGCCTTCCCTGCGTCCTGGGGACTGAGTTGGCCGAACAACACCTGCTGGTTGTATCGACCGATCATGATCTGCACATCGCTCGCACCGTTGCGGGTCGTCGCCGGGGCCGGCGCTGATTCGGTCGCCATGGCCGCGGTGAAGTCGAATGCCATCTTGGTGTTCGCATCGAGGCCGGCGGAGAGCGCATCGCGGAACTGCGGGTTGGCCGGCACGCCGCGATCGACGCCGAACAGCTTCGCCACACGGGGGTCGGTGGTCAGGAAGTCGATCAGCAGGCCGGCTTCAGCTGGATGCTCCGACCGCGCGGAGGCCGCCCAGTACATCGAGGGCTTCAGGTACTGGAACCAGGGTTTCGTGTCGGGACCGGTCGGCCAGTTCGCGATGACGTAGGTGTAGCCGGGCGCGGCGCTCTGGTACGAGGTGAGTGATCCGGCGGGGATGAACATCATCCCGACGCGGCCGGTGACGGTGTCACTCTGGTCAAGGGGATTACCATTACCCTCACGGAAGTTCCACCCGTATCGCGGGGGCGCCGGGTGCAGAGGTTGACTCGCGTATGAGGAGAGTGTTGATCGTCTCGGGGGCCGGTGGCGGAGCGGGTTCCCCGCGGACCTCGGCGATGAGCTGCTGCATCGCCTCGCGGCCCTGCCGCTCCCTGTCAACGGCCACCGTCGTGAGCGACGGCGAGCCGTAGCGTGCGATCTCCTCGTTGTCCCAGCCGATGACGCTCAGGTCCTCCGGTACCCGCCACCCGCGGTCGAGGGCGGCGCGGATGGCGCCAACGGCCATCACGTCGTTCGCAGCGACGACGGCGGTCACGCCGGCGTCGGTGGCGAGGTCGCGGATCGCCTCGTAGCCGGCGCGAGCGGTCCAGTTTCCGTCGAATACGGCGTAGGACTCCAGGCCGAGCCGGTCGATCGCCTCGAGGTAGGCGGCCTTGCGGTTACGTGCAGAGGGGAACGTGTCCGGGCCGGCGAGGTGGACGAACCTGCGGTGGCCGAGCGAGGACAGGTAGGCGACGATTTCGCCCTCCATGGAGCCGTCGGCCAGAGCGCCCGCCCCGTGCAGGTTCTGGTCGTACTCCGGTGTGATGACGATGGTGGCCGATCCGTGTGCCCGGGCTCCGGGGTCGAAGCCGGGCAGGGGTGCCAGTGAGAGCACTCCGCCGACGTAACCGGACTCGACGAGTTCCCGGGTCCGTTCTGCTCGCACCTCGCTGCTGCCGTCCAGGCTGACGATCTCGAGCTGGTAGCCGGCCTCATGTGCGACGGAGCTCGCGCCGGCGAGCAGCCTGACGGGGACGAAGCCGGGCAGGGTGGGCAGGACGATGGCGAGGCGGTTCGAGTGCTTGGTCCGCATGGATCGAGCCACGAGATTGGGTCGGTAGTCCAGCGCGCGGATCGCCGCGTCGACCTTCTCGACAGTGGCGGGCTTCAGGCCACCGTTGTGTCGGAGGTACCGCGAGACCGTCTGGTGCGAGACGCCCGCGAGGGCGGCCACCTCCATGATCGTCGGACGGCGGGCGTCGGGTCCTCGGGTCATCGCAGCTCCTTCTCAGCGGGAAAGACTAACAGTTGACGCCAGAGAGGTGATCGTTCACTATCTTGCACGAGCCACAGAGTGAACGATCACTATCGAGGCGCCGGCGCGAAGGAGCATCCGTGACTCGGACATCGAGCCCGGTCAGGGCCGTCGTCGGCGGTGCTGGTGCGGTCGCATCCGGCAGTCACCTGCCTGCCCTTACGGCTCTGCGCGACCGGGTCACGGTGGAGGCGATCGTTGACGTCCGCTCGGAGCGTGTCGAGCGGGCGGCGGACTCCTGGGGTATTCCGCGCCGGTATCACGAGCTGGACCGGATGCTGGGCGAGGCCGCGCCGGAGATCGCCGTTGTCTGCACGCCGCCCGCGGCACATCGCGGCTCAGCAGCCGCTGCCCTGGAGGCCAGCGCCCTGGGTGTGGTGTATGAGGCTTCCAGAGTTCGACGAGATCGCTCGCTACGACGGTGAGGACGGACCTTGGGTCGGGCCCGTCGTTCGCTCGCCAGAGCCGACATTTCGAACGCGTGCCCGGCTAGCTGGAGTTGGAGTAGCCGAGACCGACGCCCACCTGTCGGCTGGTACAGCCAATCACTCGTGGTCCGACATCTTCGGAAGAAGTGGCCCGCAGAAAGGCCAGGACTCCGTCCCACCGCAACCTGACGTGACAGCACGAACGTCTCGATGAGGAGCCGAACATGAACCTCGCGAATGAGCCGTCCTCGCCTGGGGGCCGCTCGTGACAGCGCTGGGAGAGCTGCGCGCGCTAAGCGCCCCGCGGGGAATGCAATCAGCCAGGGAAAAGGCTGCGCGCGGCCGCGACAACAAAGCAGCTGCGATCTTCCTCGCGCCGTGGCTGATCGGACTTATCGGCATCACCTTGGGTCCGATGCTGATGTCGCTCTATCTGGCGTTCACCAACTACAACCTGCTGCAGAACCCGCAGTTCACAGGACTTGAGAACATCCAGCGCATGCTGGGGGACGAACGACTCGGCGCCTCGCTCCTGGTCACCGCAATCTACGTGCTCGTGTCAGTGCCACTCCAGCTTGCCGTCGCACTTGCGCTCGCGATCCTGCTCGATCGAGGAGTTCGCGGACTGCCCCTGTATCGCTCCGTGTTCTACCTGCCTTCGCTGCTCGGCGCGAGCGTGGCCATCGCGGTGCTGTGGCGACTCGTGTTCGGTGGCCAAGGTTTGCTCAACGCGCTGCTCTCACTGTTCGGCATACAGGGTCCGGCCTGGATTGCCGAGCCGCAGACCGCGCTCGGGACGCTGATTGTATTGCACGTGTGGACGTTCGGGTCCCCCATGGTCATCTTCCTGGCCGGCCTGCGGCAGATCCCACGGGAGCTCTACGAGGCGGCCTCGACCGATGGTGCAGGCCGATGGCGCCAGTTCCGCTCGATCACGCTGCCGATGCTGAGTCCGATCATCTTCTTCAACCTGGTACTGGGACTGATCGGCAGCTTCCAGACCTTCACTCAGGCCTTCATCATCTCGAACGGTACCGGAGGGCCGGCAGACTCAACATTGTTCTACTCCCTGTACCTCTACCAGGAGGGATTTTCCAGCCTGCGGATGGGCTACGCGTCAGCACTCGCCTGGCTACTGCTCATCATCATCGCTGCATTCACGGCCGTGAACTTCTGGGCCGCAAAGTACTGGGTCTTCTACAATGACTGAACTCCGCCGCTGGGTACGGGCCCTGTCGAAGCATGTCGCGCTCATCGTGGTCGCCGTCCTGATGATCTATCCGCTGCTGTGGATGGTGGCGAGTTCACTGCGGCCGAACGACGAGATCTTCACCAGCCCCGGACTCCTCATCGATACGTTCGACTTTCGGCACTACCCGGACGGCTGGAACGCCCTCGCCCGCCCCTTCAGTACCTACCTGCTGAACTCGGCCATCGTGGTCGCCGGTTCGGTGGTCGGTAACCTGATCTCGTGTTCCCTTGCTGCCTATGCGTTCGCGCGCCTGCAGTTCTCAGCGAAACGCATCGCCTTCGTCATCATGCTGATTGCGATCATGCTGCCGGTCCACGTGCTGATCATTCCGCAGTACGTGTTGTATGCGCAGATCGGCTGGATCAACACGTTCCTGCCGTTGATCGTGCCCAAGTTCCTCGCGACCGACGCCTTCTTCATTTTTCTGATGGTGCAGTTCATCCGGGGCATACCGGTCGAGCTCGACGAGGCAGCGCGCATCGACGGAGCCGGTCATGCCCGCATCTACCTTCAGATCATGCTACCGCTCATGATTCCGGCGCTCGCGACGACGGCGATCTTCACGTTCATCTGGACATGGAACGACTTCTTCTCGCAGCTGATCTTCGTTACCAAGCCTGACCTGTACACGGTTCCGGTCGCGCTTCGCTCGCTGATCGACGCCCAGTCGCAGTCCGACTTCGGAGCGCTCTTCGCGATGAGCGTCATTTCATTGGTCCCCGTCTTCCTGGTCTTCCTGTTCGGGCAACGTCTACTGCTGCGTGGGATCGCAACCACGGGTGGAAAATAGGGAGCCGGACGCAGGCGTCATCGCTTGGAAAGCCAACACGTAAGAGAGGAAGTGCAATGGTGCATCGTATGCAACGGCGCATGCTCAGGGGCGCCGCCCTCGTGGTTGCCGCCGCCCTGGTCCTTGCCGGATGCGGGATCGGCGCGGGTCCCACCGACGTCGGGCTCACAGACAAGCCGGTCACCCTGACGATGTCCTGGTGGGGAGCGGATGCGCGCACCCAGAAGACGCTCGAGGCGATCAAGCTGTTCGAGGCGGATCATCCGAACATCAAGGTCGAGCCGCAGTACGCCGATTGGAATGGCTACTGGGACCGGCTCGCCACCACCACGGCCGCGGGTGACATGCCCGACGTGATGCAGTTCGACGAGGTGTACCTAACCTCCTATGCAAATCGTGGCACCCTGCTCGACCTCCAGAAGGTCTCCAGCGTTCTCGACACGAGCGCTCTCAGTCCGGACACACTCGACTCCGGCCGTGTCGGCGGCACGCTCGACGCGGTGCCGATCGGGGCGGCGCCGAACGGCGTGATCATCAACAAGACCCTCTTCGACCAGTACGGTGTCGCGTTGCCCGACACCGCGACATGGACCTGGGAACAGTTCACCCAGGCCGCCGTACAGCTCCAGACCGCATCCGGCGGAAAGGTGAATGGAGTCAGCCTCTTCGGCAACGACGCCTTCCCTCTCAACATCTGGGCGCGACAGCACGGCGATCAGCTCTACGGCAGCGATGGTAAGGTCGCAATCTCCCCGGAAACCGTGGCAAGCTATTTTCAGCGTGAACTGGACTGGATCAAAGCCGGCGCATCCGGTTCGGCATCGGAGTGGGCCGAGGGCAACGGCAACACCCTCGACCAGGCCGATATCGTCACCGGTCGGGTCGGGATGATGTTCATCCCCGCCGGGTCGCTCACGTCGTACCAGAGCGCGGCACCCAAGTTCACGTACGTAATCGCGAACTGGCCGACCGATCCCGACACCAAACCCGGGTTCCAGTACCTCAAGCCTTCGATGTACTGGGCGGCCTCCGCGCGGTCGGAACATCCGGCCGAGGCTGGCCTGCTGATCAACTTCCTGACGAACGACATCCGCGTTGCCAAGCTGTTCGGTGTCGACCGGGGCGTGCCGGCCAACCCCAAGTTCCGCGACGCGCTCTCTGCCGGCCTCGATGCGAACACCAAGATGGCATTCGACTTCACGGCGGCCATGGCGACCGAATCAGGGCCGGCGCCGGCACCGACGCCCAACGGCGCGAGCGATGTGCAGACCATGATCGGCCGATACAACCAGCAGGCGTTGTTCGGTCAGCTCAGTCCAGAAGATGCTGGCAAAGCGTTCGTCGAGGAGCTGCAGCGCTCCATCGATGCAGCCTCCTGACCGGACACCAGGTACGTCCAAGACAGGTGTAGTAGTACATCGATCGTCTCACCGACCGCCGAATATGTTGAACAGAGGAGAGATTAGCTACGTGATCAAGGTTGCAATCATCGGCATGGGCAACATCTCCCCGTCCCACATACGCGCCTACCAGACGTTCAGTGACCGGTGCGCCATCGTCGCCTGCTGCGACATCTTGCCCGAAGGAGCAGAGGTGCGGCGCCGTGAGCTCGGCCTAGAGCAGGCGAAGGTGTATGCGTCCCATGCCGAACTGCTCGCGAACGAGGACCTCGATCTCGTCAGCATCTGCACGCCGCCGGCGACGCACGAGCAGATCAGCGTCGACTTTCTCTCCGCGGGGATCAACGTGCTGTGCGAGAAGCCCATGGCACCCTCGCTCGCGGCGTGCGACGCCATGCTGCGTGCGGAGAAGCAGGGCGGAGCGATGTTCTCCACTGTGGCCCAGAATCGCTTCCGTGACGACGTGGCGCGGTTGAAGGCCGTCCTCGACTCGGGCCTCGTCGGACCGGTTTCGCACGTGCAGGTCGACTCGGCCTGGTGGAGAGGTCTGAGCTATTACGACCTGTGGTGGCGCGGTACCTGGGAGCAGGAGGGTGGCGGCTGCACGCTCAACCACGCGGTGCACCACATCGACCTGCTGCTGTGGTTGCTGGGCGCGCCACAGTCCGTGACGGCCGTCCTCGCGAACGCCGCGCACGAGAACGCGGAGATCGAGGACCTGTCGGTGGCGGTGCTCATGTACCAGCGCGCCTTGGCGACCATCACGAGCTCGGTGGTGCACCACGGAGAGCGCCAGCAGATCGTCGTGCAGGGCCGCGAGGCCAGTATCGGCTTGGGGGGCGACGTCGTCGCCGAGATCTCCCAGCCGAACGGGTTCCCGGCGCCGGGCGGCAACGCCGAGCTGCTCGAGCGCCTGCAGGCGCTGACCGCGACGCAGGAGCCGCTGGCGCACACCGGGCACCAGGGGCAGATCGACGACGTCCTGACGGCCATCGAGACCGGTCGCCGTCCAGCCATCGACGGTCATGACGGACGTCGAACGATCGAGTTGATCACAGCGGTCTACCGAGCAGGAATCGAGCGCCGCACCGTCGACCTGCCGCTCGCAGGCGACGACCCGTACTACCGGCCGGGGACCCTGACGGAGCGCGCGCCGAGGTTCTTCGCCACGTCCGCTTCTGTCACTGACCTCGCCGGCTCGATCACCGTCTCGGGGGCCACAGGTCCCGACCACGAGCAGAAGGCGAGCCGATGAGCACGTCCGAGGGCGGCACATACGCACCCACCCCATTGCCCGCTCCGGTCGTGGAGGCCGGCGAGTTCGTCTTCGCGGCGGTCGGCCTCGACCACGGGCACATCTATGGGATGTGCGAGGGGATCATCGGGGCCAACGCCACCCTCAAGTGGGTGTATGACCCCGACCCGGCCAAGGTCGAGCGATTCCGTGAGCGCTTCCCCGACGTGCGGGTGGCCCGGACCGAGGCCGAAGTTCTCGACGATCCGGAGGTACGACTGATTGCTGGGGCGGCCGTCACCAATGAGCGGTGTGCGCTGGGCCTGCGGGTGATGGATGCCGGCAAGGACTACTTCACCGATAAGGCCCCGCTGACGACGCTTGATCAGCTGGCCGCTGCTCGGGAGGCGGTCCAGCGCACCGGGCTGAAGTACGCCGTCTACTACTCCGAACGCGTCCACGTCGAGACGGCGGTGTTCGCCGAGCAGCTCATCGAGCAAGGCGCGATCGGCAAAGTCGTCCAGGTCGTCGGCTTCGGTCCCCACCGTCTGAACGCCGCTAGTCGGCCGGCGTGGTTCTTCGAGAAGGAGAAGTACGGCGGCATCCTGACCGACATCGGCAGCCACAACATCGACCAGATCCTGCACTATACGGGCGCAACAGACGCTCAGGTCGTCAACAGCCAGATCGCGAACTACGCGAATCCCGAGCACCCAGGACTCGACGACTTCGGCGACGCGAATCTAGTCACGAACACCGGCGCCACCGGCTATCTACGCTGCGACTGGTTCACCCCGGACGGTCTACAGACCTGGGGTGACGGTCGTACCTTCATCCTGGGCACCGAGGGGTACATTGAGCAGCGGAAATACATGAACCTTGCCACGACAGACGGGCCCGGCCACCTGTTCCTCGCGAACGGGCGGCAGGAGACGCACTTCCGGGTCGCTGGAAAGGTCGGCTACCCGTTCTTTGGCCAGCTCGTGCTCGACTGCCTCGAGCGCACCGAGAACGCGATGACTCAGCACCACGCGTTCAAGGCCATCGAACTGGCGATCCGGGCACAGAACGGGGCCACAGACCTGTCACCAGAACATCTAGCACGGTGACTCCGGCCGTCAGGTCGGCTCGCTGATGGGGGCGCTCAATGGACGCCGGGCCGCTCCTTGGCATTCGGGGCGGGTCCACGACGGCGAGGCGGTACCACGCAGCTTTCCCAGCTCGAGGCGGGTGTGCTTGCGGACGGCGCACCGCTACGAGCCCAGGACGGCGACCGCGCACATACGGCTGTCGTCACCGGCGGACGTATCGAACTGTCTACTGGGGACAGCTACCGGCTGCCCGACGAAGCCGGGGCGGTCGTGCGCGGGAGGAAGTACGTCAGCGGGATGAGCTTCTGGCTGGCCGAGCGGCGGCCGGGGGAATGGGTATCGCTCCGGGACGTCTTCGACGAGGCGAAGCGGCAAGGCCAGATCAGAACCAGGCGTGGCCGGTCCCGCTGAGGGCGTCCACTCGGAGTTGCTCGAGGGGCTCCGCGTGTGGCCGGGCACCTTGGGTGAACTGCACGGGCAGCTTGGGCCCTGACTTGCGGTCACGCGCGCCAGCGCTGGTCTGCTGCTGAGGCGAACCATCCGCCGACGGTGAACCTGCGCGAGGGCGTCACGTTGACCGTGCTCAAAGCTGGTCGGTTGTCTCTTGGCCCCGAGCAACCGTCATCAGAGGGTCGCGGCCTTGCTCGCGTCCCAGCCGGACGGTCCGCCCGCCGTTGATGTAGACGATGCGAAGGCTCGACGACGACACGCCGGGCGGCGGCTACTGCGGATCCGGGACGCCATCGCAGCAACGACAAGATCCGCACATGACTTATCCATCAGAAAGGGCCAGGACTGATGAGAGGTGTTGGGGCGTAACCGGCGGTGTGGGACGCTTTACGCTCCAGCTCAGAGGCCATGTTGAGGAGTCTCGGAAAATGAGAGGCAACATCGCCGATCATTCGCAGGATAAGTGATTCTGGCTCGGTCAGCAGCGTCCGAAAGAGTGCTTCGCTTTGGCTGTTGCGCTTGGAGCTGCTGGTGTGGCTGACTCTTGCCTCGCGCGCCCGTCCGATGAGCGCTCGACTATCTCGTCTTCCTGGACCGGTCCATCACGGCGGCTGAGGCAGATCGGAACCTGTGGCTTACTGAAGGCGGTGCCTTCGCCAGCGCCTTGGAAGGTACCTCTGGTCAGGCCACGAGCGAGGACGGCGACACCGCCCTCCGCCGCGCTGGCTGTGCTCCACATCATCGTTGGCCGGTTGGCCACCACTGCGGGGTTCCTGCGTTCCGTGCTGGCCCAATCCCGAGGCTGCCCAGATCAAGACCGCGTTGGTTCGGGACCGCACGGGGACCACACGTCGCGCGCTCGCCTGCTCGCGAGCCGCTAGTCGGGCCTCCCACGCCCACGATGCACGCTTTCCCGTGAGTAAACGGCTACCCGCACGTCCTGGGGGTCAAGGGGTCGCAGGTTCAAATCTTGTCGTCCCGACGGTCGACGGAAGCCGGTGTCATCCGACGGAGACACCGGCCTTCGTGGTTTCCACCAGCGGAAACTCACTCTGCGGCCGCCGCGCCATGATCGTCGGCTTAGACCTGGTCTCAGAACTCGTTCTCGACGAGGCGGCGGAGGTTGATCAGGACCATGGCGAGGGTCAGTAGCGGGGTGAGGGTGGGTTCGGTGCGGTCGTAGCGCAGCCCCGAGTCGCTTGAACCGCAGCAGCCAGGAGATGGTGCGCTTCGACCACCCAGCGGTGTCGGCCGAGCTTGGTGCTGCTCTCGACGCCGCGCCTGGCGATACGTACCTTGATCCCGCGTCGGTGCAGGTAGGCGCGGCAGCGCGGGAAGTCGTAGCCCTTGTCCGCGTGCAGCTTCGCCGGCCGGCGTTGTGGGCGTCCCCGGCGGCCGCGATGCCTGCAGACGCCGGGGTTGGTCTCCAGCAAGGGCTCGAACAGCTTGCTGTCATGGGTGTTGGCCGGCGAGATCAGCGCATGCAGCGGCAGCCCGTTGGCGTCACAGAGCAGGTGGTACTTGCTGCCCGACTTGCCGCGGTCGGTCGGATTTCGCCCGGTCAGCTCGCCCCCCTTTTCGCCCGCACCGAGACGGCATCGATACAGCCGCGCGACCAGTCCAACAGCTCGGCTTCGGACAGCTCTTCGAGCACGATGCGGTGCAGTCGGTCCCACACCCCGGCGTCCTGCCAGGCTCGCAGGCGGCGCCAGGCAGTGTGCCCGGACCCGCACCCAAGCTGCAGGGGCAGGTCGCGCCAACGGCAGCCGGTGCGCAGCACGAACAGGATCCCCTCCAACGCGGCTCGATCATCGACCCGTGGCCGTCCACCGGGGCCTCGTGGTCGGGGTCGGGCGGGCAGCAGCGGCTGGATCAGCTCCCAGAGTCGGTCGTCAACGAGTCGCTGCTGCCGTGGTGTCACGGGCGGAGACCTGCGGTAGTTGATCATGGCCGGGTGGTGGGTCGTGGTGAGTTGACCGACAAGGCCTGGGCCCGGATCGAACCCCTGCTACCCCCGTCGCGGGCCGGGGCCGGTACTGGCGTGATCACCGTCAGGTGATCAACGCGATCCTGTGGGGCTGCGCACCGGGGCGCCGTGGCGGGACCTGCCCGATCGGTACGGGCCGTGGAAGACCGCCCACGAGCGGCTGCGGACCTGGACCGCCGACGGCACCTGGGAACGCATCCTCGACCAGGTGGTCGTCAAGGACGACTCGGTCGGGAACGTGGAGTGGACGATCAGCGTGGACTCCAGCAACGTGCGGGCCCACCAGCATTCGGCGGGAGCCCGCAAAAAGGGGGATGCGCCACCGACTGGGTCGAAGACCTCGCCGTCGATGGGGAAGCCCTCGGACGGTCCCGAGGCGGGCTGACCAGCAAGATCCACCTCGCTGTGGACGGGCGTGGCCTGCCCATGTCGATCATGCTGACCGCGGGTCAGGCCGGGGACAACCCGCAACTGCTGCCGATGCTCGACCAGATCAACGTCGGGCGTGACGGACCCGGCCGGCCCCGCACCCGCCCGGACCGAGTCGTGGCCGACAAGGCCTACTCGCACCTGTCCACCCGGGCCGCGCTGCGTGAGCGGCGGATCCCGTTCACCTGCCCCGAACGCCGCGACCAGGTCCGGCATCGCCGTGCGAAGGGCTCGGCCGGTGGCCGCCCGCCCGCGTTCGACCAGGTCATCTACGCCGGCCGGAACGTGGTCGAGCGCTGCTTCAACCGGCTCAAGCAGTTCCGGGGCCTGGCCACCCGATACGCCAAACGCGCCGCCTACTACCGAGCCGAGATCATCATCGCCTCGATCGTGTTGTGGCTGCGCACCGACCTACAGGACACGACCTAGTCGTCGAGCGCCTGGAGGATGCGGACGCTGTTGTCGGTGCGCCGGGTATAGAGGTCCAGCGTCGTGGACGAGCGTTCGTGTCCCATCACCCGCTGCACCATGTTCGGTGGCACGCCGTCGTCGACGAGCCAGGTGGCGTAGGAGTGGCGGAGGTCGTGGAACCGCAGCCCCCCGGCCTGGTGTCGTGCGACGTGGTGCACGGCTACCACGCGCCACCCCGGGCGCAGGCCTGGCAGGCTTGGCAGCGTATGGGGCGGGGATGCTGCGCCCGGGGTGCGGCGCGGTCGGGCTGCGCCAGGTCGACGGGATGCCGCACGGGCCCCGTAGTGGTGAAGGCTCCGGGGCTAAGCCGTTCGTCAATCGTTCGTCAGGACGTCCACCGGCAGCGCAAACCGATGAGAACCACCGGCGAGCGTTCGCGCATCTCACGGGCGGTATCGACGCATCGTCGCAGGTAGGCGTCCTACCCGGATTCGTTCCGCTTCAACGTCCAAGCTCGTCGACGCGGACGAGAGGCAGGACGCTCAGACGGACGGTGCAGTGGGTGGCTCGGTCCACCCGGCAGTGGTGCGGCATGCTTGATCACGTGCCTGACGAGACCGAGCTGATCGGTGGCCAGGAGAAGCGCGACATCATCGTTGTCCCCTACGACCTAACCTGGCCGGAGAAGTTCGCCGCTGAGCGTCAGCGGATCATCGGTGCGTTGGGCGCTACTGCTCGACGTGTGGACCACATCGGGTCCACTTCTGTGCCCGGATTGGACGCCAAGCCGATCATCGACATTGATCTGAGCGTCCCCGATGTCGAGGATGAGCCGTCTTATCTCCCGGCCTTGAGGCGGGCGGGTTACCACCTGCGGGTCCGCCAGCCGGGCCACCGCATGGTGCGTACTGTCGATCTGAGCGTGCAGGTACACGTCTGTGCGCAGGGTAGCGAGTGGGAGCGCCGCCACCTGCTATTCCGCGACTGGCTCCGCCGAGACGCAGCCGACCGGCGGGCGTACGCCGAACTCAAGCACGAGCTGGCCGAGCGGGACTGGCCGGACATGAACGCCTACGCGGACGCGAAGGGCACCTTGATCGCCGAGATTACTGCCCGCGCCGAGGAGTGGGCCGGTGCGGTCAACTGGATGCCCGAGCGCTGACTCAGAGCTCTGAAGAATCTGCAGCGATGTACGTCCCAGTTGAAACCGGGGCCTCCACCGCATCCGTAGACTCCAGCGCGATGGCCGATACCTGGGACACCATTGCGGACTGGTACGCCGATCACGTCGATCGAGGGTCCGCGATGCACCAGTTCGCCCGTGACGTGCTGGTTGATGTCTTGCCCATGGGCATGAGCGGGCAGCGAGTGCTCGACCTGGGTTGCGGCGAAGGCCTGATCACACGTGCGGCCGCGAGCCGGGGTGCTGAGGTGGTGGGGGTGGATCCGACGGTCCGCCTCATCGAACGGGCTCGCGCGATCGAAGCGACGGGCGCCACCGGCGCGACATATCGCGTGGACGACGGATGTAGCCTGGCCACCGTCGCCGACGACTGGGCGGACTGGGTGACCGCTGGCCTCTCGCTCAACAATGTCCCCGATCTCAATGCCGCTATCGCCTCGATTCGGCGCGCACTGGTTCCCGGGGGTCAACTAGCCTTCACCGTGCCCCATCCGTGCTTCGAGGCTCCTCACGCGCGCTGGGTCGGAGCCGAGCGAGTGATCGGAAGCTACTCCACCGAGGGATTCTGGCGCTCCGCCAATCCACAAGGCGTGCGCCGTGCCGGCAACCACCACCGGATGATCTCGCACTATCTCAACGCCCTCATCGCTCATGACTTCACCCTGACCATGGTCGCCGAGCCGCTGGCGCACCCCCTCGTCATCGCCGAGCAACCCCAGCGAGCCGCACTCCCGCCTTTCCTCCTCGTACGGGCCAGCCGGTTGCCGGGCTGACCTCGTCTCGGTCGGGGCCGGGTGCGGCTTCCCGTCGACCTCCCCGAGGGCTACTGCGCGACGCCCCGGCACAGGCCTGGCAGGACTCCGGTGGCGGATAGGTGGAGAGGCTGCGCACGGGGGCGTCGCGTGGTCTGGCTGCGCCATGTCGACGGGATACAACACGGGCCCGTGATGGTGAGGTGCGCACCCGGGTCGGGCCGTTCGTCAAACGTTCGTCAGGACGCCCACCAGCAGCGCAAAACGACGAGAACGACCGGCGAGCGTTCGCGCAGCTCACAGGACGTCTCGCCGCGCCATCGCAGGTAGGCGCCGTGTCCCGATTCGTTCACCCGCTACGTCTGGCGCCGCGAGGCCGATAGCGCCTGATCGGACGCCCGCGAATCTGCGCTGTCGCCAGCGGGGGCAACTTGTCAGGATCGGCCAGCGGAGCGTGGTGTGATTGCCGAGGGCTTCCGGCTGGTCTCCGGTCGGGGCCGTGTGGCCGTGTGGCCGTGTGGCCGTGTGGTCAGGCTGTGGCGAGGAGCGGGTCATGCAGGGCGTGGGCGAACAATTCGTCGAGTCCGGGGTCGCCCGTGTGGAGCGGCCGGGCCACACGCTCTTAACTGGCCGTTCACCCACAATCGGGCATGGTGGGCATCCCATCGACCTCCACGAGGGCAACCGGCTCTCACTCAACACTTTCCGCCTCTATAGCTGATCTCGATCGTCCGGTGAAGTGAGGTAGGCGAGTGCCATTTCGTTTGTTTCGGTGGCCCACGTGCTCCAGGTCATGTCGTCGGGCCAGAATCGACAGGTGGCGGCACGGTGCACGCAGGAGCCGATGATTGTTCGAGTGGCCATGCGGATGGCCATCGCGCGGTCCGGTCGCTGGACTTCCTCGAGGCAGGGTTGGACGGCTTCGGCGAAGGCTTGCTGGATTGCGGCCAGCGCTTGGAGGCCACGCTCGCGTCCTTCGGTGCGCTGGCCGTCGAGCAACTCGGGGAAGATCCGGTTGTGGCGTGTGAAGGTGCGCGCCAGAGCCTGGGTGAAGGCGCCGATGATCCCCTTGAGCCCGGGCGCCGGTGAGTGAAGGGCTTCGCTGACGCTGGTCTCCAGGAGTCCGAGCAACTGGTCCTTCACGGCGTGGAGCAGCTGGTCCTTGCCTGAGAACCGGCCATAGATCGCACCCACCGACATGCCCGCCTGCTCAGCGACCGCCGCGACGGTGAACTCCTCGATGCCCTGGCTGGCCAGCACGTGCTCAGCGGCGGCCAACACTTTCTGCAGGGACTCCCGGCTGCGGGCCTGCTGTGGAGGATGAAAGCCCTGGTCGGCGGATCGCTCACTCACCGATCGCACGCTACCTCCCGCTGGTGGGCGCCTGGTCCCGACCTTCGACCGTGGCCGGCCCGACCGGCCGAACACGAATGATAATGTTGGTTCGCGTACGGCAGTCGATCAGCAGGGGTGGTAGCGCATGGTGAGCATCGACGTGCGGGGCGCCTACGTCGATTTCCCGATCTTCGACGCCAAGTCCCGGTCCCTCAAGAAGCAGGTGCTCGGCAAGGTCGGCAGTAAGATCGCCACCAGCGCGAAGGTCCCGATCATCGAGGCCCTGCAGGACATCACTTTGTCGCTGGGCGAAGGCGATCGAGTAGCTCTGGTGGGGCACAACGGTGCTGGCAAGTCCACCCTCTTGCGGTTGTTGTCCGGCATCTACGAGCCGACACGGGGCAGCGCGCGGATCTTCGGCAGGGTCGCGCCCGTGTTCGACCTCGGCGTGGGCTTGGATCCCGAAGTCTCGGGTTACGAGAACATCACGATCCGTGGTCTGTTCCTCGGCATGACTCGCAAGCAGATGCAGAAGCGGTTCGACGACATCGCGGAGTTCACCGAGCTTGGCGACTATCTGAGCATGCCTCTGCGCACCTACTCTGCCGGTATGCGAGTCCGGCTCGCAGTCGGCGTGGTGACTGCCATCGACCCCGAAATTCTCATCCTCGATGAAGGCCTTGGTTCGATCGACGCGGCATTCCTCGCCAAGGCACGTCAGCGGCTCGTGGACCTCGCTCAACGCTCCGGGATCCTAGTGTTCGCCTCTCATGTCGACGACCTGCTGAGAGAGCTGTGTACGACCGCCATCTGGATGGACGAAGGCCGGATGCGCATGCATGGGCCATTAGAGGAAACCCTCGCGGCGTACAAGGGTCAGGCTCCGCATGACAACAACAACCGTGAACCGGTCGACGCGGCGGGCGGCAAACCTTTCTGACCGCGCACCGATACCCAACGCAACAACGAGGTCATGTCGATGTACGACTACAGGCCGGCTGCGACCCTGATGCCACTGGTGGTGTGGCATCCCGTCGAACTCCCGGAGGGCTACCACACGGCGAGCCGGGTCCTGGTGCGTCGAGGGCAGCTGCCGACCCGCCGCCCACTCGTCCATCTCACTGTCGCGGTATGCCATACGCGCTCTGACGTGCGCTCGTCAGCGCCTCAGCCACGGGCCATTCACGGGCCTTGAGGGCGGTCACCAGCGGTCAACGGCGGCGCAGACAGACCGGCGGCGAGAGCAGCTCAGGCCCAGTGCGACCGGCCGACACGCTGGTTCCCAAGCTGGTGTCTCGCACTCCCGGTACAAATCGGGTACAGAAGACCGCCAATCCTGGCCGTTACATGACGACACGCGCAGACACTGTGCGGCAGGTCAGAGCGCCCGCGGTCGCGTAACGGCTGGTCAGACACGGTTCACCAACTACCGCTGAAGCAGAGGATCGGCGGCCGGTGATGTGCCTGCGCACGCGGAAGTGTGGTCCGGCGCCGGCTTGTTACCGCCACCGCTCGGCGCGGGAGGGACCGGCCCGACGGGGGCGGGAACACCTGCGCTGCCGCCGTCCGGACCGGGCCATGATCACGTTTCTGCTTCGCCCTGCCTCTGCCCATGGTGGGAACGGTATCGTTATTGCGACGTCCTCGTGGATTGAGATGAACAAGGGGCAGCCACTCCCGGTAGACCGCCATGACGTCCATTGCTGCTTGGGTCGGACGATGGCCGAGCCCGTTCGTCGGTCGATCGTCAGGACGCCCACCGGCAGCGCAAAGCGACGAGAACCGTCGACAGGCGTTCGCGCACCTCAGAGCAGGTGTTGGCCCATCGCCGCGGGTGGGGGTTCTGCGGCGATTCGTTCCGCTTCAACGTCTGCGCGCGCTAAGCGCGACTACCGGCCGAGGCGGCGTTCGCGTCGGCCGTAGTCGCGCAGCGCACGCAGGAGGTCGACCTTGCGAAAGGCTGGCCAGTACGTGTCGCAGAAGTACAGCTCGGCGTTCGCGGCTTGCCAGAGTAGAAAGCCAGACAGCCGCTGTTCCCCGCTGGTTCGGATGATCAGATCGGGTTCGGGGTGAGCGGCCATGTAGAGGTGCGCGGCGATCGCCTCGTCAGAGATCCGGGCCGCCACCTCGGTCAGGCTCGCACCGGCACGGGCTTCGACGTCAAGGAGGGAACGGAGCGCGTCGACAACCTCGGTGCGCCCGTCGTAGCCGACGGCGATGGTGACGTGAGCCCCGGTGGCGCAGCCACGAGTTTGCTCCTCAGCAAGCTTGAGCGCGTGCGCCGTTGAGTCAGGCAGGACGTCGAGTCGACCGGCCAGGTGAACCTGCCACGAGCTGCCGGGGCGGGCGAGGCGTTCGGTCACGATGTTCTCGATTACGTCGAGCAGGTAGGTGACCTCGGATCCGTTGCGCTTGTGCAGGTTGTCGATCGAGGCGACGTAGACGGTGACGTGCTCGATGCCCAGCTCCCGGCACCAGCCCAGGACCTCGTCGACGTGCTCGGCGCCGTAGCGATGACCGATGCTGGGGTTGTCCATCCCCATCTGCCGGGCCCAGCGCCGGTTACCGTCCATGACTAGGCCGACGTGGCGAGGAAGCTCGCCGGCGGTCACGGAACACTGCAACCGACGCTCGTAGAGGCGATGGATCGGTGAGGCCAGCCAGCCATGTCGCATCGCGGAAGGCTACCGCCGGCGATTTCTCCAGGGACGGAGCAATCTCGGAGCGAACGGCCAATGAGCCGCTGTTACCACTTGCCACGTACCGTCAGGGAACTCCTGCTCAGACGGCATGCGACGTCACGAGAGGCTAGCTGACGGGCTACCGCGTCCGCGTTCACACCGACTTGTTCAATGCCGGCAGGAGATCAGGTCTGCAGCCATGATCTCTGAGGCGGTGGTCGGGGTCGCTCGGTTCACACGTGTCGCCCCGTGTGGGGTTGACTGTTCTTCGGCCTGCGTCCCGGCCATCGCCGTCGAGGTGAGTGGCTGAAGAGAGGCCTGCTTCGCCCGAAGTCGGTGTGCCGTCTCCTCGAGCTCCTGCTGGCTGTCGTGGAGGAGGTTGGGTGTCGCGTCGGAGTGCTGGCTCGGGTCCGGTGGTGATCGCGGTTGATCCGCACAAGCGATCCTGGACCGCGGTGGCGGTGGACGGATCGTTGCAGCCGCGGACCTCGCTTCGGGTGGAGGCCAATCGGGACGGTTATCGGCAACTGCGCCGGTTCGCCCGGGGCTGGTCAGGGTCGCGGTGGGCGATCGAGGGTGCGGGCGGGTTGGGTGCACCGTTGGCGACCAGGCTGCTCGCCGACGGGCTGGCGGTGCTGGATGTGCCGGCGAAGCTGGCCGCGCGGGTGCGGGCGCTCTCGACGGGTCATGGCCGGAAGACTGATGAGGCTGACGCCGTCTCGGTGGGTGTCGCCGCGTGGACGGCCTCTGGGTGGTGTCGGTGCAGTTCGACGAGCTCGCGATGGCGCTGCGGGCGCTGACCGAGCACCGCGACGACCTGGTCAAGACCCGTACTCAGACGGTGAATCGACTGCATGTGCTGCTCGCGCACCTGCTGCCGGGTGGCGCTGATCTGGGACTGACTGCCGATGATGCTGCGGGCTTGTTGCGTCGGGTTCGGCCGCGTGATGTTCTCGGGTCCATCCGGCGGCGGCTCGCGGTGGACCTGGTTGCCGAGGTCCGCCGGCTTGATGGCCGGATCGCCGCGACCGGCGAGCAGATCACCACCGCGGTCGGGGAGTCGGGAACGACGCTGACCGAGCTGTTTGGCATCGGTGGGATGCTGGCCGGGAAGATCTTGGCGCGGGTCGGGTCGATCAGTCGGTTCGCCTCGGCGGGGGCGTTTGCGTCCTACACCGGCTCTGCGCCGATCGCGGTGTCCTCTGGGGATGTGGTTCGGCATCGGTTGTCGCGGGCGGGGATCGGCAGTTGAACTATGCGCTGCATGTCATGGCGATTACCTAGATCCGTCACGACACCGCGGGCCGGGAGTACTACCGGCGGAAACGTGCGGCGGGGAAGAGCCACAAGGAGGCGCTGCGGTGTCTGAAACGGCGGCTGTCCGATGTGGTCTACCGGAAGTTGGTGCGCGACTCGCAGGCGACGGGCCCGGGAGGACACTCGGGGGCGACTACTAAATCCAGCGCGGCCGGCCTAACCCCGATAGCCGACTCTTCGGACAAGTCACTTCCCGGACCCGCCACCACGCAGCCTACGGCCGCCCGGAAGTAGCTCAGGTGTTGACACAGAGAGGCGCCGAAGAGGTCACTGGTTCGATCCCAGTATCGCCCACAGCCGAACGGCCTGGTCAGGGGCTCTTTTCAGAGCTTCCGGCCAGGCCGTTTCGCATGATGGCTCCCTTCTCGGAGCATTCCCGGAGCAGCAGTCTCAGGCCGGAGCGGGGACAGGCTCCGTCGGGTCGTCGGGGTCCTCGTCGTCGGCCTGGTCGTCGAGCGCCTGGAGGATGCGGACGCTGTTGTCGGTGCGCCGGGCGTAGCGGTCCAGCGTCGTGGACGAGCGTTCGCGTCCCATGACCCGCTGCACCATGTTGGGCGGGACGCCGTCGTCGACGAGCCAGGTGGGGTAGGAGTGGTGGGGGTCGTGGAACCGCAGCCCGCCGACCTGACTGCGTGCGACGTGGTGCACGGCGGTGGCGACCTGGTCCGGGAGGGTCTCCGTGGCGTTCGTCCTCGATGCCTACTCGCGCCGGATCCTGGGCCGGCGTGCGGCGATTTCAACCACCGACGACTGTTCGAAGCTGCGGCGACATCCCACCCGTCGAGCTCGAACAGGCGCGCTACGGGGGATTCGGGCGTGGGGCTCGAGTGGTCGCTGCGGCCGAAGTGACCCGGAAGACAGCGCCGCGATCACCCGACCGCGAGTTGTCTAGATGTTCATACAAGGTCACTCGCCCGCTACCGCAGAACGGCCGAGGGGCCATGTCGGACACCTACTTTGCAGGTCACCGGGGGCCCGTCCCCTCCCCGATCCGCTCGCACACCTCGCGAAAGGCTTCTCCGTGCTCTTGTCTCGCACTACGCGCATCGGAACCCTTGTGGCTGCCGCGCTGATCAGCCTCGGCGCGCTGACCGCCTGTGGCGGGAACGCCCCGTCCGGCTCGCAGGCCGATTCCGGGACCTGGGCCAAGTCCGCGGGCACGATCGTCTTCGGTGCCACGCCGGACCAGGCAGGCTCGGACTCGAACAACAAACCGCTCGAGGACTACATCGCCAAGACGACCGGCTACAAGGTCGAGTACTACCCGACCTCCGACTACACGGCCCTGATCGCCGCCGCGGTCGCGGGCAAGGTCGACATGATCACCTCCGGGGCCCTGCAGTACGTCATGGCCGTCAACAAGGGCGCGAAGCTCACACCGGTCGCGGCGACGCTGACCTCGCCGAAGGTCCAGGATCCCGGCTACTACTCCGAGGCCATCGTGCCCGCGGGTTCGCCGATCACCACACTCGCCGACGCCAAGGGCAAGAAGGTCTGCTTCGTCGACCCCAACTCGACCTCCGGCTTCCTCTTCGGCCTGTACCAGCTGCACCAGGCCGGCCTCGACGTCAACAGCTCGGGCACCGACGCGAACGGCAACCCGACGTTCAACGACTTCACGGCCTACTTCGCAGGTGCCCACGACAAGTCCGAGCAGACCGTGGCCTCGAAGCAGTGCGACGTCGGCTTCGCCGAGGACACGGTTGTCGACCCAGCGGTCGCGAAGGGCGAGGTCACGGTCATCGGCAAGGAGTACGTCCCGGGCGGCCCGCTCGCGATCTCGACGACGCTGCCCGCAGATGCGCAGGCCAAGCTCACCGCGGCACTGCAGGGCGCGTCGCTCGACGCGATCAAGGCCTCCGGCGTCCCCCTCACCGAGGGCTTCACAGAGGGGTACTTCGGCGCGCAGAAGGAGGACGCGTCGTACTACAAGTCCATCACCGATCTCTGCACGTCCATCCCAGCGGCCAAGTGCTCGAAGTAGCCGGCGCGCCCGATCGACGGAACGGACCGACGCGGTCATGAGCAGCCCGAAGCCCACCCCCATCATCTCGGTGTCCCGGGTCACGAAGGACTTCGGCTCCACGAGAGCCCTCCGCGCCGTCGACCTGACGGTGGAGCAGGGCGAGGTCGTCGTGCTGCTCGGCCGTTCCGGGTCGGGCAAGTCGACGCTGCTCCGCCACCTCGACGGGCTGGAGCGCCCGTCCGCGGGTGTGGTCGAGGTCCTCGGCGAGGACGTCGCCACGCTGAGACCCGCGGCACTGCGCGCCCTGCGCGGCCGGGTCGGCATGATCTTCCAGCGGTTCGAGCTGGTGCCGTCGCTGACGGTCCTGGAGAACGTGTTGACCGGCGCACTGTCCCGCCTACGCGGACCGCGCCTGGGACTGTGGGCCTATCCCCGCTCCCTCAAGCTCCTCGCGATCACGCATCTGGAACGGGTCGGCCTGCTCGAGAAGACCTACCAGCGTGCCGATCAGCTCTCGGGTGGCGAGCAACAGCGGGTCGCGATCGCGCGAGCGCTGATGCAGGATCCGCGCATCCTGCTGGCCGACGAGCCTGTCGCGAGCCTCGACCCGGAGTCGAGCGACCAGGTCATGCGGCTCATCCGGGAGATCGCCGCCGACGACGGCCTGACCGTCGTGTGCAGCCTCCACCAGGTGGACCTGGCGCTCGGCTGGGGCGACCGGATCGTCGGTCTGCGCCACGGCGAAGTCGTGCTCGACACCACCACCGACGGTCTGGGCAGGGCGGAGGTGATGGAGATCTACGGGCGCGTCGCCGCGTCCACCGCCGAGCTGACGGCGATCGAGACCGAGCTGGGGGCCATCGACGTCGGCGACGGCGTCTCCGTAGGGACGGCGGCCCGGGGCGGGCGGCGGTGACCGCGGCGAGAACGACGAGCCGCCCGCCCGAGGCCGACACCGCGGCGAGCCTCCGGCGTCCTCGGATCCCCACGAGCAGGATCGCGGGCTGCAGCGCCGTCCTGTTCATGCTCGCCTTCGGGGTCTATTCACTGACGACGCTGGACTTCTCCTGGTCGAACGTGGCGGCGAGCACGCAGAACGCGGTCAAGGTGTTCAGCCTGATGGACCCCGTCAGCCTCCCCGCGCCGCCCGATCTGGCGTACCTGATCGGGCTGACGCTCGGCATCGTCATCCTCGGCACCGTTGTCGCCGCACTCATCTCGATCCCGGTCTCCTACGTCTCCGCGGCAAACACGACACCGGCAGGCTGGCTGCGCGTCCTCGGTCGGGCGATCGGGGTCATCACCCGCGCCGTGCCCGACGTGGTGCTGGCGCTGGCGTTCTCGCTGGCCTTCGCACTCGGCAGCTCGCTCCCCGGGATCCTGGCCATCGGGATCCACTCCATCGGGATGATCTCGAAGCTCTTCGCCGACGCCATCGAGCAGATCGACCACGGTCCGCAGCTCGCCGTACGTGCCGCGGGCGGCTCGAAGGCGCAGGAGTTCTGGTCGGCGGTGTTCCCACAGGTGCTGCCGTCGTGGATCGCCACGGTGCTGCACCGCTTCGACATCAACCTGCGCGGTTCGGCCATTCTCGGCTACGCCGGGGTCGGCGGCCTCGGCTACGCGATGAAGGTGGCCTTCGCGCAGTTCCCCGAGGGCTACGGGCGCGGCCTCGGCATTGCCGCTGTGATCTTCGTGCTCTGCGTGGTGCTCGAGATCATCTCCTCGATGATCCGCAGCAACCTGCTCGGCGTCGACGCCGTGGGCAACGGCCTCGGCGGCCGGATCCTGCGGGCGGCCGGGAAGCGCCCGCCCGTCCGCGGGCAGCCGCCCGGCGGCCACGTGGCTGCCCTCGGCGTCGAAGCGGCTCTGCGTCGCCCCTGGACCCGGGCTCGCGTGCGCAACCTGAGCTGGGCGTGGACCGCCGTCGCGATCGTCGTCGCCGGTTACTGGATGGCAGACGTCGACTTCGGGCAGATCAGCTGGAACTACGTCGTGCCGACGTTGCAGAGCTTCTGGCCGCCGAACTTCGGCAGCCACAGCCTCGACGAGTTCGCCCAGGCCCTGCTCGTGACGGTCGAGGTCGCTTTCGCATCCGCCGTGCTGTCCCTCGTCCTGTCACTGCTCGTCGGTTCGCTCGCCGCTCGCAACGTCGCGCCGAACAACGCCGTCCGCACCACCTTCCGCACCATCCTGGTGATCTTCCGGGGGGTACCGGAGCTCGTACTGGCGATTTTCCTGATCATGGTGACCGGCCTCGGCAACCAGGCCGGCGTGGTCGCACTCGCCTTCGGCGGCGTCGGACTGCTCGGCAAGCTGGTCGCGGACTCGTTCGAGGAGCTTCCCCCCGGCCCGGAACGCGCGCTGAGCGCCGCGGGCGCCACGCGGAGCCAGCGCTATCTCGCCGCGACGTGGCCGCGGGGCCTGCCGTCGCTGATCGGCAACTCGCTCTACCTCGTCGACACGAACATCCGGGCGGCGACGGTCCTCGGCATCGTCGGCGGCAGCGGCGTCGGTTTCTACCTCACCAACGCCTCGACCGTGCTGACGCTGCATGGCCAGGTGACCACGCTCGTGATCATGGTGTTCGGCACCGTGCTCGTCGTCGAGGGCATCGCGGCGTGGATGCGCCGGGTGTTCCGCTGACCGGTCGGTGGCGTCGCCGCACCCCGACGGGACGGTCGCCCGACCGCACCCCGAGATCGGCGGAGTTCGACGACGCCACGCGCTGCCGACCCGGTCAGTCCCCGTAGCGGTCGAGGAACTCCTCGGCGGTGAGCCTGCGGAAGTCCGCCAGGCGGGCCCGTAGCGTCCGGTGGTCCCAGTCCCACCACGCGAGGTCCCGCAGGCGCTCGGCGATCTCCGGCGGCTGCCGGTAGCGCAGCACCCTCGCGGGCACACCCGCCACGATCGCGTAGGCGGGGACGTCCGTGGTCACGATCGCCCCGGACGCGATCACCGCGCCGTCCCCGACCGTCACCGCCGGCTTGACCTGTGCCCCGTGGCCGATCCAGGTGTCGTGACCGATCACGGTCCGGCGCGCGCGGCGCCGCTGGAACCACTCGGCGTCGTCCTCGGCGTCGTCCCAGTACTTGGCGCTGCGGTACAGGAAGTGGTGCAGGCTCGCGCGGTCCAGGGGGTGGTCGGTCGCCCCGATCCGCACGAAGCTCGCGATGTTCGAGAACCTCCCGACGGTGGTGTTGGCGAAATCGCAAAGCCGGTCGCAGTAGCTGTAGTCGCCGATGACGACGTTCGAGAGCCGGGTTCCCGCACCGATCTCGGTGTAGCGGCCGAGGACGCTGTCGCTCATGCTCACGTCCGGCCCGATCACGGGCTGCTCCGAGAGGCGTTGCGCGCTCACACCCGCTCTCCCGATCGGCCGGTCGTGGCGAGCGCCGCCGTGACGATCGCGAGCAGCTGGGCGCTGCCCTCGGCCACGGTGGCGTCGTTGCGGATCTCGTGGTCGGCGACGCGCTCCGGCGCCGGGTCCACCCGGGCCAGCCGCCGCGCGATGGCGTCGACCGACTCCCGGCAGCGGGCTCGCAGTCGCGCGGCGCGTACGGCGTCGGACACCGTGACCCGGACGACCACGACGTGGTCGTAACGTTCCTCGAGCGCGCTGACGGCTCCGCGGGAGACGTTCGCGACGACGACCTCGCCTGCGCGGACCGGCTCGTCCACCCAGACCGGAATGCCGTACGCGAGACCGTGCGCCCGCCAGGACACCGCGAAGTCGCCGCGCTCCTCGGCGTCGAGGAAAGCGGCCTCGCTCAGGGAGTCGAAGTCCTCGCCGGGCCCGGGCGGCCGTGTGATCACGCGCCGCGGGAAGTGCACAGCGCGCCCGCAGTGCGCGCGCGCCCCGCTGATCAGTGCGTCCTTGCCGACGCCGCTCGCGCCGACGACCGCCACGAAGGCGCCTGGTCCGATTCGCGCGGTCACGACACCCGCACCCCCTGCCGGTAGACGGCGCGCACGACCGGCACCACGTGCCCGCGCGGATGACGCGGTGTTGCCGGGAGCGCGTGGGGGTGCACCCGCACCAGGTCGGCGCGCTTGCCGACGGCGATCACGCCGCGCTCGTCGAGCCCGACGGCGCGGGCCGGATTGCCGCTGACCAGCCGGACCCCCTCCACCAGCGGACAACGGCCGTCGGCGTCGAGCTGCACGATCGCCTGCAGCGGGCTGGACGGCACGTAGTCCGACGACAGGATGTCGAGCAGGCCCAGGTCGAGCAGCGCGGCTGCGGCGACGTTGCCGGACTGGCTGCCGCCGCGGACGATGTTCGGTGCGCCCATGACGACGAGCTGGTCGCGCTCGCGGGCGGCGCGCGCCGCGACCTCGGTGGTGGGGAACTCGGAGATCCGCACGCCGAACGACGCGGCCTCCTCGACGTGCTCCACGGTGGCGTCGTCGTGGGTGGCGAGCGCGATCCCGCGGTCCGCGGCGAGCCCGGCGATCGCCTTCCGGTTCGGCACTGAGTGCTCGAGCGCGATCTCCTTGAGCTGGGCGATGAACTCCTCGATCGCGTCCGCCGGCAACCGGCCCTTGCCGAGCATGTAGCGCCGGTAGGCCTCGACGTCGGCGTACTGGCGCTGTCCGGGGGTGTGGTCCATGAGCGAGGCGAGGCGCAGGGACGAGACGTCGTCGAAGGCCTCGAACTCGGCGACGACGGAGGGGGCGGAGACCTCGCAGCGCAGGTGGATGAAGTGCTCGACGCGGGTGATCCCGGCCTGCTGGGCCTGCTCGATCCCGGCGGCGAGGGAGCGGGCGAACGTGGTCTCGTCGTCGCGGCCCTCCAGCGTGCCGATCCGGACGGCGTCGAACACGGTTGTCACGCCTGCGCCGCTGAGCTGCACGTCGTGGGCGAGCACGGCGGGCACCGCGTCCCACCGGGTGCCGGGGCGGGGCCGGGCGTGTGATTCGAGGTGGTCGGTGTGCAGCTCGACGAGGCCGGGGATCAGCAGATCACCGTCGAGGTCCTCGCCTGCGGCCGGGCCGGCCGTGATGTCGGCGATCTCGCCGTCGCGGATGTGGACGGACCCGTGCAGGATCTCGTCGTCCAGGACGATGCGGGCGTTGCCGAGGACGGTCTCGCGACTCATCGGGTTCCTTCGTGGGCGGCCGCGGCGCAGGCGCGGGGACGGTCGGCAGGGCGTCGAAGCGGGTGCACCGAGTGCAGCCGGAACGGCGCGCCCGGCGTGGGCTGGGTGCAGAGGGTGAGCGCGTCCACGGCGATCGTCCGGCCGAGGCAGTCGGCGAACCAGGCGGCCAGCGCGTCGTGCACCTGGCCGTGCCGGTCGGGCGGGATCCGGTCGGTGAGCGTCAGGTGGAAGCGGAACTCGTCGAGCACGTACGGATACCCCCAGGTCTCGAGCATCCGGCGCCGCCGCGGGGTCAGCGCGTCGGGGTTGCGGCGGGCGATCTCGGTCGCCGTGGCGGGCGCGCGGTAGGCGTCGAATCCGGTCACGAGTGCCGCGGCGAGCTCGTGCAGCTCCGGTGCGTCGGCGCCCGGCACCAGGGCGAAGAAGCCGTCCATGCGATGCAGGCGCAGTTGCGGGAGTGCGATGGGGCGGCCCGTCCGGGCGAACCGTTCGAGATCCTGCTCCAGCTGCTCGACCGAGCGGCCTTCGGCCAGCCGGAACGGGGCCTTGAGGGTGCCGTGGAAACCGTAGCGCCGGGCGTTGACGGTGATCTCGTCGACGGCCGCGCGTGTCCAGCCGCTCGGCAGCCGGGGATCCGGGCGGGTCCCGTCCATGCGGCGGCCGAGCCAGGACTCCGCCTGCTCGCGCAGGCGGACCGCGGCGGCGTCGGCCGACCCGGTGCCGGGTGCGGCGTAGATCGCGAACCGGGCCGTCATGCTGCGGCCCCGGCGCCTGGCGCCAAGGCCTCGACATCGAGGACCCGATCGGCGACGGCGGTGCGGACCTGCACGTCGTGGAAGATGCCGAGCATGCCGACGCCCCGGCTGCGCTTCTCTCGGATCAGCTCGATCACGGCGTCCCGGTTGCGGGCGTCGAGCGACGCCGTGGGCTCGTCGAGGAGCAGCAGCGGAAGCTCGGGCAGGAAGCCGCGGGCGATGTTGACGCGCTGTTGCTCGCCGCCCGAGAACGTCGCCGGGGGCAGTGACCACAGGCGCGGCGGTATCGACAGGCGCGTCAGCAAGTCCGCGGCGCGCTCGCGCGCCTCGTCGGGTGCGACGCCGCGCTCGACGAGCGGCTCGGCGACGACCTGCAGCGCGGGGACCCGGGGTACGCAACGCAAGAACTGGCTGACGTAGCCCATGGTGTGGCGCCGGGCCGCGAGCACGGACCGCGGGTCCGCGGCGGCGATGTCGACCGCGCCCGTGCCCGCGCCGAGCACGATCCGGCCACGGTCGGCGGCGTAGTTGCCGTAGACCAGCTTGAGGATCGTGCTCTTGCCGGCACCCGAGGGGCCGCCGAGGACGACGCATTCGCCGGGGAACACCTCGAACTCGAGGCGCTCGAGCACGGCGAGCCGCTGCCCGCCCTGCAGGTGCATGGTGAAGGTCTTGTCGATCGCGGAGACGGCCAGGATCGGCGTCTGTCGGTTCATGTGGCGGATCACCCTTGCAGGACCGAGGAGACGAGCAGCTGCGTGTACGCGGCGTGCGGATCGTCGAGCACGCGATCGGTGAGACCGGACTCGATGACGCGGCCGTCCTTCATGACGAGCGTGCGGTGCGAGATGAGCCGCGCGACGGCGAGGTCGTGGGTGACGACGACGACCGCGAGGCCGAGGTCGGAGACCAGGCTGCGGATCAGGTCGAGCAGGCGCGCCTGCACCGACACGTCCAGGCCGCTGGTCGGCTCGTCCATGAACACCAGCCGCGGTGAGACCACCAGGTTGCGGGCGATCTGCAGCCGCTGCCGCATGCCCCCGGAGAAGGTCGACGGGTGGTCGTCGATCCGGTCGGCGGGGATCTCGACGCGCTCGAGCCACTGGGCCGCGGTCTCGCGGATGCGGCCGTAGTGGCGCCAGCCGTTGGCCATCAGCGGCTCGCCGACGTTGCCGCCCGCGCTGACGTGCATACGCAGGCCGTCGGCCGGATCCTGGTGCACGAAGCCCCACTCGCTGCGCCACAGCCGCCGCACGGAGCTCTCCGACAACCCCGCGAGCTCGACCGGCAGGCCGTCGGCCATGCGGTAGCGGATGTTCCCCTCGGTCAGCTCGAGCCGCTGCGACAGCGTGCCGAGCAGCGTCGACTTGCCCGATCCCGACTCGCCCACGACGGCGAGCACCTCGCCCGGCCAGAGATCGAAGTCCACGTCCCGGCATCCGTACCGCAGGCCGTAGCGGTGGCCGGCGCCACGCACCTCCAACAGCGGACGTTCGTCGGTCATGCGATCGCCTTCGTGTTCGGCGTGGCGGGGTTCGGCCTTGTGGTGGTCGACGTGGTGGCGGTCGACGTGGTGTCGTTCGGCGCAGCCGCGGTCCGCTCGCAGTGGTCGGTGTCGGAGCAGACGAACATCGAGCCCCCGGCGTCGTCGGTGATGACCTCGTCGAGGTAGCCGCCGGTCGCGCCGCAGATCGCGCAGGGATCGTCGAACCGCTGCGGCTCGAAGGGGAAGTCCTCGAAGCCGAGGCTCTCGACGCTCGTGAACGGGGGCACGGCGTAGATGCGCTTCTCGCGGCCGGCACCGAACAGCTGCAGCGCCGGGTTCATGTGCATCTTGGGGTTGTCGAAGCTCGGGATCGGTGACGGCGCCATCAGGTAGCGGCCGCCGACGAGCACCGGGTAGTCGTAGGTCTTGGCGATGTGCCCGAAGCGGGCGATGTCCTCGTAGAGCTTGACGAACATGAGCCCGTACTCCTCGAGCGCGTGCAGGCGGCGGGTCTCCGTCTCGCGCGGTTCGAGGAACCGGAGCGGCTCGGGCATCGGCACCTGGTAGACGATCACCTGTCCCTCTGCCAGCGGGGTTTCGGGGATGCGATGGCGGGTCTGGATGATGGTCGCCTCGTCGGTTCGCGTCGTGGTCTCTACGTGGGCGACGGACCTGAAGAAGTTCCGGATCGAGACGGCGTTCGTCGTGTCGTCCGCGCCCTGGTCGATGACCTTGAGGACGTCCTGCTCGCCGATGATGGCGGCCGTGACCTGCACGCCTCCGGTGCCCCAGCCGCGCGGCATCGGCACCTCGCGGCTGGCGAACGGCACCTGGAAGCCGGGGATCGCGACGGCCTTCAGCAGGGCCCTGCGGATCATCCGTTTGGTCTGCTCGTCGAGGTAGCCGACGTTGTAGCCGATCAGATCGGCGGTCATGCGCGCGACTCCTTGAACTCCTCGTTCAGACGGCGGACCAGCATCAGCTCGGCCTGGAAGTCGACGTAGTGCGGCAGCTTCAGGTGCTCCACGAATCCGGTGGCCTGCACGTTGTCGCTGTGGCTGATGACGAACTCCTCGTCCTGGACCGGGGAGACGACGCGCTCGTCGAACTCCGCACTGCGCAGCGCCCGGTCGACGATCGACATCGACATCACCTTGCGCTCGCTGCGGCCGAAGGCGAGGCCGTAGCCGCGGGTGAACTGCGCGGGCGTCTCGGCGCTGCCGGTGAACTGGTTGACCATCTGGCACTCGGTGATCTCGATGCGCCCCAGTGGAACGCCGAAGCCCAACTCGGGAGCGTCGAACTCGACCTCCACCTCGCCCACCCGGACCTCCCCGGCGAAGGGGTGGGTGTTGCCGAAACCGCGCTGGCTCGAGTAGGCGAGGCCGAGCAGGAAGCCCTCGTCGCCGCGCGCCAGCGCCTGGAGCCGCTCCGCCCGGCTCATCGGGAAGACCGGCGGCTCGCGGGTGAGGTCGCCCGGCTGCGTCGCGTCCTGGTCGGGGTGGGCATCCGGTTCGATCAGCGCGCCGGCGCCCAGCAGATCGGCCACGCGGGGCATGGCCTGATCCTCGCCATCGACCCCGTCGGACACGCGCCGATCGGGAGTGGCCGCACCGGCGGCGGAGAACAGCCGGTGCGTGTAGTCGAACGTCGCTCCGAGCTGCTGCCCGCCGGGAAGATCCTTGAAAGTGGCGGAGATGCGCCGCTGCGGCGCCAGTCCGGACGTGTCGATGGCGCAGGTGTAACCGAAGCGCGGCAAGGTGGTGCGGTAGGAGCGCACCAGGGTGACGGCCTCGAGGACGTCACCCTGCGCCTGCAGCAGCGCGCGTGCCGCGAGTTCCGGGTCGTAGAGCGAGCCCTCGGTCATGACCCGGGAGACGAGGACCCCGAACTGGCCCTCGACCTGCGCCGGGTCGACCACGGGCAGGTGCGGGTGACCGCGGCCCTGCTCGGCCAGGAGCGCGTGCGCGTTCGCGATGGCGCGCTCCCCGCCCTTCACGGCGACGTACATGTCATGCCTCCTGTGCGGGACGGGTTGATGTGGGAGGAGCTGACGCGGAACCGATCGGTGCGGGGCCGACGGCGTGCAGTCGGGTGGTGCGCGGCAGTGCGGCGATGGCGTCCTCGTCGACCAGCAGGAGATCGACGCCGCGGGGGAAGGTCGCGGTGTTCGCGGTCCACTGCGGGAGGAACTCCGCGTCGGCCCACGGGGCGGCGAAACCGGTCGCGCCGTCGATGCCGGGGCCTGCCGCACGGAACCGGGCCGTGCCGGTGCATCCGCGGACGTCGAGCAGGACGGTGGCCGAGCGGTGCGGTGCCTCGTCGGTGCCGCGCCGGAGCTGGGCCAGTGGGGGCAGCGAGCGTGGATCGGCGAGGACGAACTGCGCGTCGGCCGGCTCCGCGACGAGCCGCGTCCCGGTGTGGAAGCCCAGCCAGGCGGCGCACTCCGCGTCGGCGCCGAGGCTGCCCCCGAGCCAGGTGGAGCAGTCCTCGTCGAGCAGGGTCAGCGCCACAGCGGCGAGGCCGCGGCCCAGCGCCGCCGGCGAGCGGGCGGGACCGCTCAGCGGGTAGGAGCGCGTGGGATGCGCGAGCGCGTCGAGCACGGCCCGGAACGCGCGCTGGGCGTCGCGGGTCGGGTCGGCGAACCCGGGGGCCGGAATGGCGGGCGCGCCCGCCGGGCCGGTCACGCGTGTTCCCGTGCGACGGTGAAGAAGTCCACACGGGTGCTGCGGGCGTCGCGGCGACGGCGCTCGTCGCGTTCGGCCTGGGTGCGCGCCAGCGGTGCGACGACCTCGGCCAGTACCCGGTCGTGCAGGTCGGGGTCGACCAGCAGGCCGTCGAAGACCGCCGCCAGCTCCGCGTGCTCGAGGTCGGTCCCGAGCACGTAGGAGATGCCGAGCACGTCGGATCGAAGGGCCTCGCCGTGCAGATGCACGGTGGCCCGGGCGACGGTGGCCTCGCCCAGGTTGAACCGCGCACCGCCCGCGTCGATCCGGCCTCGCACCATCACCAGCCCGATCTCCGGGCCACGGATCCGGCGCACCTCGGGTTTGGGCTGCCAGTCCTGCCAGGCCGCCGCGAGGTCGGCAGGTTCGGCGAGCGCGAGCGTCCGCATCCACTTCTGCCGGGCAGCGGTAGCCGGTGCGGCCGTGGTGGTCGCGCGCATCCGCAGCCTCCCTTCCGGGGAGTCAAGTTGTCTACTTATCTAGATAACTTGAACGGTAGCCCGCCCTGGCGCCGCACAGCCCGCGGCGAGGTGAACTCTCCGGGAACGGACCGAAACGGTCGGGCGGGGTCGGTAGGGTGCCCGAGTGGGTACGCGGAGATCGCCCAGCGGCTACTCGGCGTGGCGGTTGATCGCCGACGAGCTGCGCGGCGAGATCGTCGGCGGCTCACTGCCCCCCGGCTCGAAACTGGCGTCGGAGACGGAGCTCGCCCTCAGGTTCGACGTGCACCGCCACACGGTGCGGCAGGCCGTCGCCGCGCTCGCGGCCGATCACCTCGTCGTCGCCCGCCGGGGCAGCGGCACCTTCGTGGCGGAGCACGCCGTGCTGGTGCACCGCATCGGCCTGCGCACCCGCCTGACCGACAGCTTGGGGCCGCGCGGCGCGGTCGCCTCCGGGAAGCTGCTCGAGTCGGCGATCGAAACCGACCCGCCTCCCGACGTCGTCGAACGCCTCCGCCTCGCAGGCCGTCCTGCCCTCCGGCTCGAGGTGGTGAGGTGCGTGGACGGCCTGCCGATCGCGCGGGGGACCGCGTGGCTGGTCGCGGACCGCGTGCCCGGCCTCGTCGAGCACTACGGGCCCGACGGCTCGATCACCGCAGCGCTGCGTGCCGTCGGCATCCACGACTACGTGCGCACCTCCACCACGATCGCCGGGCGCGCGGCAACCACTGCCGAAGCGATCGAGCTCGAGCTTCCCGCCGGATCGATGGTGCTCGTCGTGCGGGCGCTCAACACGCTTCCCGACACCACGCCCTTGCTCTACAACATCACACGCTTTGCAGCCGATCGGGTCGAGCTCGACGTGCAGCACGGGGACCCGGCCGCCGATGCCCTGCCGCAGGCGAGGCCGGAGTCCGACTGACAACGTTGCGGTTCGGCCGACACCAGCCCGCCGGCCTGCTCGTGCGCGACGTGCTTGGTTGCTGCGGGCTCTGTGATGAACTGCCTCCCGTGCCGCTTGTCGGTGGTGTCGCTCCACCGGGTGAGGTAGGCGTCTCCGTCGGGCACCACCGCCCCGAGCATTCCGGCGCGGACGAGTGCGGGTCGCCAGATGCGCGAGCGGAACAGCGTGCGGCGCAGCGCCCGATCGCCTTCCAACCGGAGGTTCTCCGTCGATCAATGAGCCCTGCGCTGCTGCCACCGGTCGTGGGTCGAGCCCGGCGGTGGCGTGATCACCGGCAGGTGATCGGTGGTGCCGAGACGTGCCGTTGTCAGGCTTGCTTGCCGATCTTCTCTGGCAGGTTGAACAGGCGCCTGGCGTTGAGGTAGCCGATCTTGGCCCGGTCGTTCTCGTTGATGGCGGCGTTGTCGAACCAGTCGGCGGCCTCACGCATGGACTCGTAGGGGTAGTCGGCGGAGAACAGCACGCGGTCGGAGCCCAACTCGTCCATGGTGGCGTTGAGCGTCGGAGTGTGGAAGTTGCCGCTGGTCGTGACGTAGAAGTTGTTCTGCAAGTAGTGACGCAGCGGTTTCTGGGCCTTGACAAGTTTGCCCATTTTGGCCGCGCGATGCTCGATGCGCCACATATTGGCCGGCAGGGTCTCGCCCAGGTGTCCGAGAATGATCGTCAGTTCGGGGAACTTGTCGAACAGGCCGCTGGTCATCAGGCGTAGCGCGTGGGTGGCGCCTTCGACCGTGAAGGTCCATACGGCCCCAAACAGTTCCGGGTGCTCCTCGTAGGCGGCCGAGGCACCCGGCAGGGGTCGCGCGGGTGAATGTAGACCGGCACGCCAAGTTCCTCGACACGCTTCCAGAACGGCAGGTAGCGCTCGTGGTCGTAGTACCAGCCCGTCTCGACGTCACCGATGTTGGTGAAGCCGTTGAGCATGACCGCCGGAAACCCGAGCTCGTTCACACAGCGCTCGAGCTCGGTTACGGCCGCGGCCGGGTCCTGCATGGGCAGGGCGGCCATGCCGCCGAAGCGGGTGGGATGGGCCGCCACGGCCGCGCAGGCTTTGTCGTTAGCCAGCCGGGCCAGGGTGACGGCACGCTTCGGGTCGGTGATCGCCTGGATGCCGGGCGCGGTCAGCGACAGCAGCAGGTAGTCGATGCCGGCGGCGTCCATCTCCGCCAGCCGTCCCGCGCCGAGGTCTGCCAGGCGCTGGGAGATATCAGGGCTGACGTAGTCCGGTTCGGTGCTCCCGGCGTCGAGGAAGTTTTCGGGGTTGACGTAGTCCGGGATTCCCTCACCCGCGCTGAAGGCCTCTTCGAATGCGATCTTGCCCATGTGGCCGCTCCAGGCTCTCGATCCACTGTTCAAGGCACCATCAAGATCGACGGCGCCTGCTGAATCAACTGTACGGTCGGCACCGCCAGGGGCGGGGCGGTCGATGGCGGCCTCGTGGGCGCCCAGGGCCGCGTCGACCTCGGCGACGTGACCCAGCGCCGGGGCGTAGCCGCACCCGGCGCACGCCGGCGTCGAACCGGGCGCGGGCCGCGGAGAGGTCGCGCTCGCCGAGCCATATCAGCCCGCCCCGGAAGTCGGACGCTGTTGTCGGTGGTGTGGGGTTTGATCCAAATCCGACTCGGCTCCCGTTCCGAAGCGGTCAGTGCACCAGACCAGTGCGGAATGCGAGCACCACGGCCTGCACCCGGTCGCGCGAGCCGGTCTTGGCCAGGATGTTGCCCACGTGCGTCTTCACGGTCGTCTCGGCGACGAAGTGCGCCGCGGCGATCTCGGCGTTGGTGGCGCCGTGGGCCATGAGGGTGAGCACCTCCCGCTCCCGCGGGGTGAGGGCGGCGATACGCGCGGCGTCGCCGCGGTCCGGCTGCGGCGACCCCGCGAGCAGCGGTGCCGCCTGGCGCAGCAGCCGCCGGGTGGAGACGGGATCGACGACGGCGTCGCCGCGGTGCACGCTGCGCACCGCCTCGATCATGAACTCCGGTGTGACGTCCTTGAGCAGGAAACCGCTCGCGCCGGCGGCGATCGCGGCGGTCACCGAGGAGTCCAGGTCGAACGTGGTCAGCACGATCACCTTGGTGTCGGGGTGGTGGGCGACGACGCGGCGGGTGGCCTCGACGCCGTCGACGCGGGGCATCCGGATGTCCATGAGGACGACGTCTGCGGGCAGGTCGGCGAGCACGGCGAGCACCTCGTCGCCGTCGGCGGCCTCGGCGACCACGGAGATGCCGGGCTGGGCGTCGAGCACCATCCGGAAGCCGGCGCGGACGAGGTCCTGGTCGTCGACCACCATGACGCGCAACGGCCCATCGCCCACGCCGGACGAGCCTAAGTGATCGCCCGCGGCACGATCAGAGGGCGTTCGGGGGAGGGCGTGGGCGGGGCGGCGTAGGGCAGCCGCAGGCGCACCGCGAAGCCATTTCCCTCCGGGCCCGTATCGACGAAGCCCCCGTGCGCGCCGACGCGTTCGCGCATGCCCCGCAGCCCGTGTCCGCCCAGGCTGCCGGCAACGGGCGGACGGCCCGGCGGACGCGCCGAGCCCTCGTCGACCACCGCGACGGCGAGGTGATCGACGTGCCAGGTCAGCTCGACCACCGCCCGCGCTCCGCGCCCGGCGTGCTTCAGCGTGTTGGTGAGGGCCTCCTGAACGGCGCGGTAGGCCGTCAACGCCGTTCCCGCGGGCAAGGGACGCGGTTCGCCCGTGACGACCAGACGGACGTGCGTGCCGATGCGGCGCTGCTCCTCGATCAGGGCCGGTATCGCGTCGATGCCGGGTTGCGGGGCGCCGAGGCCGTCGTCGGTCTCCTCGCGGTCGTCCTCGTGCAACAGCCCGAGCAGGGCACGGATGTCGGCGAGCGCGCAGCGGCCGGTGTCGGCGATGTCCCCGAACATCGACGCGGGGCTCGTCCCCGGGCCGAACCCGTCGTTCGCCGCGGCGACCCGGCCGCCGTCGGCCTGCACGATGATCACCGAGAGCGAGTGGGCCACGATGTCGTGCATCTCCCGGGCGATCCGGGCACGTTCGGCCATCCGGGCGAGCCGTTCCTGGGTCGCCTGCTCGGCCTCCAGCAGGCGGGTGCGTTCGCGCAGGTGCTCGACGTTGCGTCGGCCGGCCCGCCGCAGCGCCCCGCCCAGCCAGACGATGACGGCCAGCACCGCCGCCGCGCCGAGCACCGAGCGAACGGCGAGAGGCGCTGCCGGCCCGATCCGGAGGGTCATGACCAGCAGCATCAGCCCGGCGCCCGCCACCGAGACGACTGCGGCGGCGACGCCCGACCACCGAGGCCCGTACGCCGCCAGCGAGTATCCCGTCACGAGCACCGCCACCACGACGATCGCGGGGGTCGAGTTGGTGAGGATCGCGGCGACGCCCACGCCGGCCACCACCAGGCCGACGGCCACCGGCCGGACCCTGCGGGCCACCAGCGCGGCGCAGGCCACGACGGCGAGCACGACGTCGAGGCCGGTGCGCGCCAGTTGCAGGCTCGGCAGAGCGGCAATCGCGGCGACCACGGCGTCCACCGCGATCCGGTGCGCCCGCAGCCAGGCCGCGACGCGGTCGACAGCGGGAACGGGCGCCACCGGGTGCGGAGGTGTCATCCCTGATCTCTACCCGAGCGGCCGGCGCGCGTCGACACGGTGTGCAGCACCCACTCCACCGGGCCGCGCCCGATCAACCGACGCCAGGCGAGGGCGAGGAGGATCGCGACGACGACGAAGAGCACCGTCGCGAGCCAGGGCTGCTGCTGTTGCCAGCTCGGCACTGCGGCGGTCAGCAGGGCCATCACCGCGATGTGACCGGCGTAGATGGTGGCAGCCATGGCACCGGCCGCGGCCAGGGGCCATTCGACCGCAGCCGTCACCCGGCCGCGCTCTGCGAGCATCAGGCACAGCGCGAGCACCGCGACGGCGACCCCGGTGGAACCGATGACCTCGAAGGTCGTACCGCTGTGCGGTGCGTCCACCAGCAGGAAAGCCGGTGTCAAGGTGCCCGATGTGCCCATGCTCGAGCTCGTCGTCAGCTCGACGAGCTGCTCCGGCGACAGATGTACCTGCGTCGCCAGCGGCGCCAACGCAGCGATCAACGCCTCCCGGCCGCCGAGGACGTCGACCGCGAGCCACGAGCCGCCGTACCCGAGCACGGCGGCTGCCACCCCGCCAATCGCGAGCCGCGCCCGCACGGCCGCGCTCCGCAGGTCGAGTCGACCGATCGCCAGCCCGGCCAGCACGAACGGCATCCACGTCGCGACCGGGTAGGTCCCGGTCAGCAGCAGCCGCAGCACGGCGTCGGCCGCCGCGCTCCACGAGGTGAGGTCCACCGGCGCGACCGTGCCGCCCAGCTCGTCCGTGTGGATCTTGGTACGCAGCAGGAACGAAACCTGCGGGCCCACGAGCGCCCACCCCGCCGCCCACGCCAGCAGCGCACCGGGCCGCAGCCACAGCAGGGGCAGGGCCAGCGCGAACAGGACGGCGTAGTAGCTGAGGATGACGATCGGGCCGCTGCTGATCGCGGCGAGGGCCACGCCGAGCACGAACAGCAGCACCGCCCGCACGGCGATGCGTGTCCGGTCCCGCTGCTCGCGCGTCCCAGCCCGGTGTTCGGCCAGCCCTCGCCGGCCCCCACTGAGCAGGCCCAGCGAGACCCCGGCCAGCACCGCGAACAAGATCGCCGAGCGGCCCTCGGCGATGCCGAACACCGTCCCGCCGAGGCCTCCGCCGAGCGGCGCGCCCCCGGATACGTGGACCACGATCATCCCGATCACCGCGAGCCCGCGTGCCGCGTCGAGACCTCTGAGGCGCCTGTCCTGCCTCGCGTCCCGGCTCGTCGCGGCCGGCACCATTGTCTCCGTCACGGCGTCGAGCCTGATCCCCGCGCCGCCGCCGGACATCGCCCCACGGTCGGAGATCTTTTTCCTCCCGTGGTGGGAGGTGCAGCCGCGGCCGTCGCCACAGACTCCTCACGGTGAACGTGCGGATCTTGCCCGGAGTGGTCGCCATCGGCGTCGGCGCGGTGCTGGTCGTCGCTGCCTTCGTGCCTTTCGTGGCCCGCAGCTACCGCCGGCGCGGTGAGCTCGGCCCGGGGCACGCCCTGCTCGCCGCCACGACGCTGGTCTACGCGCTCGGTGTGGTCGCCTACACCCTGCTGCCCCTGCCGGACGTCGACCCCGGGTTCTGCACGAGCCGGATCGCCGCCGCCGGAGCCCAGCTGCACCCGCTGCAGTTCCTGACCGACATCCGCACCGACCAGGTGCGCACGGGCGTCCGCGGACTCCTGGGCAACCCGGCGGTGCAGCAGGTCGGGTTCAACGTGGCGCTGTTCGTGCCGCTCGGGGCGCTGCTGCGCCACCTGGGCCGCCGATCGGTGGTGGTTGCAACGCTCGTCGGGTTCGCAATCTCGTTGTTCATCGAGCTCACGCAGCTCACCGGCAACTGGTTCCTCTACCCGTGCCCCTACCGGCTGTTCGACGTCGACGACCTCATTGCGAACACCGCGGGCGCGCTCGTCGGTGCGCTCGTCGCCCCGGTGCTGCAGCGCGTGCCCGGACAGCGCGGCGTCGCGGCCGCCCCGGGCGCGCCCCGGCCGGTCACCACGGGTCGGAGACTGCTCGGGGTGCTGTGCGACCTGCTCGGGCTCTGGCTCGCGGCCCTGCTCGTCGCCGTGCTGGTCAACGCTCTGTCGCTCGCGGTGGGCGGGGATTTCGTGTCCGGCACCCGGAAGGCCGGCGACCCCGCCGCGGGCGTCGCCTGGCTCGGGTGGCTGGCACTGTTCGTCGCGCTGCCGATGCTGGGCCCTGGCGGGACGCTCGGGCAGCGGGCCGTGCTGCTGCAGCCGGTTCTCCTCGACGGCGTGCGCCCCGCACGGACTCGACTGCTGCTCCGCAGCCTGGCCGGGACGGGTGGCTTCCTGCTGCTGCAGAACGCAGGCGGGGGCTTGGCCGCGATCGCCGTGCTGTGGGGGCTGGTCAGTCTGGTGGGGATCGTGCGCAGCCGGGAGCACCGCGGCCTCGGCGGCCGGTGGACCGGCACCGTGCTGGTGGACCGGCGGTCACTCGTGGGGCATGGCGTGCGCGCCGACGGGGACCGCGTCCCGGGCCGCGTCCGCCGTTAGGACGCGGTAGTGCACCTCGGTGCTCGAGAGCAGTACCACCTGCCGGTCTGAGCTGGGTCGACGTCACGCTGAGCGCGTTCTGCGCCGCCACCCGGTTGCGATGAAACTGGCCGACCGCTCGGTGGGCACCGTGCTCCGGACGCTCCTTCTGCTCTGATGTGTGCGTTAACATCGCCTCTCGCAACGGCGCGAGCAGGGGGTACGAGCGATGAGGCTGCGGCAGCGGCTGCTTGTGGCGAGCGGATTGGTGCTGGCATGCACGGTAGCCACCGCCTGTAGCGAGGGTGACCCGGTCAGCACCGACCGTGGCAGCGAGCCCGGCGCGGGCGTCAAGACCATCGGGCTGATGGTCCAGGATCTGTCCAACCCGTTCTTCCAGTCGATGGCCAACGGCGTACAGACCGGGGCGGAGAAGATCGGCGCCACCGTCAACGTGCAGGACGGCCGGCAGGACCTCGGTGCCCAGAACGAGCAGATCGACGCCTTCATCCAGCAGCAGGTCGACGTGCTGCTGATCAACGCCGTCGACTCCGACGGCATCGGGCCGGCGGTCGAGCGGGCCAAGGCGGCTGGGATCACGGTGGTCGCGGTCGACGTCGCCGCACGTGGTGCCGAGGCGCAGGTCACCCTGGACAACACCGCGGCCGGCAACCTCGCCTGCACCTACCTGGCCGACCAGATCGGCGGCGCAGGCAACATCCTGTTGATCAACGGCACGCCGATCTCGTCGGTGCAGGACCGGGTCACCGGCTGCAAGCAGGCGCTGCAGGGCTACCCGCAGATCACGATCGTCGCCGAGCAGAACGGCGACAACGGGCGCGCAGAGGCGTTGACGATCGCCACCGACATGCTCACCGCACACCCGGACGTGAAGGGCGTATTCGGGATCAACGACCCGACGGCGTTGGGTGCCACCCTCGCCGCGCAGCAGGCCGGCATCGGTGGGCTGGTGATCGTCGGCGTCGACGCATCGCCGGAGGCGGTCGCCGAACTGCAGAAGCCCGACTCGATGTTCCGTGCCACGGCGGCTCAGGACCCCAACACCCAGGGCGCGATCGCGCTGGAGATGGCCCAGAAGCTGTTCGCGGGCGAGGCGCTGGAGGAGCAGTCCGTGCTCGTGCCCACCGAGATGATCACCAGGGAGAACCTGGCGCAGTACAAGGGCTGGCAGTAGGCCCGATGACCGCCCTGGTCGACATGGAGGGCGTCACCAAGTCCTTCGGTGGGGTTCCCGCCCTACGCGGCGTCGACTTCGATCTGCGCGCCGGTGAGGTCCACGCCCTCATGGGGGAGAACGGTGCCGGCAAGTCGACGCTGATGAAGGTGCTCGCCGGTGTCCACGCCCCGGACGCCGGCACCATCCGGATCGACGGGGAGCCGGTCACGGTCTCGTCCCCGATCGAGGCGGCCGCGCTGGGGATCGTGATCATCCACCAGGAGCTCAACACCGTCCCCGACATGACGGTGGCCGAGAACCTGGCGCTGGGCGCCGAACCCCGCACGCGCTGGGGCGGCCTCGACCGCAGGCGCGTGCTGCGCGACGCCACCGACAAGCTGGCCCGCGTCCGCGCTGACATCGACCCCCGGCTGCCGATGCGCCGGCTGTCCGTCGGCCGCCAGCAGATGGTCGAGATCGCCCGCGCCCTCGCCGAGGACGCTCGGATTCTCGTGCTCGACGAGCCCACTGCGGCGCTGTCGGACCGGGAGGCGCGGCAGCTCTTCAGCCTGATCGACGAGATGCGGGCCGCCGGGATGGGGCTGGTCTACATCAGCCACCGGATGGAGGAGGTCTGGCAGCTCGCCGACCGGGTCACCGTGTTCCGCGACGGCCGCTCGGTCGGCACCAGCGAGAAGGCCGACATCACGCCCGAGAAGGTGATCACCCAGATGATCGGGCGCAACGTCGAGGAGCTCTACGTCCACGACGACCGCACGCCGGGCGAGGTTGTGCTCCGCGTCCAGGGCCTCACCGACGGCGCCGGGATCGGGCCCGTCGACCTGCAGCTACGGGCGGGCGAGGTGGTCGGGATGGTCGGCCTGATCGGCGCGGGCCGCACCGAGATCGCCCGGATGATCTACGGCGCCGACCGCGCCCGTGGCGGCACCGTCGAACTCGACGGCAAGCTCCTCGACAACCGATCTCCCGCCGCCAGCATCCGCGACGGCATCGGGCTGCTCCCCGAGAGCCGCAAGGAACAGGCGCTGTTCCCGCTGATGTCGATCCGCGACAACCTCGTGGCCGGCGCGCTCGGCAGGCTCTCCCGGCTCGGGGTGCTGCGCCGCCGCGCCATCGGGGACGCGGCCCGCCGCCAGATGGACGCCCTGGGCATCCGCACCTCGCCGTCGCAGGACGTGGGGCACCTGTCCGGCGGCAACCAGCAGAAGGTGGTGCTCGGCCGCTGGCTCACCGTCGGCCCGCGCGTGCTGATCCTCGACGAGCCCACCCGCGGCGTCGACATCGGCGCCAAGTACGAGATCTACCGGATCATCAACGAGCAGGTCCGGCGCGGCGTCGCCGTGCTCATGGTCTCCTCCGACCTTCCCGAGGCGCTCGGCATCAGCGACCGGGTGCTGGTGGTGCGCGGCGGCCGGATCGTCGCCGAGCTCGACCGGCAGGAGGCCACCGAGGAGGCCGTGATGCTGCACGCCACCGGGGTGGCCGGGTCCGACACAGCGGCGAGCAGCTACCAGAACGGAGGCACCCCCGCATGACCCGGACCGTCCCGGCGGGCACGTCCGCGCTCGAGAGATCCGGGCGCTCCCGGCCCGGCTTCGGCCAGATGTGGGACCGCTACGGCATCATCATCGTGCTGCTCGCGATGGTCGCCCTCATGGCGGTGATCGCGCCCAACTTCTGGAGCCTCAGCAACGGCTTCAACGTCGCCCGCGCCGTCTCGATCAACGCCGTGTTGGCCGCAGGAATGACGCTCGTGATCCTCACCGGCGGCATCGACCTGTCGGTCGGGTCGATCATCGGCGTTGCCGGGGTGACGTCCGTGCTGCTGTGGAACGGCGGCACGCCCACCCTCGTCGCCGTGCTCGGCGGGATCCTGGTCGGTGCGGCCGCCGGGCTGCTCAACGGCCTGCTCGTGGCCTACCTCGCGCTGCCCGCGTTCATCGTGACGCTCGGGGCGCTCACCTACCTGCGCGGCACCGCCTACGCCCTCACCGACGGCCAGCCGTTGATCGCCGAGGGTCAGCTGGGCTTCCGCCTCCTCGGCAACGGCAACATCGCCGCGATCCCCTCGCCGGTGGTGGTCATGGTGATCACCTACCTGGCCGTGTGGTTCGTCCTCGAACGCACCACGTTCGGCCGACACGTCTACGCCGTGGGCGGCAACGTCGAGGCCGCTCGCCTCGCGGGCATCAAGGTCAAGCGCGTGCTGCTCAAGGTCTACCTGCTCGCCGGGCTCACGGCCGGTCTCGCCGGCGTCATGTTCGCCGCCCGCGTCGAGTCCGGCCAACCCCGCGCCGGTGAGGGCTACGAGCTCGACGCGATCGCCGCGGTCGTGCTCGGCGGCACCTCGCTCTTCGGCGGCCGCGGCCGGATCCACGGCACGTTCGTGGGCGCGCTCATCATCGGCGTCCTCAGCAACGGGCTCGTGTTGATGAACGTGCCGTTCTTCACCCAGCTCATCATCAAGGGCGTCGTGATCATCGTCGCCGTCGCCCTGGACAGCCTGAAGAATTGGCGCTCCTAGGACGCAGCGGAGCGGCGTCCCATCCAAACGATCAGCGGGATGGTCGCCCGGCGCAGGCGCAGCAGCCGGCCGGCGATGCGAGGGTGGTGTTCCTCTAGCGCCACGCGCGTCCGTGCGTGGTCCACGCCGATGAACCCGAGAGCCGGGAAACGTGTCGCACTTCGATCATCGGCACTGCGGGATGTTCGCGGCGTGGGGTGTGGCTGTCCGCAGCGGGGGTGCTCGCGTGAGTGACCAACTGCGTGACAACCGGCGCGCACATTCAATGTCGGCGACGGATGTCCACGGACGAGTTGCCGGGTGACCTGCGGAAAGGCCCTTGCGGGCTGGCGGCTTGCATTGCTTCACACCGCAGAGGTCACTGGTTCGATCCGAGTATCGCCCACAGCCGAACGGCCTGGTCAGAGGCTCTTTGAGGATGCGGGCGCTGTAGTCGGTGCGCCGGGTGTAGAGGTCCAGCGTCGTGGACGAGCGTTCGTGTCCCATGATCCGCTGCACCATGTTGGGCGGGACGCCGTCGTCGACGAGCCAGGTGGGGTAGGAGTGGCGGAGGTCGTGAAAGCCGAGCCCGCCCCTCTTGTGTCGTGAGACGTGATTGACGGCGGCGGGCTCGGTGCGGAGTCGTTCGGTGTGTTTCCTGCCGTGCGCGTCGGTCCACGCGGCACGAATCCGCCGTCGACCCGGACGACGTCGCCGAGGAGCCCGGAGCGTACGAGTGCCGGCCGCCAGATCCGGGTGCGGAAGAGCGTGCAGTGGCGCCGACCTCGTTTACGAAGATCGGTGCCTTGACCTGGGTGGACCAGAGCGCGAGGTGGGTCCGGATGATCGGCACCAGCCGGCTCGGGGATCGTGCGTCGTCCGGCCGCCCACTGGGGGAACGGCCGAAGCTCCACACCCCAGCCACCGCGTGAACCCAGCAACCTGACTCCACAGAACCCGAGGCACATCAAAGTCTCCGGACACACCGGGGCGGTTCACTGGGCCCGACCGCGGAAGACTCACCGACCACCGCCACCAAGCACGTGCAGAACTGCGTCTCGGGTTATCCGGAAACCTCCCCCAGACGGTTCAGGACCGGAGAGGACGGCGTGGTGACGAAATGGTGACGAAATGATGACACCTACTGTGAAGTTCTCGTTGCATAGCTTTATCAGGCGCCATCAAGATCGAGGCCATGCTGATACTCGGGGACAACATGGCGCGCTAGTCACCATGTCGCGGCGACACCCTCGGCGCGTCTGTCAATGCTGCATCAAATGTTTCTCTGGCGCCGATCGCGCCGAGTCGCGTGCAAGCTCCCACGATTCATGAGAGGAACCATCGATGGCCCGTATTCGAGTGACTCGAGCTGCTGAGATATTCTTCGGCCGAACCATCAAGGTGTCAGTCGCTGCCGTTACAATTCTTCTCGCGACGGCGCTGGCCTTGCCGTCGCCTGCCTACGCGGCCGGCACGCCGTGGACGGTCACCGCCTCCAGTGGAAGTACGAAACTTGCCCAAGCAAAGGGCGACTTTGCTAACAATGGTGGCGTATACGCGACAGCGGGAATCAATTACACCGACTTGAGGAACAATGGACGCGGTGTCTACGTTCAGGTAGATTGGTGGTTCTATCGCAGTCCCGCCCCCGGCCTCCCCAAGGGGTGGGTACAGGAAAATGCATCGCAGACTTCGCGTACTCAGACCGCGACGTGGGCGACTGCAAGTTTGTCAAAGCAGCTGAGAGGCGATGCTCAACAGGTGAAGGCGCAGATTAAGGTTTGCGAGGACGTTCCGAATCGTGGTGACATCTGTTCCCCCCCGGCGAACGTGTCCTTCTCGTACTGAGGTATTGCCAACCTGAAGAGTGGGCTGGTCGGCGGGCGTACGGCGTGGCGTGATCACGAACGGGTGAAGCTCCTGGTAGACGGGCGATTGCTGAGATCAATCCGTCCAACCAGGAGCTTTCACGTGCTGTCCTACCCGTCCGGGATGACCGTGTCCAGCCGCCGGCGGGCGGCCGAGGCCCCTCACCGGGCGCGCAGGACTGCGGTACGCGCAGTCGGCGCAACCGCCCGGAGCCGCCCGGTCTGGCCGATCCGGCGAGACAACGGCATCGCGCTCGTATTCGCTGCGGTCGGCCGGTCGGCCGGTCGGCCGGTCAGCCGGTCGGTTCGGTACGGCGGGAGCGGGCCAGAACCAGCCCGCCGAGGACCGCGCCGACCAGCCCGAGCATCAGGGCCAGGGCGCCACCGGCTACTCCGTTGCCGGTGCCGAGACCACCGTCGGCGACGGCCAGGTTCACCGCGCCGTTGACCGCGCCGGTCAGCCCGGCCACCAGGGCCACGACGGCCCCTTTTCTCCCGCCGTTGCCGACACGGCGGCGGGAGCGGGCCAGCGCCGGCGCGCCGACGGCCACGCCGACCAGCGCCACCAGTGCAGCCACACTGGCCCAGATTCGCGCGGGTGTCCCGACGAAAGTGCCGACACCTTGGTTCGCGCATTCTGCCGGCGTTGTGCAAACGTGCTCGGCAGCGGTGGCGGCGAGCGCAAAAGAGACGGACATGATGTGCTCCTTCTTTTCCTGGCGATCGGACGTCGGGCTTGCACCATCGCCGGGTCAGCCCACCGGCGCACCTCTCGTCGCCGTGAACGCCGGAACACCACCTCGTTGCGCGGACTCCCGTCCGTACAGGTGGACAGCGAGGATGGTCACCCAGATCCAGGGCGTCACGAGGAAGACCACTGCGATGGCGTAGGGGTAGTTGCCAACGGCGGAGTTGACGGCGATCAGGGCTGCGAACGCGACCGGGACGGCGGCTCCGTAGAGGGCGTAGAACCAGGCCGATCCCCGGCGTCCGGTGGTGGCGAAGTGCCTCGCGATCACAACGCTCATGGCGATGAGGAGGGCAGTGCTGGCCCCCCGTGAGGCGTTCTGGGCAGCCCCTTGCCAGGTGGTCTGGACCATCTCTGATGCGGCGCCGGGCGGGAAACCGGCCAGCGGGTCCGCGGTGAGCGCGCCGCCGATGACGTACGCCACGCCGAACAGCCCGAGCAACCGCGGTCCCCACACCGCGCCTTGACCCGTCCGCAGCAGCCGTGCGGCCCCGACCGCGAACAGCACCGTGAGCATCCCGACCAGCAGCATGTTCGACTTGTGGATCCAGCCCAGGTCTCCGGCGGTCAGCGCCGTGAAGCGGTGCCGGGTCAGGTCGAACCCGTCGCGGGTCAGCGCCTCGGCCATCGCCACCGTCACGTACACCGGGCCGGCCACGGCGCCGCACGCCAGCAGCGCCCGTGTCGGCAACGTCCGTCGCGCCATCATGTTCCCTCCGATCGGCGGCGTTTCACGGCATCGATGGTGGTCGCCGGGCCGGGTTCGTGCGTCGGACGGCCGATGTGTCTTCGCCCTGATCCACCGGATGTACGGTCGGCCGCCAGTGGTAGGCGTCCTCGCCCGTTTGCGGTAGCCCATGACCGAGTTGCACGACATTCGACCGAGAGGTCGTCCGCGCGAGGTCGAGCCGTAGTCGGTGGAAGGCCCGCGGCCCGCACCGAGTCGGGGTGAGCATGCCGAGGGCGGTGTGGCGGCGGCGGTTGTGGAAGATCTGGAGGTGCTCGAACAAGGCGTTGGCAAGCTCGACGATCGCGTCCAGCAGGTGCTGCACGCGCTCGGGTGCGCCACCGTCGGTGGTTGAGCAGCTCGGTCTGCACGCCTCCCCAGAACGATTCGATCACGAGCCAGGCGGCGGAGGTCGTGGAACCGCACCCCACCTGCTCTGATGGCGTGCGACATGGTGCACGGCGGCAGACCCCGGACCGCCCGAACCTGCCGCCCGTGGGTCCAGCTCTGGTGAAGATCCACGCGATTCGAGGACGGGACCTGTCAGGTTTAGGCGTCACGCTGTTGATGTGTACGAAACCGAACCGGAGCTCCAGGCCCTGCAAACCCTCATCGACACCTCGCGCGGACGCGCGACAGCGCACCTGCAGTCGATCATCACCGGCGAGCGAAGCCTGACCGCCGAGCAGCTGGTGGGTGTGCTCACCGGCATGTGCGTCCTCGTGCTCTCCACGGTCACCGCGAAGGGTGAGCCGCGCGTCAGTGCCGTCGACGGGCACCTGCTGCACGGCCGCTGGGTGTTCGGCACCAGCCCGGGAGCGGCGAAGGCGCGGCACCTGCGGGCGCGGCCCGCCGCGAGCGTCGCGCACCTACGTGGGGAGGATCTCGGTGTCTTCGTCCACGGTGTCGTCGAGAATCTCAACCCGGTGGACGGCCCCGGTCACCCCGACTGGCCGGCGACCCACGAGTACCTGCACGCGTTCTACGGCGGCGGGTCGTTCGACTGGTCCGACGTCGTCTACTACCGGCTCCGGCCGACGTGGATGACCGTCTACGCCGCCGACCCGGACCGGCTCCTCTCCGAGGCGGCTCGGGCGCCGGCTGATCGATGAGTTCCGGGTCATGCGGAGGTCACAGCCTGCAGGGCCGCAGGCGGCCTGGCGCGCCCGGACCCGAAGGAGACGCATGGCGAAGCTCATCTACTCGATGATCACCTCGCTCGACGGCTACGCCGAGGCGGCGGAGGGCGACCTCGGCACGGGCGCCGACGACCAGGAGGTGCACACCTTCGTCAACGACCTCTTCCGCCCCGTCGGCACGTACCTCTACGGCCGACGGATGTACGAGACGATGGTCTACTGGGAGACCGCGCACGCCGAGCCCGACCAGCCGCCGCACATCCTGCAGTACGCCCGCGACTGGCAGGCCGCGGAGAAGATCGTGTACTCCACGACGCTGGAGTCGGTGTCCAGCGCGAAGACCAGGATCGAGCGGACCTTCGACCCGGACGCGGTGCGCAAGCTCAAGGCCGAGGCTGATCACGACCTCACCGTCGACGGCCCAAACCTCGCGGCCCAGGCGATCGGGGCCGGCCTGGTGGACGAGTACCACCTGTTCATCACCACGAGCGTGGTCGGCGGCGGCAAGCGGTTCTTTCCTGACGGCGTGCGTCTCGATCTCGAGCTGGTGGGGGAGCGTGCCTTCGGCAGCGGGCTGATCTACGCGCGCTACCGGACCCGCTGAGCCGCGATCAGGAACACGAGGTCATGGGTCGTCGGGCCGGAGAAGCGACCGAGAAGAACTCGCGAACAATAGGTGCACTGCGGGGGCGAATCGCCCCGAGTGTGCTTGTCGACCGACCAGGATTCACGACTGTCGGGACTGATCGTTGAGTGTGATCGAAACCCTTCCATTGTGCCGTTTACCACTGGCGCCGCCCTGCCGGCTCTCGATCTCGTAGATTTGAGATCACATTTCTGGTCCGGCTGCTACACATCACAGGCAGATCACAGCTGGCAACGGGCCGATCATATTCTCGCGCGAGACGCCCAGAGGTTTCCGGCGTCGCCCGCCCCCGCCAAGGAGACCCCATGCCAGCGTCGCGCTCCTCCGCGCCCCGACGTCTCGTCCGGCGTGCCGCCGCCACGACCCTCGTCCTGGCCGCGGCGGCCTTCGCCGGGCCGCTGACGCCGGGCCAGGCCCACGCCGGTGACGATCCCGCGAAAGCCACTGCGAAGGCCGCCACCTACTCGACCGGGACCGGCGGCGCGCTCGCGGTCGACGCCGCCCACGGCGTGCTGGCGGGCGACAGCGCGCAACTGCTGGTGCACTCCGATCCGCAGCACGGCTCGCTGCAGCTCAACCCCGACGGGTCGTTCAGATACGTCCCCGCCGCCGGGTTCACCGGCCACGACAGCTTCACCTACACGGTCAGCAATGCCGTCTCGCTCTACACCGACCACCTCCCGTCCCTGGGCAGCTACGGCAACGTGCAGCTGAACGCAGGCTCGTTCGGCTCCGCAGTGACGCCGGTGCCGGGCCACTCCGACGAGGTCTACGGACTCGAGGACCGCGGCCCCAACGCCGCCGCTGCGAACGGGGACGTCATCGAGCCGATCCCCGACTACGACCCGGCGATCGCCCTCTTCAAGCTCGATTCGGGCGGCCGGGCGACGCTGATCCGGGAGATCCCGCTCACCGACCACTCCGGTCATCCGTACTCGGGGCGGGTCAATACCGACAACCCGACGGGCGAGAAGACCGAGGACCTCAGCGGCCATGCCCTCGCGGCCGACCCGGACGGCTACGACCCCGAGGGTCTCGTCGCGCTGCCCGACGGCACGTTCTGGGTCTCGGACGAGTACGGCCCGTTCATCACGCACTTCGACGCCGGCGGCCGCACGCTCCAGCGCCTCTCGCCGAAGGACGGAACGCTCCCCGAGGAACTGCTCAACCGCGTGCCGAACCGCGGTATGGAGGCCCTGACCGTCACGCCGGACGGCAGGACCCTCGTCGGACTGATGCAGTCCGGGCTCCAGCAGCCCGACCTCGACGGACAGGACGCGACGGAGCTCGCGCCCACGCGGATCGTCACCTACGACCTGCAGACGCACGCCCTGCACGAGTACCTCTATCTGCTGCACGATCCGAAGTCGAACAAGACGGCCAACAGCGAGATCACCGCGCTGTCGAACACGACGTTCCTCGTCGACGAGCGCGACTCCAAGTTCCCGAAAGCGGACGGCTACAAGCGGCTCTGGAAGATCGACCTGAGCGGTGCGACGGACGTCGGCCCGTCGGCGAACGTGCCCGGCGCGACCTACGACGCGTCGAAGGGCCTGCTCGTCGGCGGCAAGACGATCGAGGCCCTCTCGCTCACGGACGAGGCGAAGCCGCAGCCGACCGCGGACGCGCTGAAGACCTACCAGGGTCTCGGGATCAAGCCCGTCGCCGAGTCGCAGTACCTGGATCTGGACGGCCTGCTGGCGTCACTGGACCCGAATCCGGTCGACGGGTACAGCCGCTTCTTCTCCCACGACAAGGTCGAGGGCGTCGCCGCGCTGGACGGTGGCAAGACGCTGATCATCAGCAACGACAGCGACTTCGGCATCTCCGGTATCTCGGACGCGACGCCGAAGCCGCCGTACAACCTCGAGTCGAAGCTCAGCCCTGCGACCGACCAGCAGGACAACGGCGAGTACCTGCGCATCGACATGACCAAGCTGACCGGCAGCTCCGCGGCGACCAGCACGGCCACCGTGACGATCGACGTTGGCTGACGGTGGCCGACTGCGACGAGGATCGGTGGCCCCGTGACGGGGCCAGGGATCAGGTGGTGGACTGCCCCTGCGGCAGCAGGAGCTCCTGCCCCTCGGTGAGCCCGGAGACCACCTCGGTGTACTCGTCGCCGACGAGTCCGGCCTGGAACGGGGTCGGGACCGGCGCACCGTCCGGGCCCCGCACGTCGACGACCAGGCGGCCGGCGTCGGTGCGGGTGGCGGCGGACGGCGCCCGCAGCACGTTGTCCACGGACTGCACCATGACGTCGGCCAGTGCGGTCTGCCCGTCGCGCAGGCGGTCGTCGTTCTCGGTGAGCACGATCGTCGCGTAGTAGCGGACGACCCCCGTGGTGGAGTTCCCGGAGGGGGCGATGGCGAGCACCGTGGCCGGTGCCCGCAGGTCCGGGACCGCGTCGACGGTGATCTCGACCCGCTGGTTGGCGGCCACGCGCGCTGCGTCGGACTCCTCGAACGGCACGACGAGCTGGAACGAGTCGATGTTGTTCAGCACGATGAACGCGCCGCCGCCCGGAGCCGCCCCCGCGCCACCGCCGGCGCCTCCACCCGAGGTGGCGGCGATCTCCGGCAGGGCCGCGGAGCTGCCTGGTGCCAACGCCGTGGTCCCGGTCGCCGCCCCGACGTACTCGCCCTCCGCTCCGTTGACGGCCGAGACGACGGCCGCGACCGGAGCGCGAAGCACCGTGTTGTCGACGTCGCGCTGAGCGAGTGCCACCTGGGCCTCCGCGTCGCGGACCGCGGCCTCCTGAGCGGAGGTGTCGGCGGGCTTGTCGCTGCCGGCGCTGTCGACCTCGTTCTTGGCCGTGACGACGCTCTGCCTGGCGTTCTCGATCGACAGCCGCCCCGCCGCCTCGTCGACGTTCTGCCGTTGCTCGGCGGTGTCCAGGGCCGTCTCCGAGGACAGGACCACGCGCTTGGCGTCCGTCACCGCCTGCTTGTCGGCCGGGATCCGGTCGCAGGCGGGGTTCGCGACGAGGCCGCCCCCGCTGCCGGTCTGGGAGCCGGCGGGTGCGGCGTCAGCGGTGGCGCTCTGCGAACCGCCCGTCCCGAGGAGCCCGGACGACGGCTTCTCTGCGGGTGCCGGCTGTGAACTGACGGGCGGCGGCGGAGTAGTGGTCTTCGGGGGCCCGGATCCGCAGGCCCTCTTGTCGGCCTCCAGCCGGTGCTCGGCCTGGTCGAGCACCTTCCGGTCGAACTCGAGCTGCTTCTCGGCCCGGTCTGTGGCGGAGTAGTTGGCGTTGTTCGTGGCCTCGGCCTGGTCCTCGGTGGCGTCGAGGATCTTCTCGGCCTGCTCCAGCGTCGCCTGGGCCGCCTCCACCGAGTTGCCGTTGCGGATCTTGGCCAGCTGCGCCTGCTGCTGGGCGAGCCCGGCGTGGCGCTGCTCGAGCGTCTGGCGCAGGGCGAAGTCGTCCAGGCGGGCCAGCACCTGGCCGGGTTCGACCCGGGTGCCGACGCCGACGAGCACCTCGGCGAGCTTCCCGGCCTGGGGAAAGCCGAGGTTCTGCTCGGTGATCGCCACCAGCGTGCCCGACGCCGACACGGACGTCGCGACCGTGCCCCGATCCACCCGCAGGGTGGGCGGAGGCGGCTGCTCTGCCGTGCACGCGGTTGCGCCGACCACCGCCAGCACGGCGACCGAGAGCGTCACCCGGGTGCGCCGCCGGGTCGTTCGGGACATGAGAGCTCCTGCCATGGTCACGTTCACTGGTAGCGGAGGGCCTCGATGGGGCGCAGCCGTGCCGCGCGGTTCGCCGGGTAGCCGCCGGCGACGAGGCCGATCAGCAAGCTGATCGAGAAGGAGAGGACCACCGAGCCGACGGACACCGACGGCGGTGGGAAGTCCGGGACGAGCTGGGGAAGCACCGCGGCGCCCGCGAGCGAGACGCCTACGCCGATCAGGATCCCGACCAGGCCGCCCAGCCCGCTCAGGAACATCGACTCGAGGAGGAACTGCTGGAGGATCGCCCGCCGGCGGGCACCGATCGCCTTGCGGATCCCGATCTCCCGGGTCCGCTCGGTGACGGTGACCAGCATGATGTTCGCGACGCCGATGCTGCCGACGACGAGCGAGATGCCTGCGACGGCACCGGTGAACAGCGTCAGGAACGTGAGGAACTGCGAGGACTGGTCGAGCAGGCTCTGCAGCGCCTGCACGTTGAAGTCACGTTCGGCCGGCTCCCGGATGCCGTGCCGGGCGGAGAGGATGTTCGTGATCTGGTCGGTGGCTGCCGGCACCGTTGCCACGGAGTCGGCCCTGGCGATCATGCTGCTCAGGGTGTCGCCGCCGCCGAGGAGGTAGCTGCGTGCCGCCCCCAGCGGCATGATCGCCACGTCGTCCTGCTGGCCGCTGACTGCTGCGACCCCGATGACCCGGAAGATCGTGCGGCCGATCCGGATCTCCCGCCCCAGCGCGGCGGCCGCGTTGCCGTTGAAGAGCTCGTTGACCGGGTTCGGGCCGAGGATCACGACCTTGGCCTTCGTCCGGGCCTCCAACTCGGTGAAGTTCCGGCCGACCTGCAGGTCGCGGGCGTTGACCTCGAGATAGTCGGCGGTGGTGCCGGTGATCGACGTCCGGTACTGGCCGCCGCCAACGAGCTGGAGCAGCCCGGTGCCGCCGACGACCGGCGTGATCGACTCGACGTTCGGCGCCTTGGCCGAGTCCTGCAGTGCCTCGAGGTCGGCGTCGGTGAGGTCCCGGGCGCGTCCGCCGCTGGGCGCGCTGCCCTGGGTCGGGGTGACGGTGATCTGGGTGGCCAGCGATCCGAAGATGTCGTTGAAGCCGGACTGGATGCCGTTGCCGAGGGCGACGAGGATGATGACCGACGCCACGCCGATGACGATGCCGAGCGTGGTGAGTGCGGAGCGGAGCCGGTTCGCCCGGAGACCGCGCAGTGCGATCCGGGCCGTCTCGAGCAGGTTCACCGTTCGCCCCCGACTCCGCTGCCCACGCCGTTGCTGACGTCGCGCACGATCTTGCCGTCGCGCAGTTCGATCACCCGCTTGGCGAACCCGGCGACCTCGTTCTCGTGCGTGATCAGCACGACGGTGCGGCCCGTCTCGTTCAGCTCGACGAGCAGCCGCATGATCTCGACGGTGGATGCCGAGTCGAGGTTGCCCGTCGGCTCGTCGGCCAGGATCATCGCCGGATCGGTGACGAGGGCCCTCGCGATCGCGACGCGCTGCTGCTGGCCGCCGGAGAGCTCGTTGGGCATGTGGTTCTGGCGGTCGCCGAGCCCGACCCGCTCCAGCGCCGCGCGGGCGCGCGCCCGGCGACTGCGGCGGCCGACTCCGGCATAGATGAGCGGTAGCTCGACATTGCGTGCCGCGGACGTCCGCGCGATGAGGTTGAAGGACTGGAAGACGAACCCGATCTGCCGGTTGCGGATCTCGGCGAGCCGGTTCTCCCGGAGCTTGCTGACGTCGATCCCGTTCAGCATGTACTTGCCGGACGTCGGCACGTCCAGGCAGCCGAGGACGTTCATCATCGTGCTCTTGCCGGAACCGGACGGGCCCATGATCGCGACGAAGTCGCCTTCGTCGATGGTCAGGTCGACCGCGCTCAGCGCATGAACCTTGATCGGTCCTGTGCGGTAGAGCTTGGAGACGGCTTCGAGCTCGATCACGTTCCCCCCATCGTGGGAACGACCGAACCGTGGAAAGGCGTCCCGGTTACCCAAACGGCACAAAACCACCGGGGTTACTTGGTGATGTTCACCCGTCGGAGACGGTGTGCCGGACGTGCTGTGACGCTCAGTACGTCAGGCTGCCTGCGGGGCTGCCCCCTACCAGGTGAAACCCGTCGCCGCAGCGTGGGAGCCCCGGGATCGTGCCGTCGGCCGCACTCACAAGATCATGTGATGCAGAACACATCGCCGCAGGCTGTGGCTCTCGTCATCTGCCGGTGTGCGGTGGCGCAGCGGGGAACTGCACCGTGACGCAGAGCCCTCGCGCGGCCCGGGGGGCGAGGGTGAGGGTTCCCTCGTGTGCCTGGGTGATGCTCGTGACGATCGCCAGGCCGAGGCCGACACCTGCAGGATCAGCGCGTATGCGTTCCCTGCCGCGCCGGAACGGCTCGGCGAGCGTGGAGACCACCTCGCGCGTGAGCTTCTCGCCGGTGTTCTCGACCGTGAGCACCGCAGTCCGGGGGCGAACGCTGGTCGTGACCCACACGGTGCCCTGGTCAGGCAGGTTGTGGACGATCGCGTTGTGCACGAGGTTCGTGGTCACCTGCAGCAGGAGCGCGTGTGAGCCGATGGTGGAGGCCATGTCGCCGGAGGTCTCGATGCTGACGCCGCGCTTCTCCGCGAGCGGGAGCAGCGTTTCGGTGGCTTCTTCCGCCAGGAGGGACAGGTCGACGCACTCTCGATCGAAGGACCGCTGATCGGCGCGGCTGAGCAGCAGCAACGCTTCGGTGAGGTCGATCGCCCGGGTGTTGACGGCGTGGAGGCGGTCGACGAGGTCGCCGGTGTCGAGGTTCGGATCGGTGCGGACGACGTCGAGGAGTGTCTTCGTGATCGCCAGCGGGGTGCGCAGTTCGTGGGAGGCGTTGGCGGCGAATCTCTGCTGCTCGGCGACGTGTGTTTCGAGTTGCGCGAGCATGGTGTCGAAGGCGTCGGAGAGTTCGCGGAACTCGTCGCTGCGCCCCGGTAGCCGGATCCGGTGCGAGAGCGATCCGTTCGTGGCCATGCGGGTGGCGTCGGTGATTCGGGTCAGCGGGGCGAGCATGCGGCCGGCGAGGATCCATCCTCCGAGGAGACCGAACACCAGCAGGAACGCCAGCATTGCGGCTGCCACCGGGCCGAAGATGGCTGGGCCGAAGTTGGTCGGGTCGAAGGCGAGCAGGAGGTTGGACAGGTTCGAGAGGTTCGGAACGAAGATGCCGTTCGGCGTGCCCCGCAGCAGGAACACCGACACAGCAGTGAGCAGCAGAGCACCGGCGAGCATGACGAACCCGGCATAGCTGAGAGTGAGTTTGAGGCGAACGCTCACACCAGGTTGCCGGTCCACGGTCTGCTCCTTCACGCCCGGGTGCCGGGTGCTGTTTCCTCTGCTCGCTCCGATGCGCTCCGCTGGGTGTCGATGCGGTAGCCGACCCCGGCCACAGTGGCGATGATCGCGGGTTCGCCGAGGCGTTTGCGGAGCGCCGAGACGGTGATGCGCACGGCGTTGGTGAAAGGGTCGGCGTTCTCATCCCATGCTCGCTCCAGGAGGTCTTCGGCGCTGACGACACCGCCTTCGGCTGCGACGAGGACTTCGAGCACGGCGAACTGCTTACGGGTCAGCGCGACATAGCGGCCGTCGCGGTAGACCTCGCGGCGGAACGGATCAAGACGCAGGCCGGCGATCTCTCGCACGGGTGGCCTGTTGTGGGCGCCCTGCGGTCGAGCGCTCTGAGCCTGAGCACGAGTTCCCGGAGCTCGAAGGGTTTCGTGAGGTAGTCGTCGGCGCCGAGTCCGAACCCGCTCGCCTTGTCGTCGAGCCGGTCGTGGCGGTGACCATGAGGATGGGCATGCCGCTCCCGGAGGCCACGATGCGTTCGGCGATCTCGTCGCCGGAGGGCCCGGGGATGTCGCGGTCGAGGACGGCGATGTCGTAGGAGTTGACGCTCAGCAGTTCCAGAGCGGTGTCACCGTCACCGGCGATGTCGGCGGCGATCGCTTCCAGGCGTAGGCCATCGCGGATGGCGCCCGCCAGCAAGGGTTCGTCCTCGACGATCAACACGCGCATCGCCGATCGATGCTACGAGCCGGGCCATATCTTCGGCATATCGAAAACCGGATACGTGCCGGCATCACCACGCTGCCTTGACTGACGGCATGACATCCAACGGACCCGCCGTGACCGGCGGCAGTAGCGGTCAGAACGCCGCCGCCGGCACCGCTCCGAATCCCGCCGGGTTGGCCGAGGACCGGGGCCGGTGAGCCGGACGACGTGGGCGCCGGCAGGCGCCGACCTGCGTGCCGCAACCGGCGTCGACGATGCGTTCGACGATCGCTTCCCGACCCAACCCATCGTGGTAGGCCGCGGCCGGGTCGGGCCCATTCCCGACCAGCGGCACCCGCGTGCTCCCGATGCCCGCCCTCCTCGATCGACGACCCTCGTGGTCGTCGCCGCGGTCGTTGGAGTCCTCGGTTACCTGTCGTGGGCGGCCTCGTTCCCCTCGGCGGCACCCGACGCCCGCCCGCGATCGGTTCCGGCAACGAGCTCGGAAACGGCGGTCCCGCAGGCTGATGACGTCCCGCGCCACCCTCCACCACGCGGCGACCGGAATGGTGCGCTCGGCGAGGCCGATGGTGCTGTCCCCGGCGGCGTGACGGTCTTCGATGACGGGATTCCGGCCGTGGCCAACCTCGACCCCGATCTGCTCGGTGCCCTGCGCCAGGCCGCAACGGATGCTGCGGGCGACGGAACCACGTCCCACGTCAACAGCGGCTGGCGGTCTCCCGAGTACCAGGACCAGCTGCTGCGCGAGGCGATCGCCGAGTACGGCTCGGAAAAGGAGGCCGCACGATGGGTCGCCACCGCAGACACCTCTCTTCACGTCTCCGGGGACGCGATCGACATCGGGGCTCTCGACGACGACGCGCTCACGACCTTCCGCCGGAGCACGTCGGTTTCGTGTTCCAGTCGTTCAACCTGCTGCCGATGCTCACCGCGGAACAGAACATCCTGCTCCCGCTCGAGCTGGGCGGCGTGCGGGTCGACGACGCGACGCGGGAGCGCGCGCACACGCTCGCCGAGACCCTCGGCGTGGCCGACCGGCTCGGCCACCGGCCCGCGGAGCTGTCCGGTGGCCAGCAGCAGCGGGTCGCGATCGCCCGGGCGCTGGTCACCCAGCCGGACCTGCTGTTCGCCGACGAGCCCACCGGGAACCTGGACAGCGCCACGTCGGCGGAGGTGCTGGAGCACCTGCGCCGCTCGGTGCGCGAGCTGGGCCAGACCGTCGTGATGGTCACCCACGAGCGGGACGCGGCGGCCTACGCCGACGACGTGGTCACGATGCAGGACGGACGGATCGCCTGATGCGAACCGTCTTCCTCGCGTCGCTGCGCACCCACGCCCGCAGGTACGTCGCCGCGGCGGTCGCGGTGATCGTCTCGGTCGCCTTCGTCGTCGTGATCGGCATGCTCACCTCCGGGGCACGCGCCGGGATCATGGAAGGCGGGGGAGCGCCGTACCGCGGTGCCGACCAGGTGGTCGCCGCTGACTCCGGGGACGAACCCCCGCGGGGCCCGTCGTGTTGTCCCGGAACCCTCGACACGTCAGCCGCGATCGAGCTCGTCGAGCGCCTCGGCGAGAACGCGTCCGGGCTCGGCCGGGTCCTGCTGCCCGCGCACGAAGAAGGCGGGGTCCCGGCCGGCGCGGGCAACGTGCTGGGCGAGACGACCGTGGGACCGATCGCGGCCGCGGAGGAGCTGCGCTGGCAGAAGCTCGTCTCGGGCCGATTCCCGGCACGCACGGGTGAGGCGGTGGTGCACGTGTGGGACGCCCGGGCCTACGAGGTCGCGGTCGGAGACCGGATCCGGGTCGGCGAGGGCGCCACCGCCACCGACCTGGACGTGGTCGGCCTCGTGGAGTCGCCCTCCACCTGGACGCAGGCCTCGGTGTACGTCACCTGGCCGCAGTACGTGCAGTGGCGCGACCAGCCCACCTTCCACGTGGGCAGTGTGGCGGTGCGCGGGGAGGTCGGTCAGCTCCCGGACGGCATGACGGTGCAGCCTGCGGCACAGTACGTCGCGGAAGGCCTGGCCGGGCTCACCAACGACGTGGACACCTTGGCGTTGATGGGCCTGCTGTTCGCCGGCGTCGCGCTGTTCGTCTCGGCCCTGGTCATCGTGAACACGTTCTCCATCCTGTTCGCCCAACGCCTGCGCGACTTCGCGCTGCTGCGCTGTGTCGGCGCGACCCGGCGGCAGGTGCTGGGTTCGGTACGCCGGGAGGCGGCCGCGGTCGGCGTGCTCGCGTCGCTGACCGGGACACTGGCCGGCGTCGGACTCGGCTACGGCCTGCTCCCTCTGATCAACACCCTCGCCCCCACCACCCCGATGGCCGCCCCCGCACCGCCCACGCCCTGGCTGCTGGGCGGGTTCGCCGTCGGCCTGCTCGTCACGTCGGTGGAGTCCTGGTTGCCGACCCGGCACGTGGTCCGGGTGAGCCCGCTGGCAGCGCTGCGCCCGCTGGCCGCGGTAGACGTGCACACGGCCACCGGCCGGGCCCGGCTGGCGCTCGCTGCGCTGCTCCTGGTCACCGGGCTGGCCCTGCTCGGGATGGCGATGATCCAGGACAGCACGGTGCTCATGGTGGCCGGCGGCGCATCGGTGTTCACCGGGGTGCTGCTGTTCGGGCCCGTGCTCGTCCCCCGCCTGGTCCGGGTCGCCGGCGCGCTGCTCGGCCCCGCCGGGCGGCTGGCGACCGAGAACGCCGTGCGCAACCCGCGCCGGACCGCCACCACCACCGCCGCGCTGCTGGTCGGCGTCACCCTGACGACCGCCGTCCTCACCGGCATGGCCACCTGGCGGGCGGCGATGGACGAGCAGCGCAACAGGCATCTCCCCATCGACGCCGCGCTCGTCTCGCTCGACGAGCCGGTCACCACCGATCTCCTCGACCGGGTGCGTCGCACCCCCGGCGTGGAGCAGGCCGTCGCCGTGGACGGCGCCGTCGCCCGGATCACCGGGTTCGACGCACCGATCCCGGTCGTCACCGCGCCGGACGCGGCGCAGGTGGCCCGGGACGGCGGGGCGTTCGCCCAGGCGGCGCCGGGGACGATCCGGATCGACCTGGGGTCCTTCGTGGACCCGAGCGTCCGGCCCGGTGACCGGGTCACGGTGAGCGTCGGCGATCGTCATGCCCAGCTGCAGGTCGTCTCCCTCGGCTCGGGTCGGGCGGGCATGGTCGCGCCCGAGACCCTGGCTCAGCTCACCGGCACCCCCGAACCGCATGTCATCTGGGTCCGCGCCGCCCCCGGCGTGGATTCGCTGCAGCTCGTCGACGATCTGGACGGGCTGGCGGACGCGGCCGGCGCGGAGGTCGAGGACGCGTTGCAGGCCCGGGCGGCGGGGGAGGGACAGCTGGACCTGCTCACCTGGTCGGTGCTCGGCCTGCTCTGCATTTCCGTTGCGATCGCCCTGATCGGGATCGCGAACACCCTGGGACTGTCCGTGCTCGAACGCGCCCGAGAACACGCGCTGCTGCGCGCGCTCGGGCTCACCCGCAAGCAGCTGCGGCGGATGCTGGCGACCGAGGCGGTGCTGCTGTCGGTGGCGGCCACTGTGCTCGGCACCACGATCGGCGTCGCGTTCGCCTGGGTCGGCTACGAGACGTTCGTGAAGCGGGCCCTCACCCGCGCCACCATGCACATCCCCTGGCCGTCACTCGGCGCCGTCGTCCTCATCGCCGTACTGGCCGGACTCCTCGCCGCTGTTCTGCCGGCGCGCCGGGCCGCCCGCGTGACTCCCGCCGCCGGGCTGTCCCTCGACTGACCCCGCTGTGATCCGCGCCGCGCGAGCGGACTGCGTACGGGCCTGGCAGGTGTCAGCTCTCCCAGGCCGTCGAGTCGGGGCAGATGTTGAACTGGTCGACGGCGTCGATCGTGCGCTGGGCCTCCGGTCGCCCGAACCCGGCGTCGGCCATCGCCCGGGCCACCAGGTCGATCGCCTCCTCGCGCGTCATGTCCCGCGCCTTCCGCTCGCAGGCAGCGGTGGCGGCGGCGTGCGGCCCTCGGAAGAACGGGATGCCCTCGACGGCGGTGAGGTAGCCGGAGTAGTCGGGGCCGTCCAGCGCGTGAGGCGCCAGTGGGCCGGCGGAGACTCCACCGCCCCCGCACCCGGCCAGGAGAGCACCGAGGGCGAGGACGGGGAGCAGGCGCCGGAGATTCATCCGGAGATCTTCCCATTTGTCCGGTCCTGATGGCAGAAAAACAGGCGCTATCGTCGCGGGCATGCCGGACACGCAGTACGAGGACCTGCTCCGCCACGTGCTCGAGACGGGCGCGCGCAAGGCGGACCGCACCGGCACGGGCACGCGGTCGATCTTCGGTCACCAGCTGCGCTACCGGCTGTCCGACGGCTTCCCGCTGATCACGACGAAGAAGGTCCATTTCCGCTCGATCGCGTACGAGCTGCTGTGGTTCCTGCGTGGCGACGCCAATGTCACGTGGCTGCGGGACAACGGCGTCACGATCTGGGACGAGTGGGCGGCGCCCGACGGTGATCTCGGCCCGGTCTACGGCGTGCAGTGGCGGTCGTGGCCGACCCCGGACGGCGGGCACGTCGACCAGATCAGCGAGGTGCTGCGCACGCTGCGGGAGAACCCCGACTCCCGGCGGATGATCGTGTCCGCGTGGAACGTCGCGGACATCCCGCGGATGGCGCTGCCGCCGTGTCACGCGTTCTTCCAGTTCTACGTCGCCGACGGGTTGCTCTCCTGCCAGCTGTACCAGCGGAGCGCGGACCTGTTCCTCGGTGTGCCGTTCAACGTCGCGAGCTACGCGCTGCTGACGCACATGGTCGCCGAGCAGGTGGGCCTCGGCGTCGGGGACTTCATCTGGACCGGAGGCGACTGCCACCTCTACGACAACCATGAGGACCAGGTCCGCACCCAGCTCGCACGCGAGGCGCGGCCGTTCCCCACGCTGAGCCTGAAGCCGGCGGAGAGCCTGTTCGACTACACCTACGAGCACATCGCGCTCGCCGGTTATGACCCGCACCCCGGCATCAAGGCCCCGGTCGCGGTGTGATCGGGCTCGTCTGGGCGCAGTCGGCGAACGGCGTCATCGGCCGCGACGGCACGCTGCCGTGGCGCCTGCCCGAGGACCTGACGCACTTCCGTTCCCTCACCACGGGCGCGACCGTGCTCATGGGCCGCCGCACGTGGGAGTCGCTGCCGCCGCGGTTCCGGCCCCTGCCGGGCAGGCGCAATCTCGTGCTGTCGCGCACGCCGCAGGAGGGCGTGGAAACCTTCCCCGATCCGCAGCAGGCGCTCGCCGCGGTGTCCGGGGACGCGTGGGTGATCGGCGGCGCCGCGGTGTACCGGGCAGCGCTGCCGTTCGCGGACCGGATCGTGGTCACCGAGATCCGGGAGCTGTTCGACGGTGACACGCACGCACCGGACGTGGGGCGCCCGCCGGACTCCGTCGGGACGTGGCAGGAGTCGTCGAGCGGGCTGCACTACCGGTTCCTGACCTGGGGCTGAGATCAGCGCCGGGGCGCTCACGGCACGGGGCGGACCATGGCGACGCCGAGCGGACCGCGGCCCTTGCCCTCCACGACGAAGCCGGCCCGAGTGTACAGCCGGACCGCGGGGTTGTGGATGTGGACGTTGAGGGCCAGCCGGTCGTAGCCGTGGTGGGCAGCGTGGGCGGCGAGCGCGTCGAGCAGGCAACGCCCGACGCCGTGGCCGCGGTCGGCGGGCGTCACGGCGACGACGATCTCGGGGACCGGCGTGCCGTCGGGTGTCGCGACCAGCAGGGGTGTCCGGAAGTGCCACCAGGCTGCGCCGACGGGATGACCATTGTGGTCGAGCGCCAGGACACTGGTGTCCGGTGCCGGGGGCAGGCCTCTCGCCAGCGTGGGATCGTCGACCGGGGGCAGCGGGCGGCCCTCGATCGCCGAGGCGAGTCGGGCCATCTCGACGATGAACGCCGCGTCGGACGGCTCGCCCGTTCGAACCCGCACGTCGAAGACCGTACAGCCGACTCACCACCGCTAGCGCCGGGAGAGAGGCAGCCGGACGGCCCGTGGAAGCGGCATCGGGACGGGTTGGGCCTGGAACGACTGGATCATCAGCGCGGCGAACCGACGCGAAGCCGCCACCCTCGTCTCGGGTGACTCGGTGCGGATGCCGTCGTTCGCCATCAGCGCCAGGCTCATGTCCTCCAGTACGAAGTCGCTCCGCAGGGCGCCCGCTTCCTTCGCGCGCCTGACCAGGTGGAGCAGCAGGCGCAGTGTGCGGTCGCGGTCGGCGGCGAAGCCCGCCGCGTCGGGGAGCTGCGAGGTGAAGGCGCGGGAGAAGCCTCGGTCGAGGGCGTGCACCTCCATCAGCTTCTGGAGTACCAGGCAGAACCCTTCCCACGGGTCGGCCGCCGCGAGGCCCTCTTCCACGATCGGCGAGCACAGGGTCAGCTGCTCGGCGAAGGCTTCGGCCAGCAATGCTTCCTTGGTCGGGAAATGCCGGTAGACGGTGGCGACGCCGACCTCGGCCCGCCGGGCGATCTCCCGGATCGGCACGTCGAGACCGACGGCGGCGAAGGCTGCGCGAGCGACCACGAGGATGCGCAGGCGGTTGTCGCGGGCGTCCGAGCGGAGCGTCGCTACCACTTGGGTCGTCACCGCTCTCACTTTAGGTAAACGGACGGGGTGCTTCGCTTACGGTCCGGCGCATGAGAGCAATCCAGTTCGTCCGGTACGGACCGCCCGACGTCATGCACGTCGCCGACGTGCAGGCACCGCACGCGGGGCGGGGTGAGATCCGCATCGCGGGGCGGGCCTCCGGAGTCTCGCCTGGCGAGATCCGCGTCCGTTCCGGGGAGATGCGCGACGTGGTGCCCGTGACCTTCCCCTTCCGGACCGGGTTCGACGCCGCGGGCGTGGTGGACGAGGTCGGCGACGGCGTCACGGGCGTGGACATCGGCGACGAGGTGTTCGGCATGACCACGTCGGCCGCCCGCGGCGCCAATGCCGACTTCGCGGTTCTGGCCGCGTGGGCGCCCAAGCCGGCCTCGTGGAGCTGGGAGGAGGCGGGCGGAGCCGCAGGCGCCGTCGAGACCGCTACCCGGGTCCTCGACCGGCTCGCGGTCGGCGCCGGGTACACCGTGCTCGTGCAGGGCGCGGCCGGCGGGGTGGGCACCGTCGCCGTCCAGCTCGCGGTCGCCCGCGGCGCCACCGTCATCGGTACGGCGAGCGAGCACAACCACGACTTCCTGCGCTCCCTCGGCGCGGAGCCGACGACGTACGGGGCGGGGCTTCCCGAACGGGTCCGTGCGCTCGCACCATCCGGAGTGGACGCGGTGTTCGACTGTGCCGGAGGGGCGCTGCCGGACCTCATCGCCATCGCAGGCGACCCGGCCCGCGTGGTGACGATCGCCGACGTCACAGCGGCGGCCCACGGCGTGCACATGTCGCACGGAGCGCCCGCGGACGACACGGCCGCGGTCGTGGGAGCCGCCGCCGACCCGCTGGCGGTGCACGGCCTCGCGATCGCGGTCACGCTCGCCGGCGAGGGTCGGCTGCGGGTGCCGGTCGCGGCGGCGTTCCCGCTCTCCGACGTCGTGGCCGCTCACGAACTGGGCGAGAGCCGCCACGCCCGCGGAAAGATCGTGCTCGTGAACTGACGCGGGCCCGCTCAGATCGGGCGACTCGCCGGCGGGGATCGGGCGACTCGCGGTGAAGAAGGGGGCGACTCGCCCGGGCCGTGCCCGGCTATCCCTCCTTCAGGATCACCAACTCGCCGTTGCCGATCGGGGACAGCGAGCTCAGGTAGCCCGCCGCTGCCCCGACGGCCTCGGTGAAGTCCACGAGCTGGTGGGCGTGGGAGATCGCGTTGTCCACCACGATCAGCCGCCCGGGGGCCACGATCCGCCGCAGGTCGCTCCACCAGCCGACGTACTGGTCGCGGTCGCTGTCGAGGAAGACGAAGTCGTAGCCGGCATCGCCTGCCGACCGGATGACGTCGCCGGCGTCGCCCTCGACCTGCCGGATCCGTGACTCCAGGCCGGCCCGGGCGAAGTTCTGCCGTGCCAGCGCGATCTTGGACGGCGCCTTCTCGACCGTCGTCACCGAGCCCTCGGCGCCCACGGCGTCGGCGAGCCACAGTGTCGAGTAGCCGTTCGACGTGCCGATCTCCAGGACGTTCCGGCTCCCCGTGGCCTTGACCAGCAGGGCGAGGAACACCCCGGTGTCGTGCGTGATGTTCAGCATCCGCCGGCTGCGGTCGTCGGTCGACGCGTCGTTCGCCGACCCGAACTCCTCCAGCTCACCCAGCAGTTCGCGCAGGTCCGGTTCCATGAGGCGTCCTCTCATCGTGATGCGTCACGGACACAGCGGGCGCGGATTCGTCTGCTGCGGCAGCCCGGCCAGCTCGGCGGGCTATGCCCAGGCGCTGCTCACGGTCATGAGTGGGCGTCACCTACCGGGACCCGCACCAGTCGCAGCGTCTCGCGGTCACGGAGAGCGTAGCGGTGACAACCGACGGTGTGGCCGAATTGTCCCGTCCGGATGATCGTGGTTGCTGTGTCCTGCTGTGCGTGTCCGGCAGTAGTTTCCGCTCATGGCCGTGATCCACCGTGTACAGCTGACCCCGACGAAGCGGGACCTGATCGCCGACTGGCTGCCGGCGCGGCCGTGGTCCGGGAGCCCCGGGGCCGGGCAGGTCGAAGCAGTCGGCGCCTATCGGTTCGACGACCCGTCCGGTGTGGTGGGGATCGAGACGCTCCTGGTCCGGACCGCCGACGCACGGCTGTTCCAGGTGCCGCTGACCTACCGCGACGCGCCGTTGGCGGGTGCCGAGGACTTCCTCGTCGGCACCTCGGAGCACTCCGTGCTCGGGCGCAGGTGGATCTACGACGGGTGCGGCGACCCCGTGTACGTCGCCGCCCTCGCGACGGCGATCCTCGGCGGCGGGCGGGAGGCCGCCGAGTGGGTGGAGCAGGCGGACGGCAGCAGTGGGCGCCGGGAGCCCTCCGTCCGCGTGGTCGGCTCCGGTGCCGGGCGCGTCGAGGCTCTGCCGGTCGTCCCGGTGTCGGTCGTGGACGACGGCACCACCACGACGGTCGGTGCGTCCGAGCTCGAGCTCGTGGTGCGGCGCGTCCTCGACGGGCCGGCCGGCGCCGACGACGATGTCGAGACCCTCACCGGGACCTGGCCGGGGAACGCCGAGCCGACCCTGCTGGCGTACGCACGTCGCGTGCCGTAGCCGGCTCGCGACGGGGAGAGGGAGCGCCGTCGCCGAGGTGTCCGGGCAACCGGAGCCGACGCGCTGGACCGAGCCGCGTGGCTGTACGCCGTTCAGGCGGAACCCTATGCTGAGCGAGGTGTCGGATGTTGAGCGGTGAGATAATCCGCCGCCGGGAGGAGACTCGATGGCTCGGCGTGACCCGGTCCGGCCGGACGCGGTCGACGCGATTCTGGAGCAGTGGCGCCGCGAGCTGCCGGATGTCGACGCCACGCCGCTGGCGGTCTTCGGCCGCATCCACCGGGTGTTCCTCCGTTACCACGCCTACGTCACGGACGTGTTCGCCGACTACGGCATCAACGCCGCAGCGTTCGACATCCTCGCCGTCCTGCGCCGGCACGGAGCCCCGTACCGGCAGACCGCAGGCGCGCTGGCGGACAGCTCGCTGATCACGTCGGGCGGCATCAGTCTGCGGGTGGACCGGCTGGAGAAGGCCGGGCTGGTGACCCGGGAGCGGGACGAGGTCGACAAGCGGGTGGTCTACGTCCAGCTCACGGACACGGGCCTGGAGCTGATCGAGAAGGTCGCGGCCGCGCACTTCGCCAACGAGCACACCCTGCTGGTCGGCCTGACGTCGTCCGAACGGCGCCAGCTCGCCCAGCTGCTCAGCAGGCTGGAGCGCTCGCTCGACGTGTACGAGACGATGTCGCGCACCGATGGCCAGGCTGCCGACCGTCTCGATGACGTGGGCTGATCTCTCAGCTCTCAGTGGCGTTCTGACCATTTCCGTCCGAAGTGTCGATTTCGGCAGGCCTCACTTCCGGTTGTTCTGATGTTATCTTGGCGCTAATATATTTAGCGAAGAGGTATTCCGCCCTGTGTCCAGGCTGGACCGGAGAAGGACGTGCGCGATGCGCCTGCAGTCCCGCGGCGCCGGGTTGCTCACCCCGACGCAAGCCGCCCTGCCGCCGTTCGACCTGCTGCGGCCGACGAGCCTGGCCGATGCCCGTGCCGTGCTCGCCGACCGTCCGGAGGCGGTCATCGCTGCGGGCTGCACGGACCTGGTCGCGGCCATCCGCGAGGGTCTCGTGCCCTCGACGCTGGTGTCGCTGCGCAACCTGGACGAGCTGCGGACTGTCGAGCACGACGGCACCGCGCTCCGGATCGGTGCGCTCAACACCCACCACGACGGCTCGGCGCATCCCGTTCTCGGTGCCGCACTCCCGGAACTCGCTGATGCCTGGTCCGCCATCGCGACCGTGCGCATCCGGTTCCGCGCGACGGTCGGGGGCAACCTCATGGCGCGCCGGTACCGCTACGAGATGCCCGTCATCCTCGGTGCGCTGGAGACCGCGATGGAGTTCAGCACCGCGGCGGGGGAGCGGCGCTGCACCGTCGACGAGTTCGTCCGGCGCGATCCGGCCGCACCGGAGGGCCGGACGTTGCTGCACACCCTCTCCGTCGACACGGCATCGCTGGTCGCCTTCCGCTACGACCGGTCCATGCGTCCGGTGACCACGGTGGCGCTGGCCGTCCGCCGATCCCGCGACGGGCTGCGCCTCACCGCGGGGGTCGGCTCGGAGTACCGCCGAGCCGTGCTGGTGCGCACCGACGTCCCGGTGGCCGAGGTGACGGCGATCGATCATGCCGGCGCCGCCCACGAGATGGCTGGGCAGCTGCCCGACCGGGTCGGCGACTACGCGGGCTCGGCGCGCTATCGCCGCCGGATCGTCGAGGTGCTGCTGCGCCGCCAGCTCGAGGCGGCTGCATGAGCCACGACCCGGACGACGAGGTCCCCGCAGGCGCGGCGGTGCCCGTCGACATGATCCTCAACGGCGCCCGCAGGCACGCCGACGTGCCCACGAACACCATGCTGCTCTCCCTGCTGCGCAACGAGTTCGGCCTCACCGGAGTGCGCGGTTCCTGCGAGCGCGGGGTGTGCGGGGTGTGCACCGTGCTGCTGGACGGGAAACCGGTCGCCTCGTGCTCGCTGTTCGCGTTCGACGTCGACGGCGCCACCGTCGAGACCATCGAGGGCCAGCGCGACGGCGACGCCCTGGGCCCGGTGCAACAGGCCTTCGCCGAGTGCGGCGGATTCCAGTGCGGTTACTGCACCCCCGGCATGATCATTCTGACCACCGCGCTGCTGCGCAGCGAGGCCAAGCCGAACCGCGACGAGATCCGACGCTGGATCGGCTCCAACATCTGCCGCTGCACCGGATACGAAATGATCATGGAATCGGTGGAGCGGGCCGCGGAGACGCTCGCAGCCGAGTCCGGTGAACCCGGTGAGGACCCCGACACCGAAGGGGAGGAAGAGCGCTCGTGACCGAGGTCGTCGGACACAACGCGCCGCGCCGGGACGCGCGGGCCAAGGTCACCGGCAGCGCCCGGTACGGCTACGACGTCGCACTGCCCGGCATGCTGCACGCGAAGGTGCTGCGCAGCCCGCACGCCCACGCCAGGGTGGTGTCCATCGACACCAGCGCCGCTGACGCCCTTGACGGCGTCGCGGCGGTCCTCACCCGTGACCGGCTGGGCGCGATGATGACCACGTTCGGCTCCCTGATCAAGGACCAGCCGGTCGTCGCGGTGGACACCGTCCGTTACGTCGGTGACGTGGTCGCCGCCGTCGCCGCCGTCGACGAGCGCACGGCGCTGGCCGCACTGGACCTCATCGACGTCACCTACGAGCTGCTGCCCACGGTCGCCGACATCGCCGAGGCACTGGCCGAGAACGCGCCGGAGCTGTTCCCGGAGGAGCCGCCCGGCTTCACCCCGCACTACGGTCCCGGCGCCCACGCCACCCTCCGGCCCGCCCGCAACGTCAGCTTCGAGTACGGCCACACCACGGGCTCACCGGACGCCTGGGACGACTGCGACCACATCTTCACCGACACCTTCCACTTCCCCCGGATGCACCACATGCATCTGGAGCCGTACGTGAGCGTCTCGACCGCGGCCGCCGACCGGCTGGAGGTGTGGACCAGCAACCAGATGCCGTTCCAGCTGCGCCAGGAGCTGGCGAGGCTGTTCAGCGTGGCGGAGAGCGTGGTGCGCGTCCACGGCGAGTACATCGGCGGTGGTTTCGGCGGCAAGAGCAACTGCCGCACCGAGCACATCGGGTTGCGCCTGTCGCAGCTGGCCGGTGGCCGTCCGGTCCGGTTCTGCATGACGCTGGAAGAGGCGTTCCTGACCATCAGCCAGCACAAGGCGACGCTCACCCTGAAGACCGGCATCAAGGCGGACGGGACCTTCGTCGCCCGGCAGAGCACGGTGCTGCTGGACGCCGGCGCCTACTCCGAGTACAGCCCGTTCGTCGCCGAGAAGGCCGGGTACCGGATGCCCGGTGCCTACCGCTGGCAGCACATCGACACCACGTGCTGGACCGTGCACACGAACACCGTCCCCGCAGGTGCCTTCCGCGGGTTCGGCGGCACGCAGGCCACCTGGGCCAACGAACGGCAGCTCGACCTGATCGCGCAACGGCTCGGCATCGACCCGTTCGACCTGCGCTGCAGGAACATGCTCGACCTGGGCGAGCAGACCGTGCCCGGCGAGAGGCCGATCGACAGCGACCTCAAGCTCGGTCTCGACCTCGTCGCCGACGCGATCCGGTACCACGCCCGGCCCCACGTCCCCGGCCGTGGCATCGGCATCGCCATGGCGTGCAAGGACGGCGGTGGCATGAACAAGCTCGCGCAGGCCCGGGTGAAGATCGACGTCAACGGCAACGTCTACCTGGCCGCGGGCCTGACCGAGATGGGGCAGGGCGGCCACAGCGCGCTCAGCCAGATCGCCGCCGACGTGCTGGGCACCGAGCCGGCCAGGGTCCGTTTCACGGACGTGGACACCGACTACTCACCGTTCGACTCCGGCACCAACTCCTCCTCCGGCATCGTGGTGACCGGCCGGGCCGTGGCCGAAGCCGCCGAGCGGGCGCGCCGGCAGGTGCTGGAGTTCGCGGCGGAGTCGCTGGATCTGCCCGTCGAGCAGCTCGACCTGCGGGACTGGCAGGTCATCGCCGACGGGGTGGGCCACCCGCTGCCCCCCATGATCCAGCAGGTGTACGGCGGCACCGGGTTCGAGTTCAGCGCCGAGGGGCAGTACAAGGCGGCCTTCTCCTCGGAGACACCGTTCGAGACCCAAGCCGCGTTCTGGGAGATCGGCTGGGCTGCGGCCGAGGTCAAGGTCGACGTCGAGACCGGCAAGGTCGACGTGCTGCAACTGGTGATCAGTGGCGACGCCGGCAAGGTCATCAACCACCTCGGCGCCCGCGGGCAGGACGAGGGCGCCGCCGTGATGGGACTCGGCCAGGCGCTGTTCGAGGAACTGCGCTACGAGGGCACGGACCTGCTCAACGGGGAAGCGCTGAACTACCGCGTGCCGATGGCCGACGATCTGCCCGCCTCGTTCGTGAGCATCACTCAGGAGCAGGGCCACGGCTCCGGGCCGTTCGGGTCCAAGGGGCTCGGCGAGGGCGGCATGCTGCCGGTTCCGCCCGCCATCGCCGCGGCGATCGCCGACGCGGTCGGCGTGCAGCTCACGGAGCTGCCGATGACTCCCGAACGCGTGCTCGACGCCATCGACCGCCGTCACGTCACGATCTGACGGCGGTGGGGTGAGTCCCGTGCCCCCGCCCTTCTCGGAACAGCTGGACCGCGCGGGCGTTCGCCATCTTTGGCTGGCGAACGTCCCGGGTATCAGGCGGCGAGGAAGTTCCTCACCTGCGTGACGAACTCCTCGGCGTGCTGGAACAGGAACCCGTGGCCCGCGTCGCTGTAGAGCACGAGGACGGCCGACTCGAGGTGCTGCGTCGCGACGTACGACGCGAGGGCCGGGATCATAACGTCATGGGCGTCGTTGGCGTACAGGACGGGCTGCGTGATGCTCTCCAGGTTCGCCCGGACCTGGTCGAACGGGATCGACTGGAGTTTGGCGACCGCGACGAGCTGGCCCTTCGCGGCGGCATCCGAGATCTGGGGGCCGCCGGCGGCCAGGCGGGTGGACACCTTAGCGAGGTGCTCGCGTCCCGCTGCGCGGGCTCGGTCGGTCTCGGGGAAGAACAGGTACAGCAGGTCGTCCGGGGCGCCCCCGCCCGGCTTGGCCATGATCTCGCGGACCTTGTCGCTCATGGGCGGCGCGCCGGGCACGGGGGCGCCCGGGCTGCTGCCGGCCACGATCAGCTTGCGCACCAGCGCGGGGCGGCGCAGTACCACCTGCTGGGCCACGATGCCGCCCAGTGACCAGCCGAGCAGATCGATCTGCGTCAGGCCGAGTGCCTCGACGAACTCGATCGCGCCGTCGGCGAACCCCTCGACGGCGTCGCGTGGTTCGCCGGTGGTGTAGCCGATCCCGATGTTGTCGAAGACGATGTCGTCGTGATCGGCGGCCAGATGGTCGAGGAACTCCGGGTCCCACCAGTCGTTCCGCGGAACCGGTTGAGCAGGACGAGGGGGACGCCGCCCCGCGGGCCCATGCGCCGGTAGGTGAACCGGGCGGAGGGGCCCGCGACGGAGAGGTCTTCGGCCGCGTCGGCCAGCTAGGTGCTCATGGCGGGGGTTCACTTCCTTGCCGGATGTGGCGAGCGAGACGTACGGCGCCGGATGGGTGAGTGGTGGACGACGCCATCACCTCACGCTTTGAAGTATGATCGTAATGCTATAGAGGCCGCGACGCACAGGCAAGCGGTTGTTGCTGGGGAGTGGAGGTAGGCGGTCATGCGGTACGGGAAAGACCACAAGCAGGCCACGCGGCAGCGGATCGTCGAGGCGGCCGGGCGCCGGTTCAAGAGGGACGGCATCGACGGTTCCGGGGTCGCGAGCCTCATGGCGGATGCGGGGCTGACCAACGGTGCCTTCTATGCCCACTTCGCCTCGAAGGAGGACCTGGTCGCCACCGCGGTCGCCGACCAGCTACGAGCGCAGGGACAGCAGTTCACGGAGCTGGCGTCCGGCGGGGGAGCGGAGCAGATCGTGCGGTCGTACCTCTCGGTCCGGCATCGGGACAACCCGGAGGAGGGTTGCCCGTCGGCTGCCCTGCTCGACGAGATCGGGCGCTGCAGTGACGGCACCAGACGGGCATATACCGATGGCTTGCTGGCCACCATCGACGCCATCCTCGCCCGTTCTGCACCGGACGATCTGCAGGCGGCGCGGGCGAGGACGCTCAGCGTCTTCGCCACGATGGTCGGGACGCTGCAACTGTCCCGCGCACTGGCCGACCGGGATCTCGCAGACGCGGTCCTGGAGCAAGGTCTCCGCAACGTCCTCGCGTTGTTGGGCCTCGAACAACGGGGCTGACGCCGCCGGCTCACCCGGGACGACGTTGCGCGGTCGGACGTTCGCGGACGATCTGGTGATCGAGCGAGCTGAGGAAATCGGAGAACGCCCTGTCGGCGCCGGTGGCCCGGGGTTGACCGAGGACGTCGCCGCGGTGCGGCAGGTGCTGCAGGACAGCGACGAGCCCACCGTCGTGGTCGCCCACAGCTACGGCGGCATCGTGACGGCAGAGGCGGCTGCGGGTGTGGCGTCGGTGCGCCACCTGCTGCTGATCTCCAGCTACCTGCCTGAGGTCGGGCAGAGCCTGTCCGAGTTCGGCGACGGCACCCCCGCGCCGTTCCTCGACGTCGACCTCGCCGCCGGGACGTTCGGGGTTCGCCCCGAGCTGCTGGTGGACACGTTCCTGCAGGACTGCGACGCCGTTCCTGTCACAGCCCGCCGCGGTCCGCGACCTCCTGCTGAGCCTGGAGAACGAGACGGGGCCTGGTTCCGCCGTTGACCTGAAGCCGAGTTGAGGGCCGACGATCTTTGCATGACCGCACCCCGTATCGAGGACAACTCGCTCGACCACACCGCAGACGTCGAGGCGATCCGCCAGGTGATCGCCGACGTCGAGAAGGGCTTCAACGACAACGACGCCGACCTGCTGGTCGAGCACTTCGCCGAGAACGGCTCGGCCGTCTCCGTGAACGGGCGGCAGCTCGACGGCCGCGACATGATGCTCGAGGTGAGCAGGGCTGCGCTCGCGGGACCGTTGCGCGACGAGCGCGCCCGCTACCGGCTCGCGGACGTGGTCTTCGTGCGGCCCGACGTCGCCGTGGCGCACAAGCACGCGTGGGCGACGGACGCGGCAGGTGAGCCGGTCGACGTGGGCCATGCGATGAGCGCCCTGTACGTGCTGACCAAGGAGGGTGAGCGGTGGTGGGTGGTGGCGCGGCAGAACACCCTCGTGCCTGGTTCCTGATGCTAGGGGCCGACGGCGACCAGTGCCCGGTGGTGGCGGGGGGTGTCGATCTCGTCGAGCAGGGCGACGGCGAGATCGGCGTAGGAGAACGGGGCGCCGGTACCGGGCGGCGACAGCAGCCGCGTTCCGCCGGTCCGGTACCGGCCGGTGCGCGCGGCCGTCTCGTCCAGGACGACCACGGGTGGGGCGAGCACGACCCAGTCGAGGTCGGGCGCGGCGGCCAGGACGTCGAGCTGGGCGACGTGGCCGAGGGCGAAGTCGCGGTGCGCGGCCGGGAAGCCGGGAGCGTCCAGCAGCCGTTCGCCCGGCGCCACCTCGAGCACCGGCCCCATGCCCACCAGGACGAGCCGGGACACGCCCGCCTTCGCCAGCCCGGCCACGAGAGCCTCGGTCGCCGCCGTGTAGAAGTCGACGGCCGGGACGTCGAGGCGCGCGGCCGCGGTGACGGCGGCGTCGTGCCCGGCGGCGACGGCCGCGACGCTCGTGGGGTCGGTGACGTCGCCGGCCACGACGCTGACGCCGGCGCGACCCGGACCGTGGTGGGCGTCGGGGTCCCGCACGACCGCCGTGACCTCGTGGCTGCGGCCCACCGCCTCCTCGACCGTCCGCCGACCAGCGCGTCCACCTGCTCCGAAGATCACGATCCGGCTCATGGGCAGGACGCTAGGCGCCACGGGTGCGGTTCCCGCAACGGTAGTGGCGCCGACCTGCGCCGACGTAGGGTCGGACGGTGCGTGAGCCCCTGGATCCTGCGCTGTTCACGGCTTGCGCCGACCACATGCCGTTCCCCGTCCGGGTCGGCGACAAGTGGACGGCGAAGATCCTCGTCTGTCTCCGCGACGGGCCGCGCCGGTTCTCGGAGCTGCAGGTGCCGCTCGCGCGCGTCACGCCGAAGGTGCTGACCGAGTCGCTGCGCGCGATGGAGCGCGACGGCATGATCACGCGAACCGTCTACGACGAGATGCCGCCGCGGGTCGAGTACGAGCTGACCCCGCTCGGGCACACGCTCTTCGAGCCGCTCGCCGCGAGCTGCGCGTGGAACGCCGAACACGGGGAAGCGGTGGCGCGTGCTCGCGAGGAGCACGCCCAGCGCGTCTGAACGCCTGACTCGCGCCGGGCGCGCCGTGATCGCTGCGCGGAACGGTGGTGCGACCCCGCCCGTTCCACCGGTATGGACGGACGGGACGTCTCGGCGCGGCTCGCCGCGGAGCGGGCGGAGACGGCGGACCGGATCGCTGCGCTGGAGCGGCAGGTCGAGGGGATGGCCGAGCAGCAGGCGTTCGATACGCACGATGACGAGCACGACCCGGAGGGCGTGACGATCGCGGTCCAGCGTGCGCAGGTGCTGGGTCTGCTGGCGGGCGCCCGCCGGGACCTCACGGCTCTGGGCCGGGCGGCGGACCGCGTGGCGGCCGGTACCTACGGCCGGTGCGTGTCGTGCGGGCGCGACATCGGCGAGGCACGCCTGGAGGCGGTGCCCGCGGCCGAGACGTGCATCCGCTGCGCGGAGAGCCGGTCCCGCCGCCCGCGATGACGGACTCCCGCGGTGACTCGTCTCAGGTGCCGGCAGAGGTTCGGTAGCGGCCCGGGGTCGTCCCGATGATGGTGGTGAAGGCCGCGATGAAGCTGCTGGGGTTGGCCCATCCGCAGGCGGAGGCGGTTCGGATGGTGTCGTGGCCCTCGGCGAGGAGCACGAGCGCGTGGTGGACGCGTAGCTGGGTGCGCCACTCGTAGAAGGTCATGCCGAGCTCGTTGTTGAACAGCCGGCTGAGGGTGCGGCTGCTGGCTCCGATCGTCTTCCCGAGTTCGGCCAGCGTGGCGTTGTCCGCAGGCGACTCCTGCAGCATCCGGGCGATGGCCTGCAGCCGGTCGTCGCGTGGTTCGGGCAGGTGCAGTGGCTGTTCGGGTGCTTCGCGGAGCTCATCGACCAGGACTCGGAGGAGGCGGGAGCGCGCGGAGCGGCTGCGGCCGGGCGCGGTGCCGTCGTGGTTGTGGGGGCCGGTCAGGGCGAGCAGGACCTCGCGGGCGAGGCCGGAGGCCAGGAACACGGCGGGATGGTCCGGGACGAGCCGGGCGAGGGAGGGCGCGAGAAAGACGATCCAGGGCGACCGCGATCTGCGTAGAGGTGATGACCGACGTCGGATCGCGTCCTGCCGGTCCGGGGAGGATCGCGCGGCGGGTCGTGCCCGGCGCCGGCTGCTAGCGTCACCTCCCGCGTGAAGGAGGACCGATGGCCGGCAAGCGGGTGACGATCCGCGACGTCGCCATTTCGGCGGGGGTGTCGTACCAGACCGTGTCGCGGGCGCTCAACGACAAGCCTGAGATCGACGCGACCACCAAGGAGCGGGTGCTCGACGCCGCGCGCGAGCTCGGCTTCCGGCCCAGCAGGTTCGCCCGCGCGCTGGTCCGGCAGGACACGACGTCCGTCGGGCTGGTCATCCCGGACCTGCTGAACCCGTTCTTCACCGAGGTCGCCTCGGCCGCGCTGGAGGCGGCCAGGAAGCGCGGCTGGCACGTGGTCGTCTACGACACCGCGGGCGACGGTGAGCAGGAGCTCGGCACGCTCGAGGTGATCGGCTCGCAGGTCGACGCGATCGTCGGGTACCTGAACGCTCCCGCCGACGTCGTCGCCCGGTACACGGGCGGCATCCCCGTGGTCTACATCGGACGGGAGAGCGCGGGTGCGAGCTTCGGTTCGATCCGGGTGGACGGTGAGGCCGGGATCCACGCTGCCGTCGCTCACCTCGTGGCGGGCGGCAGGTGCCGGATCGGCATGCTCGACCACGAGCACGCGGCGCCGAGCGCGCGCAGCCGCTGGTACCTCGACGCGCTGCGTTCGCACGGGCTGAGCGGCTGGGTGCTCGGCGCCGGGCAGTCGGTGGAGGGCGGGGAGATCGGTGTCGCGGCGCTGCTCGACGCGCACCCTGATCTCGACGGCCTGCTCACCTACAACGACGTCATCGCGATCGGCGCCGTCCGCAGGGCCAGGATGCTCGGGCGCCGGGTGCCCCAGGACTGCGCGGTGATCGGGTTCGACGGCGTGCAGATCGGCAGCCTCGTCGAACCGCCGCTGTCCACGGTCCGCATCGACACGCGGCAGCTCGGGGCGCTGGCCGTCGAGCAGGTGGCCACGCTGCTGGCCGGCGCGACCCCCGAGGTCACGACGATCACGGGCACGCTCGTGCTGCGCGGAACGGCCTGAGCGCTCTCCTTGACAGTGGATCGACGCGGTCCCACACTCTCCGTGACCGGTCACGTGACCGGTCACGGCATCGTCGCCGGAGGTGTGATGACTGCACTGACCCGCCGCCGTTTCCTGGCGGCAGGCGCTCTCGCATTCGCGCTCGCCGGGTGCGCGAGCCCGAGGACCGCGAGCCCCGGGAAGCTCACCCTCTGGTACTGGACCCGCGGCCTCTCGCCCGCCGTGCTCGACGAGGCCGCCGTGCGCTTCGCCGGCGCCGGGTTCGACCCCGCCAACGTCAGCCACGACCTGCGCCACAAGCTGCTCGCGACGATGTCCGGCGGTGCCTACCTGCCGGACATGACGATGCTCAACGACGACATCGCCGGGTACTTCGGCGACGCCGACCAGTTCGTCGACCTCAACACGATGGGCGCGCAGCGGCTCCGCGGCGACTACCTGCCGTGGAAGTGGGAGGCCGGCACCACGCCGGACGGGCGGCTGCTCGGGTTCCCCGTCGACACCGGGCCCGCCGCGCTGTTCTACCGCCACGACCTGTTCGCGCAGGCCGGGATGCCGAGCGAGCCCGACGACGTCGCCCGTGCCGTGGCGACGTGGGAGGACTACTTCGCGTTCGGCGAGGAGCTGCAGAGAGCGCTCCCCGGCCGGTACCTGATCACCGACGCCAAGACCGTCTTCACGTACTCGATGGCGCAGGAGCCGCGCAAGTACATGGACCGCCAAGGGCGGTTCATCGGCGACGAGGAGCCCGTCAGGCGCGCGTGGGAACGGGCGCTGAGCGCCGTACGCAAGGGCCTGACGGCCGGCTACTTCGACAACGGGAGCACCACGGGCTCCGTCGACCGGCACGCCGCGTGGACCAACGGCACGGAGCTCAGCCTCGTCAACGCTTCGTGGATCACCGGCGAGATCAAGGAGTCGGCGCCGACCACCGCGGGAGCGTGGCGCCTGTGCCGCAGCCCCGGCGGGCCCGGCAACCAGGGCGGTTCGTTCATCGCGATCACCCGGTACTGCCCGCAGCCGCAGGCGGCGTTCGAGATCGTCAGCTGGCTGCTCTCGCCCACCAACCAGGCGCGCCACTACGCCGACGTCGGGATCTTCCCCTCGGCGCCGGCCGCGTTCACCGACGTCACCGCCCGGCAGCCCGACCCGTTCTTCGGCGGCCAGATCACGGCCGACGTGTTCGGTGAGTCGGCGAAGGGCGTGCAGCCTGCCTACTTCAGCCCGTGGGACATCGACATCAGCAACTGCTTCACCGACGAGCTGGTCAACGTGGAGTCGGCGGGCAAGGACCCACAGCAGGCGTGGCGCGACGCCCGCTCCGCGATCGACCGGCTCCTGCAGCGATCGGGGGTGTTGTGATGACGGATCTGCTCCCGCGCAAAGCGCCGAGCGCGCCGGCTGTTGCGCAGGTTCCGCAGCGGCGGCGGTTCCGCCACCTTCCGCAGTACCTCGCCATATCGCCGTTCTACATCCTGTTCCTCGTCTTCGGCGCGTACCCGGTGTTCTACTCGCTGTACCTCGCGCTGCACCGCTGGGACGGCATCGGGCCGATGCAATGGATCGGGCTCGACAACTTCGCGTTGCTGGTCACCGACGCCGAGTTCTGGAACGCGATCGGCAACACGTTCATCATCTGGGTGATGTCGACGGTGCCGATGACGGTGCTGGCACTGCTCATCGCGCTCGGGTTGAACTCCTCGATCCGTTTCAAGGGGCTGTACCGGATCGCGTACTTCATGCCCAACGTGACCTCGGTCGTCGCCATGGCGATCGTGTTCAGCTCGGTGTTCTCCACCGAGTTCGGCATCCTCAACTCGTTCCTCAGCGCGATCGGCCTCGACCCGGTCGGCTGGCTCACCGATCCGTGGGGCATCAAGGTCGCCATCTCGGTGATGATCATCTGGCGGTGGGTCGGCTACAACGCGATCATCTTCCTGGCCGGACTGCAGGCGATCCCGGCCGACATCTACGAGGCCGCCCGCATCGACGGGGCCGGGCCGGTGCAGACGTTCTTCCGCGTCACGCTCCCGCTGCTGCGGCCGGTGATGCTGTTCTCCGTGGTGATGTCGGCGATCAACGGGATGCAGGTCTTCACGGAGGCGCAGGTGCTGGTGGGCGACCGCGGCGGCGTGCAGGACGCCGGCACCACGATGGTCCTCTACTTCTACAACATGGCCTTCCTCGAGAACGACTTCGGTTACGGGGCCGCGATCGCCTGGGGGATCTTCGTCGTCGTCGTGATCTTCGCGATCATCAACTGGCGGCTGATCCAGCGCCCCGAGCGCGCGGAGGTCTCCCGATGACCCCGTCGCTGCGGGTCAAGCTGCTGGGCGGCGGGCTGCTGGCCGTCGGCGCGGTGATCACGCTGTTCCCCTACTACTGGCTCGCCGTGATGGCGACCAACACGACGTCGGACATCTTCACGACACCACCCAAGCTGACGTTCGGCTCGCACCTGTTCGACAACCTCGCCGAGGTCTTCGCCAGCATCGACTTCTTCGGTTCGCTGCTGAACACCGTGATCGTCGCGGTGGCGACCACCGTGCTGGTGCTGTTCTTCGACTCGCTCGCCGCGTTCACGTTCGCGAAGTACCGTTTTCCCGGCCGGAACGTGCTGTTCGGGATCCTGCTCGCCACCTTCGTGGTGCCCACCCAGCTCGCGGCGATCCCGCAGTTCTCGATCATGGCGACGCTCGGGTGGGTCGGCGACCTCAAGGCGTTGATCATCCCGGCCGCCGCCAACGCGTTCGGCATCTTCTGGATGCGCCAGTACTGCGCGAGCGCGCTGCCCGACGAACTGCTGGAAGCAGCGCGGATGGACGGCTGCGGGTTCTTCCGGACGTACTGGAACGTGGCACTGCCCGTGCTGCGCCCGGCGCTCGCGTTCCTGGGGATCTTCACGTTCATCAGCGCGTGGAACGACTACCTGTGGCCGCTGATCATCATGGTCGACTCGCGCAACCTCACCCTGCAGGTCGCGCTCTCCCAGCTGAACGGGGTGTACGGCACCGACTACAGCCTGGTGATGGCGGGCACGCTGCTGGCGATCCTGCCCCTGCTCGTCGTGTTCCTCATCGGTTCCCGCCACTTCATCAAGAACATCGCCGCCGGCGCCGTGAAAGGCTGAGCTGCCCGCATGTCCTACATCGACGACCCGGCACCGGGCCACGGTGCCCGCCCGGCTCGTGCCTGGTTCAGCTCCGACGCGCCGTCGCTCGATCTGGGCGGGCAGTGGCGCTTCCACCTCTCGCCGAGCGCGGCGGCCGCGCCCGACGGCGTCGAGCGCGAGGACTTCGACGACTCCGGCTGGTCGCTGCTGCCGGTGCCGTCCCACTGGCAGCTGCACGGGCACGGCAGCCCCGCGTACACCAACGTCGCCTACCCGTTCCCGATCGACCCGCCCTTCGTCCCGTCGGAGAACCCGACCGGCGACCACCGCCTCGTGTTCGACGTCCCGCAGGAGTGGGCCGGGCTCGCGGCACTGCTGCGGTTCGACGGGATCGACTCGTGCGGGCGCGTGTGGCTCAACGGCACGGAGCTCGGCGTCACGCGGGGGAGCAGGCTGGCGACCGAGTTCGACGTGAGCGCGGTGCTGCGGACGGGCCCCAACGTACTCGTCGTGCGTGTGCACCAGTGGTCGTCGGGCAGCTACCTCGAGGACCAGGACATGTGGTGGCTCTCGGGGATCTTCCGCGACGTCACGCTCGTCGCGCGGCCGGCAGGCGGCATCGACGACTACTGGCTGCGCGCCGACTACGACCACACCACCGGCCACGGCCTGCTGCGCGTGGAGACCGCGGCGCCTGCCCGGCTGTCGGTTCCTGAGCTGGGCATCGTCGACAGGGCCGTCGACGAGCCGATCGAGGCCGGCGTGGTGGAGCCGTGGAGCGCCGAGAGCCCCCGCCTCTACGACGGCACCCTCGCCACGGACACCGAGCGGGTGCCGGTGCGGATCGGGTTCCGCACCGTCGCGATCACCGACGGCCGGATCACGGTCAACGGCCTGCCGATCATGTTCCGGGGCGTGAACCGGCACGAGTTCCACCCCGAGCACGGGCGGGCCGTCCCGTACGAGACGGCGCGGGCCGACGTCCTGCTGATGAAGCAGCACAACATCAACGCCGTCCGGACCAGCCACTACCCGCCGCACCCGGCGTTCCTGGCCCTGTGCGACGAGCTGGGGCTCTGGGTTGTCGACGAGTGCGACCTGGAGACCCACGGGTTCAGCGCGGTCGGCTGGGAGCGCAACCCGACCGGCGACCCGCAGTGGCGCGACGCCTGCCTCGACCGGATGGCCCGGACGGTCGAGCGCGACAAGAACCGGCCGAGCGTGATCATGTGGTCGCTCGGGAACGAGGCCCACACCGGCAAGAACCTCGCCGACATGGCGGAGTGGGTCCACCGGCGCGACCCCACCCGCCCGGTGCACTACGAGGGCGACCGCGCGTGCGAGTACGTCGACGTCCACAGCCGGATGTACGCGAGCCACGCCGAGGTCGAGCAGATCGGGCGTGCCGGCGGGATGCCGTTCGTCCAGTGCGAGTACGCCCACGCGATGGGCAACGGCCCGGGCGGCCTGCTGGAGTACCGCGAGCTGTTCGAGCGGTATCCGACCTGCCACGGCGGCTTCGTGTGGGAGTGGATCGACCACGGCATCGCCCGGCGTGACGCCCGGGGCCGCGAGTACTTCGCCTACGGCGGCGACTTCGGCGAGCCGATCCACGACGGCAGCTTCGTCATAGACGGCCTGCTCTTCCCCGACCGCACACCGTCGCCCGGGCTGCTCGAGCTCGCGAAGGTCATCGAGCCGGTGCGGATCTCGCAGTGCTCGGAGGGCCTCACGATCGAGAACCACCACGACGTCATCGGGCTCGACCATCTGACGTTCACGTGGGTGCTGGAGGAGGAGGGGGAGCCGCGGGCGTCCGGCGTGCTGGACGCGCCCGAGGTCGCACCGGGCGCGTCGGTCTGCATGCCGCTGCCGCAGCTGCCCGCCACGTCGCGCGAGTCGTGGCTCACCGTCACCGCGGCACTGGCCGAGGACGCGCCGTGGGCCGCGGCCGGGCACGTCGTCGGGTGGGGGCAGGTGCCGGTGAGCGCGACCGCCTCCGGAGTCCCGGGCGGCAAGGTTGCGCAGTCCCGGACGTTCGCCGCTCCCGTGTTCGACCCCGTCGATGGCACGCTGCGTGAGCTCGGCGGATACCCCGTCGCGGGGCCGCGGCTGGACCTGTGGCGCGCCCCGACGGAGAACGACGAGCCGGTGGAGGCGAAGGCGTGGCGGGCCGCCGGCCTGCACCGCCTCCAGCACCGCGTGATCAGCGTCGAGCACGCCGCGGACGAGGTCGTGGTGCGCAGCAGGGTCGCGCCGCCCGCGCAGGCGTTCGGGATGTTCGCCACCTACCGCTGGACGGTCGCGCCGGACGCGGTGCACCTGCACCTCGACGTGGAGCCGGAGGGGGAGTGGCCCGCCACCCTGCCCCGGCTCGGCCTGCGGATGGCCCTGCCCGCCGCGCTGGACCGCGTCACGTGGTTCGGGCTCGGGCCCGGCGAGGCGTACGCCGACAGCCGGCAGGCCGTGAGAGTGGGCCGGTTCAGCTCGACCGTCGACGAGATGCAGACCCCGTACGTCGTCCCGCAGGAGAACGGGAACCGCGCGAACGTCCGGTGGGCGACGCTCACCGGAGCCGACGGGCGGGGCCTGCGGATCGAGGGCAGCCCGACGTTCGAGCTCACGGCCCGGCGCTGGACCAGCGAGGAGCTGGCGGAGGCCCGGCACGCGGCCGAGCTCGTGCCCGGCCCGCTGGTGCACCTGAACCTCGACATCGCGCAGAACGGGCTCGGCACCGAGTCGTGCGGCCCGGGTGTGCTGCCGCGATACCAGCTGCACGCACACCCGGCGACTTTCCAGCTCACCTTCCGCTGACATTACGGGCGTTTCGGAGCCGTGCTGCTACCGGAAAGGGGCCATAACAGCACTACGGCTCCGAAAGCTTACGACTCCGAAACGCGGGCGTGGTGGACACCACCGACCGTGACACAAAACCTGACGGTATACCTGTAGTACAGGCACCGGAGAGGTTCGAGCCCAGGGCAAGCGTCCAGTACCTCCGTGTGCATCACGTCGGAACGGATTGGACGACGAACCGATGGCCCTTGTCCACACCGGGTCCAGCGCCGCGGACGAATCCGTGAGTGTCATGGACGCACCCGTGCTCGACTCCGACCTCGCCGCCTACTTCCGCCGGATCGGCATGCCCGGTGCGGAGACCGATGCCCCGGCCCCCGGTCTCGCGACCCTGCGGCGGATCGTCGCCGGGCACGCGCGGTCGATCTCGTACGAGAACCTCGACAAGTTCACCGGGCGGGAGGTGCGGCTCGACCCGGCCACCCTGACCGCCAAGCTGGTCCACCGGGCCCGTGGCGGTGGCTGCTTCGAACAGAACATGCTGCTCCGTGGGGTGCTCGACGCCCTCGGCTACACGACGACCGGCCTTGCCGCGCGGGTGCTGTGGAACCGGGACGCCGGCGCGCCGATGCCCCCGCGCAGCCACATGCTGCTGCAGGTCGACCTGCCGGAAGGCCCGCACATCGTCGACGTCGGTTTCGGTGTCCTCACGCTCACCGGAGTGCTGGCGCTCGAACCCGACGTGGAACAGGCCACGCCGCACGAGCCGTTCCGTCTCCGGCCGGACGGGCGAGCCCTCGTGATGGAGGCCCGGACGGGAAGTCAGTGGCGCACGCTGTACCGGTTCGACCTCGCCGAGCAGTATCTCGCGGACTACGAGGTCAGTAGCTGGTACAACGCGCACCACCCCGATTCCAAGTTCGTCAACGGGCTGTTGATCGGGCGTCCGGACTCCGATCGCCGTTTCACCCTCAAAGGCACCAAGTCCGGCGGCGCCAGCCTCGCCGTGCATCATCTCGGCGGCCCGTCGGAGCGACGCGACCTGGAGTCACCCGCTGCGGTCCGGACTGCGCTGGAGGAGCATTTCCTGCTCGATCTCTCTGAACTGCCCGACCTCGACACAGCCCTCACCCGCCTTTTCTGACCGATTGCCGCTACTGCGTCGTGCGGAGGGGTTCGGCGAGCAGATCGGCCATCGTGGTGCTGTAGGTGGCGCTCAGGTGGTTGTCGTCGAGATAGACCACGATGTTCCCGATCACGGCCGGGCAGCGGGCGGTGTCGCAGACGGTGTCGGCGATGTCGAGGAACGTGAGGTTGGACGGGATGTCCGGCAGCCGTGTCCACGGCGGGGCCCGCGGGTAGACGTCGGCGCGCGCGGTTCCGCAGAGGAGTCGAGGTCGTCCGGCCGGCTCTGCACGCAGTCGGGGACGGAGTGGGCGAACCGGGGCGTGTCCCGCACATGGGCGTGCAGTCCCAGTTCTCGATACGCACCCAGTCGTCGTAGATCGACACAGGTGGCGGGAGCAGGGTGCCGGGTCCACGGCTCCGGTCCGGAGGGCCATCGCGCTGGGGTGGGTGGCGTCCCGTACCACGGCTGCCGCCGGCTCGAGACGCCGCAGCGTGCGGCTCCACTGCCGCCGGACGTCGAGAGTGCGCGCTTCGGCCGCCCGCACCAGCCCTCCGGTGAGCAGGAACCCGGTGAGCAGGAAGAACACGTCGACGCCGCCGGGCACGCGGTCGATCCACACGTGGTAGACCACGACGAGGATGATCGCCAGCGCGCGCAGTCCCTGCAGCTCGGGGCGCCGTACCGAGCCCTGCTGTGCGCGCGTGCTCCCGGCCGCCGGCTGGGGCACGGTCACACCACCGCTCCGGTGCTGCGGCGCCGGGCGGGCGCGCGCCGCGGTGCCGGCGGCCGGCGCCTGCCCTGCAGCTCGATCGCGAGCGGAGCCGCCACGCTGATCGTCGAGGCCGTTCCGACGACGATGCCCACGAGCAGGGCGAGCGCGAAGTCGACGAGCGTGTCGCCGCCCAGCAGGAGCAGCGCCACGAGGATGACCAGGGTGGACACACCGGTGTTGACGGTGCGGGGAAGCGTCGCCAGCACCGCCGACCCGACGAGCCTGCGCAGGGCAGGCCCGTGCTGGGTCGTCCAGCCCTCGCGGACCCGGTCGAACACGACCACCGAGTCGTTCACGGTGTAGCCGATCACCGTGAGCAGCGCCGCGAGGAACACCCCGTCCACAGGCCGGCCCCACCAGGCGAACACCCCGACGACCACGCTCACGTTGGCGATCAGGGCGACGACTGCGCCCGCGCTGAAGACCCAGCGGAAGCGGACGGCCAGGTAGATCAGCTGCGCGGCGAGCGCTACACCGAGCGCGACCAGTGCGCCGCGGCGCAGTTCCTCGCCGAGGCTCGGGCCGATCCGCTCATCGCGCAGCAGGTCCGCACCGCCCGCGGCGTCGGCCAGTACGTCGCGCAGGGCCGTGACGTCCTCGTCCGTGAGGTTGCCGCTACGGACGGACAGCCCGCCCGTGCCGGTGCTCTGCACGGCGACTCCGGGGAACCCGGCGTCGGCGACGGCCTCGCGCGCGACCTCGGGGTCGAGCAGCTGGGCGGTCGAGAACTCGACGGCGCGGCCCCCGGTGAACTCGACACCGAAGTTCAGCCCGCGGACAGCGACCCCGGCCAGCGCGAGCAGGACGACGACGGCCGAGCACGCCAGCCACCGCCGGTGCCTGCGCAGCAGGTCGGGGTCGCAGCGCCCGAGCCAGGTACGCACCGGCCCTGGCGAGGCCAGTCCCGACCACGCCGGCCGCCGCCGGATCGACGGGCGGCGCACGAGCCAGATCGTCAGCATCCGCGACAGCACGAGCGCGGAGTACAGCGAGACGAGCACGCCGAGAGTCAGGGTCACCCCGAACCCGCGCACCGGTCCGGACGCGAGGCCGAAGAGCAGGCCGGCGGCGAGCAGCGTCGTCACGGCCGAGTCGGCCACGGCGGGCAGTGCGCTGCGGTAGCCGATCTCGGCGGCCCGGTCCAGCCGCCGTACGCGCTGGTACTCCTCCCTCGCCCGCTCAGCCACCAGCACGTTGGCGTCGACCGCCATCCCGATCGCGAGCACGAAGCCGGCCAGCCCGGGCAGGGTGAGCGTCGCCCCCAGCGCGGTCAGGCCCGCGTAGCTGATCACCACGTACCCGACGAGCGCGGCCACGGCGGCCAGCCCGACGAGCCGGTAGGCCGTCAGCAGGAACACCCCGGTGAGCGCCACCCCGATCGCCGCGGCCACCGCACTGGCCTCGATCGCGGCCGCGCCGAGCGTGGGGCCGACCGTCCGCTGCTCGATGATCTCGACCGGGACCGGCAGCGCGCCTCCGGAGATGAGCACGGCGAGGTCGCCTGCCTGCTCCCGGCCGAATGACCCGGTGATCTGCGTCGAGCCGCCGGGCATGCCTGCCCCGCAGGCGATCGACGGATCGACCTGCGGGGAGGAGATCACGCTGTCGTCGAGCACGATCGCGATGCGCCGGGCCGGATCGCCGGGCGCCGCGCACGCCGCCTGCGCGGTGAGCGCCCGCCAGCGCTCCCGCCCGTCCCCGGCGAACGTGACGTCCACGACCGATCCGATGACGCCGGGCGTCGCGCTGGAGGCGCGGGCCCCGGAGACGTCCTCGCCGGCCAGGGCGGGTGGGCCGAGCGCCAGCGGCGTTCCGTCCTCGTCCGGCAGGACGCGGGCCGCGTCGACGCCGGTTGCCGGGCCGAGCACTGGGTGGATCGTGAGCTGGGCGGTCCGGCCGAGAACGTCGGCCGCCTCCGCCGGGTCCTCCAGGCCGGGTAGCTCGACGACGATGCGCCGCTCGCCCGAGCGGGACAGCGAGGGCTCGGCGACGCCCAGGCCGTCGACGCGGTCGCGGAGGACGCCCAGCACCCGATTGGTGGATGCGGCGTCGGCCACGATGCCGGGGGCGTCGCGGGTCTCCAGCGCGATCTGCGTGCCGCCACGCAGGTCGAGGCCGAGGGTGGGGGTCAGGGTCAGGGCTGACCAGATGGACGGGACGAGCACGGCGAGCGCCAACAGGGCGCGCACCAGCACGGATCGGTGCACAGGGGTCCTTGCGAACAGGGCCGCCGCGCATGCGCGGGGCCGGGGGATCAGATGGTCGGCTGATCCCCGGCGGGCGGCGCCCGCCCTGGTACCGCGGTGGACTCGCCCGTCCGCTGCCCGATCGTGCCGCGGACGGGCGCGTGTGAGCACACCGCAGGAGCGACGGGAGCGGGTGGTGCGGGGACGATCGCGGGGTGGCTGCCGATCCCCGCGCAGATCACCAGGGGGCGGTCGGTGCGCACCGTGGCGTCGCCTGCAGGCGACTGGTCGACACCCCAGCCGAACGCGGCGGGGCCGGCCGGCGCCGGGGCGGACGTTTCCGATGGGGCGGTGGGCAGAGCCGCGGCCGTGAGTGCGAGCGTGGCGAGCAGCACGAGCACCGAACCCAGCAGGCGCCGGACGAGCGCGCTCGACTGCTGCACGTCCTCGCCTCCCGATGTCGCCGCCCCCGAATCGGGCAAATCCTACTGGGCCTCCTGCCCCGGCCGGTCGTCCGTCACGGTCGCAGGGTCGGTGAACGCCCGCGAGACGGCTCTCATGGCGGCGGTGACCTCGGTGGGGACCATCCAGAACGTCGAGCCCGCGCTTTGGGCGAGCTGGGCAGCACCTGCGGGTACTGGTAGGCGAGCAGGTTCGGGTCGGGGTTGATGCGGTGCACGGCCTGGAACACCTCGTCGATCTCCGCTACTTCACCTGGCCGGTGTTCGGAGTTTGACTTGCCCGGGAGGAAAGTCGAGTGGTAACTTTCCTACCAGGCAAGTCAAAAGTCGGAGGGGATCGGAATGAACCACATCGAGGACGCCCACGCCGGCCTCGCGGAGGTCGCCAAGCGCCGCAACCAGGCCATCGACGGCGCGTCCCGCGGCCGGCACCGCGGCTGGGACGCCACCGGCATGCTCGCGATGCTCGCCGGCTTCGCAGCAATGGACCTTCCGGTGTCCGAGGCCCTGGGGCTGGCCCTCTTCTTCATCGGCATGGTCGCCGCCCTGATCTGCTTCACCCGCGCCGGGCGGCGCAGCACGGTCGTCATGCACAAGTCCCAGATGACGGGCCGGTTCTGGGCCGTCCTCGGTGGCATGGCGCTCGCCGCAGGCGCCCTCCTCTTCGGTCTGATGTGGCTCGTCGACCAGACCGACATCCCGTTGCGCAGCACCCTCGTCGGCGTGCTGTTCGTCGTCCTCGTCGCGGCAGGCGATCCGCTCTACCGGGTGCTGCTGCGCCGGACGACGGTATGACCACCCCAGCCGGCTTCGACGAGCTGATCCATCCGCCGACCCGGCTGGGCCTGATGGCACTCCTCGCGGCCACCGAGTGGGCGGAGTTCAGCTTCCTCAAGGAGAGCCTGGAGCTCACCGACTCCGCACTCTCCAAACAGGTCTCCACCCTCAGCGACGCCGGGTACGCCGAGATCCGCAAGGAAGGCGCCGGCCGCCGACGGCACACCCTGGTCACCCTGACCCCGCAAGGCCGCAAGGCCTTCGACGGCCACGTCGAGGCCCTGCGGCAACTGGTCAACCGCGCGCCCTCGGTGTCCGCATCCGGCGCCGCCCCGCGGGAAACGCGCTGACCCGACCCGTTGACCCGACCCGGCGGGCGCGGTGGTCGAGGTCTTCGCAGACCGGGTGGGCTCGTCGCAGAGGCTGTGGGGTCTGCGAGGAGTGCAGCGGCTCTGCGAGGACGTGGTGGGGGGTGGGCGCGCGAACTGGGCGACTCGCGCGCCTGAACCGGGCGACTCGCGGGGTGGTGGGGCGTCTTCGCAGCCTGGGTGGTTTCGTCGCAGGGGCTGTGGGGTCTGCGAGGAGCACGCCCGCTCTGCGAGGACTCGGTCGGGGCGACTCGCGGGTCTGTGGTCTTCGCCGAACTGCTGCTGACCAGGGCCCGGACAGCGGGGATCGGGGTGCTCGCGATCTCCCACGACCAGCCGCTGCTGGATGCCGTCGCCGACCGCACCCTCCACTGGGACGACATCATCCGCCTCGACGGAGCGTCCCCGGCCGGTGACGGGGTCAGAAGCCCAGGTCGCTCAGGCTCGGGTGATCGTCCGGACGGCGACCGAGCGGCCAGTGGTAGGCGCGCTCCGACTCGGTGATCGGCAGGTCGTTGATGGAGGCGTGCCGGACAGCCATGACGCCGTGCTCGTCGTACTCCCAGTTCTCGTTGCCGTAGGAGCGGAACCAGTTCCCGTCCAGGTCGTGGCACTCGTAGGCGAAGCGAACGGCAATCCGATTGCCCTCGAAGGCCCAGAGCTCCTTGATCAGCCGGTACTCCAGCTCTCGCTCCCACTTCCGCGTCAGGAAGGCGATGATCTCGTCGCGCCCGTGCAGGAACTCGTGACGATTGCGCCACCGGGAGTCGATCGTGTACCCCTGCGCCACCTTCTCCGGGTCGCGGCTGTTCCAGGAGTCCTCGGCGAGGCGCGCTTTCTCCCGCGCCGTCTCCAGCGTGTAGGGGGGAATCGGGTAGCGGTCGGCCATGCCAGCTCCTCGATCATTCGTAGGAAACGGCGACGGTCCCGGAGGTCCGGGCGCCGAGCCCCACGTTAAGAGCCGCGATACAGCATGGCATCACGCGTCCGAGCGATGTGTACGACCGCGCCGGTCAGTGGGTCGGGACCACCGAGCTGAGCCAGTTGGGGTCCTGCTGCCAGTTGACGACCTTGCCGTTCGCCACCACGGTCGGCGTGCCGAAGGCGCCCTGCTGCTGGAGGGCGGGGTCGGCCTCCGCGGCGGTCAGGTTCGACTGGATCTTGGCGCCGTAGGTGTTGCCGTTGACCACGGAGTCGAAGGCGGGGCCGCTGACGCCCAGCCGCCCGGCCAGGTTGGACAGCTGGGCCTGTGTCCAGCCGGGTCCGTTCTCCTCGGGCTGCTTGCTGAACAGGCTGTCGTGGAAGTCGATGAACTTGTCCGGTGCCGCCGCAGCGACCGCGAGCGCGGTGTTCGCGGCCATCGTCGAGTAGCCCGACGGGGTCGAGCGGTCATCGAGCAGGTTGAGCATGTGGTAGCGGACCTTGATGGTGCCCGCCTCGAGCTGCTTCTCCATGGCGGGGAAGTTGGCCGACTCGAACTCCCCGCAGATCGGGCAGAGGAAGTCCTCGTACGCGTCGATCGTGGTGGGTGCGGTCGGCTTTCCGGCCAGCACGGTGGCCGTCGCCGGGTCGAGCACCACCGGGTACTGGGCGGCACCGGCCACCGTCACGGTCGGGATGACCGACTGTGCCGCGGTCGTGGCCTTCTGCTTCTGGAGGAAGACCCCGCCGAAGACCGCCGCCGCGATCACCACGATCACGATGGCGGCGACGATGTTCTTGCGCTTGTTGTCGCGGTCGGCCCGGGCGGCGGCGACCGCCCGGCCCGACGAGGCCGACTTCCGCTTTGTGCCCTTGCTCTGCTGGGTGTTGCTCACGATGCGTTCTCCAGTGTCACGGGTTCCGGTTGCGAGCGGATGAGCCAGCCGTCGACGGAGGCGAACGTCCTCGGTCGGACGACGAGCCACACGGCGAGCAGCAGGAACCCGGTGTCGCGCAGGATCTCCTCGGGGTAGTGCGTCTGGCCCGCCGCGACCTGCCCGCCGCCGCCGAAGCAGCCGCAGTCGATGGTCAGGCCGCGGGCCCACGACTGCGCGATGCCGGCGATGTAGACGAGCAGCACGATCCCGGACAGCACCGCCACCAGGCGGACGCCGACGCCGAGCACCAGCAGCAGGCCGAGTGCCAGCTCCAGGAACGGCAGCACCCCTGCCACCACGCTCACTAGGCCGTCCGGGATCAGCTCGTAGGCCTTCACCGACGCCACGGTGCCCCCGGGGTCGGCCAGCTTGATCGCGCCCGACACGAGCCACACGGCAGCCAGGCCCAGCCGGGCGAGGGTGCCGACGGTGTCGAGCATTCGGGTCGAGGGACGCGCCACGCTCGCGAGGCTACCGCCGGAAAATGTGAGTCCCCGGGGGAGAAGCATCACGCGGTGCGGGGCGGATCAGCGGTCGTCCGCCTGCTCGACTCGCCCGTGCCGCTCATGACCCCGTGGCGCCCGGCCGCACCTGGAACCGCGCGGTACGGTCGACGCCCCGCCGCCCCCGTCCAATGGCAAGATCCAGAAGCACGTGGTCCGGGAGCTGCACGCCGGGCACTACCAGGGAGCCCGATGACCGTACTGAGGTCGCAGCTCGACGTGTCCTCCGAGACGTATGCGAGCCACCGCACGGCCCAGCTCGAGGTGCTGGCGCAGCTGGACGAGCAGCTGGAGCTGGTGGTCGCGGGCGGCGGCGAGCGCTACACCCAGCGGCACCGCGAGCGGGGGAAGCTCCCGGTCCGTGAGCGCCTGGAGCTGCTGCTCGACCCGGACAGCCCGTTCCTGGAGCTCTCGGCGCTGGCGGCGTGGGGCACCGGGTTCACCGTCGGCGCGTCCGTCCTCACCGGGATCGGCGTGGTCTGCGGTGTGGAGTGCATGGTCGTCGGCCACGACCCCACCGTGCGCGGCGGCGCGATGAACCCCTACTCGTTGCGCAAGGCGCTGCGCGCGCTGGAGATCGCCCGGGTCAACCGGCTGCCGGTGGTCAACCTCGTCGAGTCCGGTGGTGCCGACCTGCCCACGCAGGCCGATCTGTTCGTGCCGGCCGGGCGGATCTTCCACGAGCTCACCGAGCTGTCGTCGCTGGGCATCCCGACCGTGGCGATCGTCTTCGGGAACTCGACCGCGGGAGGTGCGTACGTGCCCGGCATGTGCGACTACGCCGTGCTGGTCGACCGCCGGGCGAAGGTGTTCCTCGGCGGCCCGCCGCTGGTCAAGATGGCCACCGGCGAGGAGTCCGACGACGAGTCGCTCGGTGGCGCCGAGATGCACTCCCGCGTCTCCGGGCTGTCGGACTACTTCGCCGTCGACGAGCACGACGCCATCCGGCTCGGCCGGCAGATCATCTCCCGGATCAACTGGCGCAAGCTCGGGCCGCCGCCGTCGGCGGCCCCCGAACCGCCGCGCTACGACCCGGAGGAGATCCTCGGGATCATCCCCCCGGACCCGAAGGTGCCGTTCGACCCCCGCGAGGTGCTGGCGCGCACCGTCGACGGCTCGGACTTCGACGAGTACAAGCCGCTCTACGGCACCTCCCTCGTCACGGGCTGGGCGAGCATCCACGGCTATCCGGTGGGCGTGCTCGCCAACCACCGCGGCGTGCTGTTCAGCGAGGAGGCCAAGAAGGCCAGCGAGTTCATCCTGCTCGCGAACCAGACCGACACGCCGCTCGTGTTCCTGCAGAACACCACCGGATACATGGTCGGGGCCCGGTACGAGCAGGGCGGGATCATCAAGGACGGCGCGAAGATGATCAATGCGGTCACCAACAGCACCGTGCCGCACCTGACGATCACCATGGCGTCGTCGTTCGGGGCGGGCAACTACGGCATGTCCGGCCGCGGGTACGACCCGCGGCTGCTGTTCGCCTGGCCGGGCGCCAAGCTGGCCGTGATGGGCGCGGCGCAGCTCGCGGGCGTGATGTCGATCGTCGGACGCGCCTCGGCGGAGTCGCAGGGCAAGCCGTTCGATGAGGAGGCCGACCGGCGGCGGACCGCCGCGATCGAGGCCCAGATCGAGGCCGAGTCGCACGCCTTCCACATCACCGCCCGGCTCTACGACGACGGCATCGTCGACCCCCGCGACACCCGGACCGTGCTCGGCATGTCGCTGTCCGCCGTCCACTCGACCACCGTCGCCGGCCGCCGCGGCTTCGGCGTCTTCCGGATGTGAGCGCCCCCATGCCGTCCACCCGGATCTCGAAGCTCCTGGTCGCCAACCGTGGGGAGATCGCCGCGCGGATCATGCGCACCGCCCACGCCATGGGTGTCGCCACCGTGGCGGTGTACTCCGACCCGGACGCCGACGCCCCCTTCGTCCGGCTGGCCGACGAGGCGGTGCGGCTGCCCGGATCCGCCCCGGCGCAGACCTACCTGCGCGGCGACCTCGTCGTCGCCGCGGCCAGGGCCACCGGCGCCGACGCCGTGCACCCCGGGTACGGCTTCCTGTCCGAGAACGCCGGCTTCGCCCGGGCCTGTGCGGAGGCGGGGCTGACCTTCGTCGGACCCTCGCCGGACGCGATCGCGTCGATGGGGTCGAAGCTCGAGGCCAAGGCTCTGATGGAGAAGGCCGGGGTGCCGGTGCTGCCCGGCGCCGTCGTCACCGGGGATACCGACCTGGCCGCGGTCGCCGCGGGCATCGGGTTCCCGGTGCTGGTCAAGGCCGCGTTCGGCGGTGGCGGACGTGGGATGCGGACCGTCGCGGAGCCCGCTGAGCTGGCGGCGGCCGTCGAGGGGGCGCGGCGGGAGGCCGCGTCGGCGTTCGGCGACGGGACGGTGTTCCTGGAGCGGTTCGTGGTCGACCCCCGCCACGTCGAGGTGCAGATCCTGGGCGACGCCCACGGCGAGGTCGTGCACCTGTTCGAGCGGGAGTGCTCCATCCAGCGCCGCTACCAGAAGATCGTCGAGGAGAGCCCGTCGCCGGTCGTCGACCACGCGCTGCGTGCCGAGCTCGGCGCCGCGGCCGTGGCGGCCGGGAAGGCGATCGGCTACACCGGCGCCGGGACCGTGGAGTTCGTGCTGGACCGGGAGGGGCGCTTCTTCTTCCTCGAGGTCAACACCCGGTTGCAGGTGGAGCACCCGGTCACCGAGCTGGTCACCGGACTGGACCTGGTGGAGCTGCAGCTGCGGGTGGCCGAGGGGGAGCCGCTGCCGCCGGAGGTCACCGGCGCCGCGATCACCGGGAACGCGGTCGAGGTCCGGCTCTACGCCGAGGACGTCGCCTCGGGTTTCCTGCCTGCCACCGGGACGCTGCACCGTTTCCGCGTCCCGGCGCTGCCCGGAGTGCGCGTCGACTCGGGCGTGGTCGACGGCTCGGTCGTCGGCACCCACTACGACCCGATGCTGGCCAAGGTGATCGCCCACGGCCGCACCCGCGTCGAGGCGGTGCGGGTGCTGGCCCGGGCGCTGCAGCGGGCCGAGATCCACGGCGTGACGACCAACCGGGACCTGCTCGTCGGGATCCTCCGCGAGCCGGAGTTCCTCGCCGGGCGCACCGACACCGGCTACCTGACCAGGCACGACCCTCGCGCGCTCGGTGCGGGGGCCGCCGGTGGGCCGGTGCACGCCGCGGCCGCCGCGCTCGCCGCCCAGGCCGCGAACCGGGCGTCGGCACGGGTGCTGGGCGGCTTCCCGTCCGGCTGGCGCAACGTCGGCGGGCCGCCGCAGCGCGCCGGCTACACCCTGGGCGAGCAGGCGTTCGAGGTCACCTACGCCTTCCGCCGGGCCGGGCTGGAGCTGGCGGTGAACGGCGAGCCGCTGCCCGTCCGGCTCCTGGGGGCGGCACCGGACGCCGTGGACCTGGAGGTGGGGGGCGTGCGGCGGACCTACGCCGTGCACCGCGTGCCCGGCTGGTCCTATGTGGACGGACCGGACGGGTCCGCCGCACTGGCCGAGGTGCCGCGCTTCGCCGATCCGAACGCCGTCGCCCACCCCGGGTCGCTGCTGGCGCCCATGCCCGGCGGCGTGGTGCGGGTGCTCGCCGGGCCCGGTGATGCCGTCACCGCGGGGCAGCCGCTCGTGGTGCTGGAGGCGATGAAGATGGAGCACACCGTCGCAGCGCCGGTCGACGGGATCGTCGCCGACATGGCGGTCGCGCCCGGCGCCCAGGTGGACACCGGGCAGGTGCTGGCCGTGGTGGAGGAGGCCGGCGTGGACGGTCGACGATGACCAGCGCGGGAGGCAGCAGCCGATGCCGGTATCGATGACGGCGCTCGCCGACGACCTCGCGGCCGAGTCCGCCGTCCTGCGCGCGATGGTCGCCGGCCTGGAGGAGGGCGGGTGGCGGCGCGACACCCCCGCCGTGGGGTGGACGGTTGCCGACCAGGTCTCGCACCTGGCCTTCTTCGACGACCTGGCCGTGCAGTCTGCCGTTGATCCCGACGGCTTCCGCGCCGAGCGGCAGCGGGTGGAGGCCGCGGGCGGGGTGGACCCGGACGCCGTCGCCGCCCGGTACCGCGACCGGTCCGGTGCCGAGCTGCTGCACTGGTTCGACCGGTCGCGCGACCGGCTGGTCGAGACGTTCCGCGGGCTCGATCCGCGCCTGCGGGTGCCGTGGTTCGGGCCGGAGATGAGCGCGGGGTCGTCGCTGACGGCACGGATCATGGAGACCTGGGCGCACGGGCAGGACGTCGCCGACGCGCTCGGGGTCGTGCGGGAGCCGAGTGCGCGGCTGCGGCACGTCGCCCACATCGGCGTCGGAGCCCGGGCGTTCAGCTACGCGGTCCACGACCGTGCGCTGCCCGACGTCCCGGTCCGGGTCGAGCTGGACGCCCCCGACGGGTCGGTGTGGACGTGGGGTCCGGCGGACGCCGCGAACCGGATCGCCGGCCCGGCGCTGGACTTCGCCCTCCTCGTCACCCAGCGGCGCCACCGTGACGACCTCGCGCTGGAGGTCACGGGGCCGGCCGCCCGGGAGTGGGTCGAGATCGGGCAGGCGTTCGCCGGGACGGCGGGCACCGGCCGCGAGCCCGGGCAGTTCGCGGGAGGGCCGGCGTGAGCAGGCGCGCCGTGCGCATCGGCAACTGCTCGGGCTTCTACGGCGACCGGATCGAGGCCGCCCGCGAGATGGTCGAGGGGGGCCCGATCGACGTGCTGTGCGGCGACTACCTCGCCGAGCTGACCATGCTGATCCTGGCGAAGGCGCAGGCCAAGGACCCCTCGGCGGGATACGCGCGGACGTTTCTGACCCAGGTCGAGGCGGTGCTCGGGACGTGCCTGGAGCGGGGCATCCGCATCGTCGCCAACGCCGGCGGTCTCAACCCCGCCGGGCTGGCCGCGGCCGTCCGTGAGGTCGCCGCCGGGCTGGGGCTCACGGCGCGGGTGGCGCACGTGGAGGGCGACGACCTGCGCGGCTCGCTGGGGGCGGTCGTCCCGCCCGTCGAGGGCCAGCCGGTGTCGGCGAACGCCTACCTCGGCGGCTGGGGGATCACGCGGGCCCTCGCGGCCGGGGCCGACGTGGTGGTGACCGGGCGGGTCACCGACGCCTCGCTCGTCGTCGGGCCCGCGGCGTGGTGGCACGGCTGGGGCCGCGGGGACTGGGACGCGCTGGCCGGCGCGGTGGTCGCCGGGCACGTGATCGAGTGCGGACCGCAGGCGACCGGTGGCAACTACGCCTTCCTCGACGAGCTCACCGACCGCCGCTACCCCGGGTTCCCGATCGCCGAGGTCGCCGCGGACGGATCGTCGGTGATCACCAAGCACCCCGGGACGGGCGGCCTGGTCTCGGTCGGCACGGTCACCGCCCAGCTGCTCTACGAGATCGCCGAGCCCGCCTACCTCGGCCCGGACTGCACCGCGCACTTCGACACGATCCGGCTGGCCCAGGACGGCGAGCACCGGGTGGCGATCTCCGGCGTGCGCGGCAGCGCGCCGCCGCCGATGCTCAAGGTCGCGCTCAACGAGGCGGGCGGCTTCCGCAACACCGTGACGCTGGTGCTCACCGGGCTGGACATCGAGGCCAAGGCCGCGCACGCCGAGGCTCTGCTGTTCGAGGTGCTCGGGGGCAGGGACCGGTTCGCCGAGGTCGATGTCCGGCTGTTGCGCTTCGACACCCCGGACGCGCCGTCGAACGAGCGCGCCACCGCGCACCTGCGGATCACGGTCAAGGACCTCGACCCGCGCACGGTCGGCCGCGCGTTCTCCAACGCCGCCATGGAGCTCGCGCTGGGCGGGTACGCGGGCTTCCACACCACGTCCCCGCCCACCCCGGAGTCGGCCTTCGGGATCTACCGGCCCGCCGCCGTCCCGCGCTCGGCCGTGCGGCACACGGTGGTCCTGCCCGGCGGCGAGCGGCTGGTGATCGACGATCCGGAGGTCGGTGAGGCGCCTGCGCCGCCGCAGGCTCCCGCCCCCGCGCCGGTCGAGGACGGGCCGCACACGGCGGTCCCGCTCGGTGTCGTGTGCGGCGCGCGGTCCGGGGACAAGGGCGGCAACGCCAACATCGGGCTGTGGACCCGCACCGAGGCCGAGTACGCGTGGCTGCGGCGCTTCCTGACCGCCGACAAGGCCCGCGAACTGCTCGGACCCGAGGCGGCGGACCTCACGATCGACGTGTGGGCGCTCCCCAACCTGCTGGCGCTCAACGTCGTCGTGCACGGGATCCTCGGCGCGGGTGTCGCCTCCTCCACCCGCCCGGACCCGCAGGCGAAAGGGCTGGGGGAGTACCTGCGCAGCAGGGTTGTGGAGGTACCGGTCAAGCTGCTTTCGTGATGCGCAGCGTGGGATCCGCAATTCCGAATACCCGTGTGATCAGGCATGTTTCACGTAGGTCGGGAGGAGTCACAGCGTGAGGGCGAAAGAGCAACATCCGGGCAAAGAAAAGGTCGCACCCAAGCGGCAGGCGCCGCAGCGAGCCGATGTCGATCACGCCGGCGCCACGTCTCCGTTGCTCTCTCCGCACAACATCGTGCAACTCCAGCGTTCCAGCGGCAATCAGGCGGTCAACCAGCTGATCGCTCAAAGAATGGACGAGGACGGAGCTGAAAGCGCCCCCACCGTTCTCACGGGTGTCGAGGTCACCCAGGGCAACGGCAAGGGCAAGGTCATCAGCGCCACCGATACCTCGAAGACGCTGTCCACCACGGACATGGGGCCGTGTGTCGCTGTCTGCGGGTACAACGGCCAGATCGCTTTCATGATCCACAGCGACTCCACGGGGACCGGCGGAAAGGGCCGCATCGACCTGATCACCGGCTTGCGGGCGTTGGTCGGCGGCATCGGCCAGGGGGCCGGCTTCACGCTCACCCTGATCGGGGGCTCCGTGCAGGGCACGATGCAGTACCTCAAGAGGGAGGGGCACCTGCCCGACGCCCATTTCGTCGAGGGCGGGGAAGCCGATGGTGCCTACATCACCTGGAACGGGATGGTGGCCCCCAACAAGAGAAGGCTGGCCGGGAAAATGAACGTGCCTGAAGTAAAGGTCACCTTCGAAGAGTAGTACGACAAGCGCCTGTCGATCCGGCGACCCCGAAAACTGCTTGCTCGCTCCGGCTACCGTCATGACTGTCCGTTCCGATGTGCCGCCGGCACACAAGAAGAGGCAGGATCGTGGCCACAGCCGTACTCACCTCGCAGGCGGAGAACTTCCCCGCCTGGTACCAGGATGTCGTTGCTCGCGCCGAGTTGGCCGACAACGGTCCGGTTCGAGGGACCATGGTCATCCGACCGTGGGGCTACGCGATCTGGGAACTCATGCAGGCCGACATGGATCGTCGGATCAAGGCGACCGGCGCCCAGAACGCCGCGTTCCCGCTGTTCATCCCCATGAGCTTCCTGGAGAAGGAGAAGCAGCACGTCGAGGGTTTCTCCCCCGAACTGGCCGTGGTCACCCACGGCGGGGGGGAGCAGCTCGCCGAGCCGCTGGTGGTGCGCCCCACCTCCGAGACGGTCATCAACCATTACTTCGCCAAATGGGTTCAGTCCCATCGTGACCTGCCGCTGATGATCAACCTCTGGAACAACGTGGTCCGCTGGGAGCTGCGGCCGCGGCTGTTCCTGCGTACCACCGAGTTCCTCTGGCAGGAGGGCCACACCGTCCACGCCACCTATGACGACGCGGTTGCGGAGACCCGGCGCATGCTGGAGGTCTACCAGCGGTTCATGGAGGAGACGCTGGCGATCTCGGTCGCGGTGGGAGAGAAGTCGCCTGATGAGCGCTTCGCCGGTGCCGACCACACCTTCACGTGCGAGGCGCTGATGCGCGACGGCAAGGCGCTCCAGATGGGCACCAGCCACAACCTCGGCCACAGCTTCGCGCGTGCCTTCGACATCCGTTACCTGGACGCGCGCGGCCACCGCCGCTACGCCGCCACCACCTCCTGGGGCACGTCCACCCGGATGATCGGCGGGGTGATCATGGTCCACGGCGACGACCACGGGCTGCGCCTGCCCCCGTCGATCGCGCCGCACCAGGTGGTGGTCATGCAGCTGGGAGAGGAGAACGAGGTCGCAGAGGCGACCGAGCGCATCGTCGCGGAGCTGCGCGCCGCCGGCGTCCGCGCGCACGCCGACACGCGTGCCCACACCTCGTTCGGCCGGCGCACTGTCGACTGGGAGCTGAAGGGCGTCCCCGTCCGGATCGAGGTGGGTGCGCGGGAGCTGGCCGCCGGGCAGGCCACCGTGGTCCGGCGCGACACCCGTACCAAGCGTCCGGTGCCGCTGGACGGGGCCGCACGGGCCGCCGAAGGCCTGCTCGAGGAGATTCAGCGGACGCTGTTCGAGGACTCCCGCACCTTCCGCGAACAGCACACCCATCCCGTCACCGACCTCGACGAGCTCACGCAGCGCGTCGGCGACGGAGGGCTGTACCTCGCCGCCTGGTCCGGCGCGGAGGGGTCGGAGCGCGCGCTCAGCGAGGGCACCGGTGCCACGATCCGATGCATCGTCGACGCCGACCCTCCCGCACCCACGTGTCTGATGACGGGCGAACCCGCGAAGTACACGGTCCTGATCGGGCGGGCCTACTAGGAGAGCGCAGTTCGGAGCCATAGTGCTGTCTGGCGGCTCGGAGAACAGCGCTATGGCTCCGGAGTGCTCCGGGCCAGCCGGGCCGCGAGGCCGTCCAGGTGGCGGGTCACGGCGTGATCCAGCAGGGCGTCCAGGTCCTGCACCCCTTCAGGCGCGACGGCGGCCAGCCGAGGGTAGCGGCCGGAGGCCATGAGGGCGCGCACCTCGTCGTCGAGCGTGACCCACCACTGGTCGTTGGCCATCCCGGTCTCCCGCTCGGCCCGCATCTCCGCTGCCGCGGTGGCGGCGAGGCCGCGGACGATGGCGGGCAGGGTGAGCGCCTCCCGCGTCTTCTCGATGGAGGTCAGGGGCAGCCCGTCGAGCGCCCGCAACGTCCACTCGGTGTGGGCCATCGCCTCCGGCGCGAGCAGTGGCCTGGTCAGGGAGATCAGCTCGGGCAGCCACGGGTGCCTGCGGTACGCCGCCCATTCCACGCGGCTCACCAGCTCCAGCTTCGCGCGCCACCCGGGCGGCCCCGGGTCGGGCAGCCGATGCGCACGGAACACGGCCCGGACGAGCAGGTGCTCCAGCTCCTCGCGCCCGGACAGGTGCCGGTACAACGACATCGGGCCCACGCCGAGCTCGGCGGCGAGCCGGCGCATCGACACGGCGTCCAGGCCCTCCGCGTCGGCCACCGCGATGCCGGTGGCCACGATCCGCTCCGTCGTGAGTGCCCGGTCCGGTGGGCGTCCGGCGCGCCGCGCCGGCGGTTCCGGGGCGCGCACGACCGTGCCCGATCCCGGCCGGGTGACCACCAGTCCCTCGTCCCGCAGGACCGCGAGAGCCCTCGTGGCCGTGGCCATGGCGACGCCGAAGTCGCGAACCACCTGACGGGTGGACGGCACGCGATCACCAGGCCGGAGCGCGCCCGACGTGATCCGGTGACGGATGGCCGCGGCGACCCGAAGGTAGGGCCGCTCGCTCTCCTCGACTGGCGACACCGTCCAACTGTACTAGTACGAACGGGCCTGGAACGACGGCAAGTGTGGATTCCCCGCTTCAGATGGATCGGGCCAACTAGGGCACTTCAAAAGTGCACTGTCAAGATCACGTCGTCGCCGACAGCACTCATACGGTGTACGCATGACAACGACAACCGTCGGCCGCGATACCGCGGTCGGCGTTCTGGTCGCGGCGTTCGCCGACGATCCCGTGGTGCGCCGGCTCCTTCCCGGCAGCTTTCGATGCGCAGGAGCAGAGGTCGCATGAGCCAGTTGGCGGACACGTCGTCCATTACTGCGCACGTGCGCTCACCGACCAGCGGGTGTTGATCTGTCCCTGCGCACGTATCGCCAGGAAAGTGTGCGCGCAGCCGTTTGGGCCGGCGGTCGGTGATGGCGGACGCTCGGAGCGGATCCGCGGTGGACTCGACGAGGAGGACCCGGTGCTCTGGAGATCTCGTGCGTCGAGGATGTGCGCCGCGCTGGCGGCCGCGGTCGTCCTGGCCGCTTGTGGGGCGGTCGGCGCCAACCAGGGCGGTGAGGACGGTCGGCCTCCGCTGCAGGCCATGCGCCCCTACGGCGGTGACCCGGCCACCGAGGGGGAGCCCCGCCGCGGCGGCACCCTGGTCATCGGCAACGACCGCGAGGTCGTGAGCTTCGACCCGACCGTGCAGAACGGCAACGCGGTGGCGATGGCGGTGTACGACCTGCTGCTGCGGCTGACGCCCGAGGGCGAGGTCGAGCCGTACCTCGCCCGGTCGATGGAGACCACCGACGACGGGCGCACCTGGGTGATGGGCCTGCGTGAGGGGGTGCTGTTCTCTGATGGGACGCCGCTGGACGCCCGCGCGGTGATCGTCAACACCCAGCGGCACATTGATGCGCCCGCCTCGCCCGCGGCCGTGTACGCGAAGCAGATCACCGCGATGAGGGCTCTCGATCCGCTCACCGTCGAGTTCACGCTGGCGGCGCCGCTCGGCGACTTCCCGGTGGTGTTCACCGGGTCGATCTTCGCGGGGACCCTGGGCATGATCATCTCGCCTGCCGCACTCGCGCAGTACGGCGACGACATCGGCAACAACCCGGTCGGGGCGGGCCCGTTCAAGGTCACGAGCTGGCAGCGGGACAACCGGATGGAGCTCACCCGAAACGAGCACTACTGGCAGCCGGGCTTGCCGCGCCTGGACGGGCTGGAGTTCCGGCCGCTGTCGGACACCGAGACCCGGTACGCCTCGATGGTCAACGGAGACGTGGACCTGATCTACGGCGGCTACAACACCGAGCTGGTCCGGGCCTACGTCGACCCGAAGTTCACCGTCTACTACGGGCCGGGCAGCGCAGGGTTCTTCTTCACCTTCAACTTCGCCCGCACGCCGTTCGACGACCGCCGCATGCGGGAGGCGGCCGTGCGCGCGATCGACTTGCGTGCCCTGGCCGCGAGCCAGTACGGCAACCAGCTGGTCGGCTCGGACAGCCTGTTCGAGGCCCGCAGCCCGTACCACACCGAGGCCGCGTCGGACCTCTGGCCGGAGTACGACCCGGAGCAGTCTCGCCGGCTCGTGCAGGAGTACGTGGCGGACGGCGGCAGTCCGCATATCACGTTCACGACCAGCCGCAGTGAGGTCTCGCTCGGCGAGTTCGTGCAGGCGCAGCTGACTGCCGTCGGAATGCAGGTCGACGTGGAGTTCTTCGACCTGGCCGAGTTCACGTCCCGGGTGCTACAGGGCGGTGACTTCCAGCTGATCAGCAACCTCGCCCCGGTGGACTACCCGTTCCCGGCCATCGCGCGCCTGCTGGGAACGAGCGGCGCGATCAACTTCGGGAAGTACTCGAACCCGGACGTCGACCGGCTGCTCGACGAGGCTGCGGCCACTCTCGATTCCGGCGTACGGACGAGGGCGTACCAGGAGGTCGAGCGGCTGGTCAACGAGGACATCGCGCTGCTGTTCCTCAGCCGCAGCTACGCGTCGACGATCACGAAACCGGAGGTGAAGGGGATCGACCGGACTATCGGCCGTGACATCTTCTTCGCCACGACGTGGCTGGACCGGTGAGCAGGGGTGCCGGTCACGTGGGCGCGCTACCGGCGGTCAAACCCGAACGTCACTGCGTCAAGCCACGAGGCGGGGCTGGATCTTGCGGCCGGCCTGGCTGAGGCTGGCACGGCAGGCCGCCAACAGCCGGGCGGTGGCGACGCTGCTGCCCAGGTTGCACTGTGGGCATCGCATGGTCACCGTTCGTGCGAGTTCGTCCACCGCAACGGTCAGCTCCGCTGCGCAGTCACGACACCAGCGGTGTCGCGTGACCGGGTTGACGTGAACCGGTGAAGAGACGCACTGGTGGATCCACCGGCCGTGCACGTGGCATGTGAGCCGATCGTCGGGGTCGACCCGGCCGGCGTCCTCCGCCTGGTCCTCCGCGGACAGCCAGTGTGCCAAGTCATGATCGGTCGAGCTGCGCACCTGACCACGGGGCTCCCGCTGGTTCATGCCGCCGACCTCCCCACCATCACCACCGATTCCGCCACCGACGAGGAGCGTGACCGGTTTCCGCTTCATACGAGGAGCATCGCGGTCACACCCACTCCTGCGCATCACCGCCAGCGGTCGTCATCGTCAGGTGCTGACGGGCGTCCTCGAGGTGGTGCTGGCAGGTATCCGAGGTGGGGCAGGACCGGACCGGCTCGCGCGGGGCGTCCCAGTCGGGGACCCCGTGCCGGGCTGCCCGTCGCGTTCGGGTTCTCCTGAGGCGCGCTGCCGTCGCACATCCGGGCGGAGGGCGGAGCCGGCCCTGCTGCCGGGCCGTCCAGGTCACGCGACGACTCAACTGCACTAGTACGTATTGGTGTTGGAACAGCGGCGAGTTCGAGTTTTCCTCTCGGATCGATCGGTCTTAATGGTGCACTTAGAGAAGTGCACTGCTCGTGCTCGCGTCGTCATGGACGCTGCTCATACGGTGTACGCATGCCTACGACAACAGCCGACTGCGAGCTCGCGGTCCGCGTGCTGGTGACGGCGTTCGCCGACGATCCCGTGGCGCGGTGGCTCCTTCCCGGTGGCGCGGCCGAGCGGGTGTTCCGTCCGGTCGTGCAGCAGTCGGCGGCGCTCGGCGAGCTCGCCGTCTCCGCCGACGGAGCGGCCGTCGCCGTCTGGCTGCCGCGGGGAGCGGAGCCGCCCGCACCCGACGTGGAGTCGCTCCCGGACCACCTCGTGCGGCTGCGCACCTTCATGACTCTGACCGAGCGGCGGCACCCGAGCGGCCGCGCGCACCTCTACCTCGTGTTCCTCGGCGTCCGGCCCGACGCGCAGGGCCGCGGGCTCGGCGGGGCGCTGCTGCGTGACCGCCTCTCCCGGGCCGACGACGCCCGTATGCCCGCGTACCTCGAGGCGAGCTCGCCCCGCAACCTGCCGCTCTACGAGCGCCACGGGTTCCGCGTCACCGGCGATCCGATCACCCTGCCCGACGGTCCGCCGCTGTGGCCCATGTGGCGCGACCCCCGTCCCTGAACCCCACCCGAACCGGAGGAACCATGCCCGTCACCACCGAGATCGTCGCCGGCAGCAGCACCGACTTCATGGCCGTGCGGCACGTCACCGCGTCCGGCAGCCAGGTCGAGATCGGTCGGGCGCTCGCAGCTCAGGCCCGGCTGGCCTACGACTGGGCGCCGGTCCCCGCCAACCGGGTCAAGGCCCGCGCCCGCCGTGCCTGGTTCGCCCGGCACTGGCCCCAGCACCTGGAGCGGATGCAGGGCGCGGCGGAGGCTCTCGGTCTCGACCTCGAGGCCGACGAGGTGTACCTGGACGGCCTCACCGGCATCCCGACCGGATCGGCCTGCTCGGCGAGCTACTACCCGCCGGCGAGCACGGTCGACGGGCGCGCGGTGCTCGGCCGGAACTACGACTTCTTCACCACGAGCGCGACGGCGCTGTTCGCGCTGCTCGCCGGCGCCCCGGCCCCGGACGGGAACGAGCCACCGATGTCCTCCCGGCCGCACGTGCTCACGAGCGTGCCGGACGGCGGACCGGCCACCACCGTGCTCAGCATGAACGAGCTGGACGGCTGCATGGAGGGCATCAACGAGCACGGGCTCGCGGTGGCCCTGCTGATCGCCGACGCCGAGTCCGCGTCCGGTCCGGTGGACGCCGGCCCGCAGGTCGGGGTGTCCAGCGTCCAGCTGCCGCGCTTCCTGCTCGACACCTGCGCGACGGCCGCGGAGGCGGTGGACGCGCTGCTCGGCGCCAAGCAGTACGACCTGGGCACCCCGCTGCACTACCTCGTGGCCGACCGCTCCGGGGACGCCTTCGTCTGGGAGCGTGGTCCGGGCGGTGACGAGCACGTCGTCCGGGCCGACAGCGGCGCGCTCTGCGTGACCAACCATCTGGTGCACCGCCACCGCGACCCGGCTGACCTGCCGGCGGACAACGCCGAGACGATGCTGACCTACCAGCGCTACCGGACGATCTCCGAGCGCTCGGCGGGCGATGGCCTGTCCGGGGAGCGGATGCGCGAGGCGCTCGACGCGGTGCGCGTCGACGCCGCCACCGACATGGGATATCCCGTCCGGACGGTCTGGCGCACCGTGTTCGACCTGGAGCTGGGCACGATGGCGACGCGGTTCTACCTGGGCGGCGCGGCGGACGGCGCGCCGCGCTACAGCCCCGAGCTGGAGTTCGCGGTGGCCGTCCCGGCAGCCGTGCTGGGCGAGCGCTAGTCGTCGTGGGGCCCGAGCGACGTGATCGTCCGGCGTGGGGGCATCTCGGTGCGGAAGAGGTCGTCGAAGACCCGGGCGCGGTCGAAGGCCATGGCGTGCTCGCGGCCGCGCCGCTCCAGGGAGCGGCGCTCGTGCTCCGACATCTCCAGCACCACGCGGTCCAGCGCCGCCGTCAGGGCCGGGACGTTGCCGGCTTCCACGATGACGGCGGCGTCGCCGACGGCCTCTCCGGAGCCGCCGGTCAGCGCGGTGATCACGGGCCCTCCGCCGGCCAGCAGCTTCTCCGCCAGCGCGATGCCGAACGTCTCGACGAAGTCCGGCTCCTCCTTGGTGGGCAGGGCGTAGGTGGCGCAGCCCTGCATCAGCAATGGCTTCTCGTCGTCGTCGACGTCGGTGAGGAAGACGATGCGGTCGTCGCCGCCCGCCAGCTCCCGGACCTCGGCCAGTCCCGGGCCGGTGCCCGCGACGACGAGCTTGACCTGCTCCCGGGCCCGCGACGCTGCGTAGGCCGCCACCAGGTCGTGGATGCCCTTCGCCCTGGTCACCCGGGACAGGAACAGCACGTAGCCGTCGCGGTGCAGGCCGCGGCGGGCGAGCGCGGCGTCCACCGCCTGCGGATCGAGGTCGAGGTAGGCCGAGGTGTCGATCGGCGGGTAGCTGACGGTCACCCTGGCGCGGCACTGCTGGGCGAACAGGGTGCCGCAGTGCCGGTCGACGTCCTCGGCGGAGGCGACGATCTGCTCGCGGGTGTACTCGGAGACCGCCACGACCTCGTCGTGGGCCAGGTAGGTGGTCAGCGTCGTGATGGCGGCGCCGAACCGCTGCTCGCGCAGGCTGGAGCGGATGACGTTGGTGATGTCCGATCCCACCGCCTTGGCGATCGTGTGGACGTCGGTGAGGACGCCGGCCGCGTCCGCCGCCGTCACGGCGTCCATGACGACGTTCGCGTGCGGCGCCAGGTACATCGACAGGCACGTGGTCGGTACCGGTTCGGCGAGCAGCTCGACGAGCCGCCCGGTGAGACCGGCCAGGTGCCGGCCGTCCGGCACCCGGTAGTCGCCGACGGGTTCCGGGCGCTCCACGGTGATCCCGGCGCTGTAGGGCTGCAGCCGGTCCAGTGGCTTGAGCGGCAGCCCGGCGGCCTGCAGCGTCGCGATCGGCCACGTCAACAGGCGCACGTCGTCGAACCCCCGGGTCAGTGCCACCTCGGCGAGGTTGCGGGCCTCGCCGGAGTGGCCGCAGATCACCGGGTCCGCGCGCACGACGATGACGAGCCGCCGCTCGGGACGCTCTACGCCCTCGTTGCCTCCGGTCGGCAGTCGGACAGCGAGGGAGGGCGGGCCGAGCGTCCCCATGGGGACGGCTCCGGGCCGAGCTCCACGTGCAGGACGCCGCCGCGGTACACGTCCGCCGCGCTGATGTGGGTTGTCTCGCATGGCCGTCCGTTCAGCGTCGCCGACTGCACGTACTGGGTGGGGGGTGTCGTCTCGGCGCCGTCGGCGCCGATCGGCGTATCTCGGTGCCCGGTGGTCTCGATGACGAACTCGCCGCCGGCAACCCTGAGCGCGGCCCGGGAGAAGGCCGGCGTGTTGACGAGGAACAGGCTCTGGCCCGCCACCGGGAACAGCCCCAGCGACGCCCAGACGTACCACGAGCTGAGCCCACCGGAGTCGTCGTTGCCCGGCAGCCCACCGGCGCCGGTGCCGAACTGCCAGGTCAGGGCGGCGTTCACGAGCTCGGCGGTCCGGTCGGGGCGGCCCGCGTAGTGGTAGGCCCACGGCGCCTCCATGTCCGGTTCGTTGTTCAGCCCCTCGAACCGGTTGAGGGCGTAGCCCGCGGCCATAGTGGTGGGCGAGGGACGCCGGCCGGGCTGGGTGACGGGGCCTGCGCCGAAGCCGAAGAACGCGTCGAGCATGGCGACGAACGCGTCGTCGCCGCCCGCCATGGTGATCCGCGCCCGCATGTCGTGCAGCAGCCGGAACGAGTAGTTCCACTTGCCGCCCTCGTAGAACTCCGAGTCGCGCAGCAGGCCGGTGGAGGAGTCGAACGCGTTCACCCAGAGCCGGCTCCGCGCCTCCAGTTCGTCGGCCAGCCTCTTGTCGCCCAGTGCCCGGGCGATCCGGGCCGTGCACTGGTGTGCGTAGGCGAGGTCGAGCGTGTGCGAGATGGGGTAGGCCACGCCGTGCTCGAAGAAGTCCTCGCCGTAGAGGCGTCGCAGGTCGGCCTCCATGTGCACGAGCGCCCAGCTCCAGTCCAGGTCGCCGATCCCGGCGGCGTGGCCGTCGGCCAGCGCGGTGTGGGCGAGCGCGCTGGCCTGCCGGAAGAACCGGTCCGCGCCGCGGGCCATCCGGTACCCGATGGGGAAGTTGCCCTCCTCCTCGCAGACCCGGATCAACGACTCCAGCAGGTCGGCGGCCCGGTCGGGCGTGATCGCCATCATCAGCGGGATCTGGGTCTTGTAGATGTCCCACATCGTGCAGACGTCGAACGCGAACGGGCCCGACGCCGGCCAGAACGGGCTCTCGTCGTCGCCGAAGCACGGCTTGATCAGCGAGTGGTAGAGCGCCGTGGTCAGCACCGTCCGCCGCGCGGGCGTGCCGCCGTCCACCCGGACGCGGTCGAGGTGGTCGGCCCACCGTGCGCTGGTCCGGGTCCTCACGTCGTCGAAGGACTGTTCCCCCTCGCCGCACTCGCGCCGCAGGTTCTCCCGGGCCTGGTCGCAGCCGCGCAGGGAGAAACCGAGCCGCACCTCGACCGCCTGGCCCGCGAGCGCGCGGCCCATGAACAGCAGCCCGAACGGGCGCAGCGTGGTCTGCCGGATGCTGTCGAAGTCGAGCCGGGTGCCGCCCTCGACGAGCCGGCGGTCGTACCAGAGCATCTGCCGCCAGTTCGGGCTGTGGACCTCGACGTACACCGACAGGGGCACGCCCTCCATCACGACCGTGCCCTGCGCCCGGCCGTGCCCGAGGCTCTCCACGTGGGCGCGCAGGGGGACCGTCCGGCCGTGCTCGATGGCGAGCCCGCCGCACGACAGGTCGAGCACCAGGCGGGCGCTGCTGCTCGCGGGGAACGTGTAGCGATGAACGGCGGCCTTCTCGCCCACCGTGAGCTCGCACCGGATGCCGGTGTCCAGGGTGGCGGCGTAGTACCCGGCCGCGGCCGTCTCGTCCTGCAGCGGCCACGCCTCCCCGAGGTCGTCCAGTGGCTGCACCATCGGCGTGACCCGCACGTAGTTGTAGTACTTGCGGATCGCGCCGGTGCCGGACTGCTGGAAGTGCGTGAAGCCCGACGCCTGGAGGGACTCGAGCATCTCCTCGGGCACGCCCTCGGTGCTCTTCGCGTAGCGCCCGTAACCGGTGGGGTACGCCCCCGAGTAGGCGCACGCCGACACCATGCCCAGCGGCGACGTGGCCCCGGGGTGGGTGTTGCCGACCTGCGGCTTGGGGGACCACCAGGTCGCTGCGAGACCGCTCGCGGGAGGCAGGCTCGTCGCGGCGGTCCCGATGAAGGGGTCGACGTCGTGAAGGATGGCCAGAGTATGGATGGCGGGTGCGACCCGGAGGTTGCGCCGGTGTGAACTCGCCGCCCGCCTCGAAGTGTCCGAAATGGACCGATTGTCACCAGTCGTGGACGGTCCCGTCCCGCAGCCGGTTCACCGGGAGGTAGGCGGGCCGGTACTCGAAGCGCGCCGCGGCCGCGCGGTCCACGGTGACGCCGAGGCCGGGCGTCTCGCCGGGGTGCAGGTAGCCGTCCCGGAACGTGTAGGAGTGCGGGAACACCTCGTAGGTCTGCGCGCTGTGCGGCATGAACTCCTGGATGCCGAAGTTGTGGATCGCCAGGTCGAGGTGCAGCCCGGCGGCCATTCCGACGGGCGAGATGTCGGTGGGGCCGTGGATGCCGGACTTGATCTGGTACTGCGCGGCGAGGTCGAACAGCTTGCGCATGGCCGTGACGCCGCCGGCGTGCGTGACCGCCGAGCGGACGTAGTCGATCAGCTGCTCGCGGATCAGCGTCTGGTAGTCGACCACCGAGTTGAAGACCTCGCCGATCGCCAGCGGGGTGGTGGTGTGCCGGCGGACCAGCCGCAGGCCGTCCTGGTTCTCCGCCGGTGTGCAGTCCTCCAGCCAGAACAGGTCGTAGGGCTCGAGCGCCTTCCCCAGCTTCGCCGCCTGGATCGGCGTGAGCCGGTGGTGCACGTCGTGCAGCAGCGGCAGTTCGGGGCCGAACTCGTTGCGCACCGCCTCGAACACCGTCGGCAGGTGGCGCAGGTAGGCCTGGGTGTCCCAGATCTCCTCCGGCGGCTGCGGGTGGCGGCCGTCCCCGGACCTGCGGTCGGCGGCGTCGGAGATGCCGTAGATCGTCTCCAGCCCCGGCACGCCGGACTGCACCCGGATGGATCGGAAGCCCTGCTCCCGGCGGGCCCGGATCGAGTCGAGCAGCTCCGGCAGGTCGCGCCCGCTCGCGTGCCCGTAGGCGCGGATCCCGCTACGGCTCGCTCCGCCCAGCAGCTGGTACAGCGGCAGCCCCGCCACCTGCGCCTTCAGGTCCCACAGTGCCACGTCCACCGCGGCGATCGCGGCCATGGTCACCGGGCCGCGCCGCCAGTACGCACCGCGGTAGAGGTACTGCCAGGTGTCCTCGATCCGGTGCGCGTCGCGGCCGATCAGCAGGGGAGCGACGTGGTCGGCGAGGTAGCTGGCCACCGCGAGCTCGCGGCCGTTGAGCGTCGCGTCGCCGTAGCCGGTCAGGCCGTCGTCGGTGGTGATCGCGAGCGTGACGAAGTTGCGTCCCGGGCTGGTGACGATGACGTCCGCGCCGGTGATCCGCATGGGGTTCCTTCCGTGGGGGAGCTGTCGGGGTTCGAGCGTTCAGCGTCCGTGGACGACGATCAAGCCGCTTGAGCGCATCCGGCTGGGCCAGATTGTTAACAATCTCGTTGCCACTGCCGGTGGCGGCCGTTATGGTTAGCAATGCACATCCGGACGCCATGGTGGGCGCCCGGACGGTGTCGCGGCGAGGAGGACGAATGCTGTCAGCCGAGGACAACGAGCTGTTGACCCGCGTGGGGCCCGGCACGCCGATGGGCGCGCTGCTGCGCCGTTACTGGACCCCGGCGCTCCTGGTCAGCGAGGCGCCCACCCCCGACGGCGATCCCGTGCGGGTCCGGCTGCTGGGCGAGGACCTCGTCGCGTTCCGCGACACAAACGGGCGGGTCGGGCTGATCCAGGAGAACTGCCCGCACCGCGGCGCGTCGCTCTACTTCGGACGCAACGAGGGGTGCGGGCTGCGCTGCCCGTACCACGGCTGGAAGTTCGACGCCGACGGCGCGTGCGTCGACATGCCCAGCGAGCCGCCGAACAGCGTTTTCAAGGACAAGGTGAAGCTCACGGCCTACCCGACCCACGAGTCGGGGGGCATCGTGTGGACCTACATGGGCCCGCCGGAGGAGATGACCCCGTTCCGGGACTTCGGCACCGAGTCCCTCGCGCCCGAGCACGTCGCCGCCACGAAGATGCACACCACGTGCAATTGGGTGCAGGCGATGGAGGGCAACCTCGACACCTCCCACGTCTCGTGGCTGCACCAGTGGGACGGCGTCGACGACATCCCCGACGACGGCAGCGACAAGCCCGGTTACCCGTCGAATGCGATGTCGTGGAAGTTCTGGCGCCACGACCGCGCGCCGCGACTGGAGATCGAGGACACCTGGTACGGCTTCAAGTACGCCGGCATCCGCACCACTCCCAACGGGTTCACCCACGTCCGGATGACCGCGTTCTGCTACCCGTACAACACGGCTGTCGCGACCATTCCGTTCGGGGTCCGGCAGAGCATGTTCGTGCCGATCGACGACGAGAACTGCTGGCGGTACAGCTTCACCACCCGCGTGATCGACAACTCCCGCGGCGTGGGCGGGGCGAACCTGTTCGCGGTGGCGCCGTTCCGGCTCGCCCGGGCCGAGGTGAACGGCAACGGGATCGTCCCCCGTGAGTACACGGCCGAGAACGACTACGGCATCGACCGTGACGAGCAGCGGTCGACGACCTATTCGGGCGTCGCCGAGTTCGCCAGCCAGGACCTCATGGTGACCGAGTCGATGGGTCCGATCTATGACCGCACCCAGGAGCGGCTGGGCACCTCCGACAAGGCGATCATCCGGATGCGCCGGCTGCTGATCGCCGCAGCCAAGCACGTCCGGGACGGCGGCGCGGCGCCTGCCACCTCCGCCGACCACGACTACCGCGAGGTCCGTTCGGCGGAGAAGATCCTGGAGCCGGGCGAGGAGTGGCGCATTCTCGGCACCAACGAGGATCCGTTGGTCAAGGAGATGGACATCGCCTGGGCATCCGACCGCGCTCCCGTCGCGGGGTCCTGACCGCTGCCCCGGGCCTGCCGCGAGGGTCGGTTCGAGTCGTCGACGCCATGGGCGTGGTTCCGGACGGATAGCCGAGCACCGGAGCGTCGGCAGTCTTCTCTCGCTCCTCACCCCGTCTGATGCCGCGCCGGTCGTGCCGGATCCTTGTTCGTCCGATTGAACCGGAACGGCCCATCCGGGGCGATTGACAACAACCGACCGATTGCGCCGGCATCCGAATCCGGCGAAACCGCACCGGGAGTGCGGGAAGGTTGTTACAGCGGAAGTACCGACTCGAATCCGAGCTTGACATCAGCGAAACGGCGGTTGAACGTAGTCGGCGTGTACAAGACGACGACGTCGAGCATCAGCGGGATCGACCGACCCTTGCGGAGACGTCAGAGCGCCGGCGTGTGCGTCAGCGTGACGCCGCGCGAATTCCGCGATGGGGGTGAAATCGGTTGACCACGTCCAGAAGTACCAGACCTGACGACCGACCGGACGACCGTAGTGTGGACCTGGCCGCCGCAACCGCGTCACCAGGCCTTTTGGCGGTCCGGGATCGGCTGCTCGTGTGCTTGGCGTTCGCGTCAGGTATCTACGAGGCGGTCTGTTTCATTTCCTTCGGTAAAGTCTTCACGGCGTTCCAGACCGGAAACATCGTGTTTCTCGGTCTCGGTATCGCCGGCGTCCGGCCGCCCGATGGTCCGGACCAGGTACGCGTCCTCATATCCCTCGCCGCGTTCGCGATAGGCGCGATGGTGGCGGTGCGGATCCTGAAGGCGTTCGACGGCGACGAGGAACTGGAGGACGACGAAGTCTTCCAGGTCTGGCCGCGCCGCGTGTCGGCCGCACTCGGGGTCGCGCTTGTCGCACAGGTCGCCTTTCTCGCCCTGTGGGTCGCCTTCCCGCTGTCCAGCGATGTCGAGAACATCCTGGTCGCCCTGAGTGCATTCGCCTTGGGCATGCAGATGAACGCCATCCGGGCGCTCCACGTGCCGGGCATCTCCACCACGGCCGCGACCGCCACCTTCATCACCTTGGCAACCGGTGCCGCAACCTGGTCGCACAAGGCGCCCGCGGCACGTCGCCTGACCGGGGTCGTCGTGGCCTTGATCCTGGGCGCGTTCGTGGGCACCTGGTTGCTCAAGCACGCGCACCCGTACGCCGCGGTCCTGCCGGTGATCGTGATCGGGATCGTGATCGTGATCGCTGCGGTTTCCCTGAAGGAGGACCACGCCCAACGGCGGTAGCCGACCGACAAGTCCACCAGGCGGCTCCCGTGCACCCGGTTCGCGTGCACGGGAGCCCCGTCATGTGCGCGGTCGCCACTCCTCCCTGCCGTTCGCGACGGGCAACGGTGTGGCGATCGGCGGGAGGTGCGCGGCGACGAGCCCGACGGCGTCGTCGAGGGACTTGCTGCCGTCGATCACCTGCTCGCCGGGAATGCCGAGCAGGTCGTGCGGGACGTACCAACCGCGCATGTCGTCAGGGGTGAACTCGCGTGCCTGCGGACGGCCGGTGTGGCGACGCAGGGTCTCGTCGAAGGGCACGTCGAGGTAGAAGACCGTCGTCGCACCCCGGTGCGCGTGCGCGAGACGGGTGAGCATCGGGCCGTAGCGGCTTCCGTGCAGGATGCCTTCACAGATGACGTGGTAGCCGACGTCGAGGGCGAAACGGACGACGTGTTCGATGAGCGCGGCGGCGTTGCCGCCCGGCACGTCGCGTTCGCGCAGCACCGTCCGGCGCAGGTAGTCCTGCTCGACCAGCGCGCAGCCGCGGCCGTAGCGGTCGCGGACGGCGCGGGCGATGGTGGACTTCCCGGACCCGGAGTTGCCACGCAGGATCACCAGGCACGTGCCCGGGCTTCCGACCGGCACATCCCCGGTCGTCCTCGGCCCCTCGTTCACCATCCGCTCATCGTGGCGGAAGCCTCGGCCGGGGAAAGCCGCTGGCGACGTGCCGGCGTGGCTCCCTGCCAGCAGGGGTGGTCCACCCCGGCCAGCACCAGACCGCGACGGCTGCTGGCGGTGATGCGCGCAGCAGGTGTGGCCGCGAAGCTTGTGGCATGCCCAAACGGAGCGCCGGGTCAGGCCATCGCGCCCACGACGTGCACCTCATCTCGGTGATCGGAGTACGCGGCACTCCGTATGCCTGCCCCGACGTCTCGGCGGTCGACAACCACATCGCCTGGTTGTACCGGCGGATCGACGGCGCGGAATCGGCGAGCTCCATCCAGGACCTCTGGGCGGACATCGACCTGCTGCTCGAGCGGCGCATGTTCCTGCAACTGGACCTCCAGATCACCGACGCCGCATGACGGCAGCGGTGATCCGGTACCAGGGTGGTCCCCACCCGGAGGGGAGACGGCCATGAGGTTCCACGTCGTTGCGCAGTGGCTCTGCCGGACGTGCGAGGTCGAAGGGCGTGACCTGGAGAACGAGCCGAGCTGCTGGAACTGCGGCGGTGAGGTCATCGTGACGGCCCGGCCGACCGTGGCGATGGAGCGGTGCGGCACCGAGCCGTAACGGTAGGGTTCGCCGCCGGGCCACGAGTGCGTGACACGGGAGGGGCCACCATGACCCTCGACCACGTCGCACTCACGCTGCCGTTCCGTGGCACATGGCTCACCCGCAACAGCCCGGCGCGGCGCGTCCCGAGCCACGGCACCCATCTCTTCGCCACGACGTACGCCGTGGACTTCATCGCCGTCAGGGGACGGCGCACGGCAATGACGCGGGACTGGCGAACGCTGGTGTCCACGGAGCCGGCGGACCGGTTCTTCGCCTTCGGCCAACCCATCCTCGCGCCGGCGGCCGGCCGGGTGGTGGCGGTCCACGACGGGGAGACCGACCACGAGGCGCGGCGGTCGCAGCTCGCGTTGCTGCCCTACGCCCTGACCCAGGCGGCCCGGGTCCGCGGGGGTGCGGGCGCCATCGCAGGCAACCACGTGATTCTCGAGCTGGCCGGTCATGCCGGGTACGTCGTGCTCGCCCACCTGCGCGCCGGTTCGATCCGGGTGGGCGACGGCGAGTCGGTCGCGCTCGGCCAGGAGCTGGGCGCCTGCGGAAACTCGGGCAACTCCACGCAGCCCCACCTGCACATCCAGGTCATGGACTCGGCCGACCCGTTCGCAGCGCGTGGCCTTCCCATGTCCTTCCGGGACTACCGGCTGTGGAGCCGGGTGGACGGGCCGCCGGTCGAGGTCGAGCAGGGCGTCCCCGGCGAGTCGGAGGTCGTCGAACCGCTGTGACGCGGGCCGGCCTGCGTCGCGGGGAGACCCGGCCAGGACCGCCGCGTCCCGCACGGATCACGCGTTCATGTGATGTGCGCGGGAAGCAGCCGCGGGGAGGCTGCTGCCGGGCAGGCAGACGACCCGACCGGAGGAATGGCATGCACATGACGCGGCGCTGGGCCTGGCTGGGGGTGCTGGTCGTCGGGCTGCTGCTGTTCGAGGCCGTCCGACACACCCTCATCGACACGGGGAACCCGAACCTCGTGCCGGCGCTCATCCTGCTCGGTGCGGCCGTCGTACCGGTCACGTTCGTCGCGTTCATCGCGGGCCGGAGGCTGCAGTACGGGGTCGGCAGCGCGACGATCGGGCTCACGGCCCTGTTCGGCGGTGTGGTCGGCGTGGTCACCGCGGGGACGCTCGAGTACGACACGCTGCGCGACCTCGACGTCGTGCCCATGATCGCCGTCGGGTTCATCGAGGAGGCCGCCAAGCTCGTCGTCCCCGTCGTGCTCCTGTTCGTCATCCGGCCCCGCCATCCCGCGGACGGGCTGGTGCTGGGTGTCGCGTCCGGCGCTGGTTTCGCCGTGCTGGAGACCATGGGCTACGCGTTCGTGGTGCTCGTCGAGTCCGGCGGCAACCTCGCCGCGGTCGACGGTGTGCTGCTGTTGCGAGGCCTGTTGAGCCCCGCGGCGCACATGGCATGGACGGGCCTCACAGCCGCAGCGCTGTGGCGCGCCGCTGGCCAGGGCTGGTCGGCCAGGACGATCGGCGGTTTCGTCCTCGTCTTCCTCGCCGCGGTGGCGTTGCACACCGCATGGGACAGCATCGGGAGCACGGTCGGGTTCGTCGTCCTCGCGGCGATCAGTCTCTGGCTGCTGACGTACGCGGCGCATCGGCTGGGCCAACACCAGTCCCGGAGCCTGCGTCCGGCGCACGGCGTCAGTCCGCACTGACGGCTGGACGATGGTGCACACCGCAGTCGGAGGGAGATTCTCGTGAGTGATCGACGACTGGTTGCTGCCGCCCTGCTCGGCCTCGGCGGAGGTCTGCGGTCCTTCGCGCCACCCGTGGCACTGGCCCTGCACGGTCGTGGGCCCCTCGCCGGAGCTGCCCGGTTCATCGCCTTCGGTGCAGCTGTCGGCGAGGTCATCGCGGACAAGCAGCCGCAGATGGGCAGCCGGCTGGCCCCGCGGGGCCTGGGGCTACGGCTCGGTTTCTCGAGCACCGGGGGAGGTGATCTGGGCGGCTGGGAGGGCGCGGGGATCGCCGCGGTCGCGGCGCTGGCCGCCGCGTTCGCCGGCTCGCGGCTGCGGACGACGGTGCAGGGCCGACCGGCTCAGCTGGCGGCGGCGGTCGCGGAGGACGCGCTCAGTTACGGGCTCGTCCTCGCCGCGGTCCGCATGCGGTGACCACTCACCACATGAGGTGAAGCGATCGGCCGTGGGTGGTGGGAGGCCCGTGGCCGGCCGCAGGCTGCGTAGCGGTCCGCCGATGAGCGGGTCGATGACGGAGGAGAACCGGTGCAGTTCCAACACGTGGTGGAGCTGGTGGGTACGGCCGTCGATGCCGTGGGGGTGGCCACGATCGTCGTGGGAACGGTCGTGGCGAGCGTTCTCGCGGCTCTCGGGCTGGCCCACCGGCGGGCAGATGTGTACAGCGACTATCGCCGTCGCCTCGGCCGGTCGATCCTTCTCGGGCTGGAGTTCCTCGTTGCCGGCGACATCATCCGGACCGTCGCGGTCTCACCGACCTACGCGAGCGTCGGGGTGCTGGCTCTGATCGTGGCCATCCGCACCTTCCTCAGCTTCTCGCTGGAGCTGGAGATCACCGGGCGGTGGCCGTGGCAGAAGACTGTCGACGTGAACGCCGGCGCTCGACCAGCCCGGTAGCTCCCCGATCCGCCGGTTCATCGGGTCCGGGATCGGACCCCGCCTATCGGGCGCGGGTGGCAGGGAACCGCGCACGCTGCTGTCCGAGATGGGCCTGGAGCTCGCCGACGACGTGCAGATCAGGGTGCACGACTCCAGCAGCGAGGTGCGTTGGCTGGTGCTGCCCGAACGTCCGGCCGGTACCGAGGGCCTCACCGAGGACGAGCTCGTGCCGCTGGTCACCCGGGACGAAATGGTCGGTGTGGCCAAGGCCAGCGCGCCATGACCGCCCCGCTGGACCTCGACGCTCGTCGCCCGGATCGCGGCCTGGGAGGCCGCCGCCACCGGGGACGAGAGCTGGAACTACTACGTGCACTGGCTGGGCGCGCTGGAGGATGTGCCGGCAGGCCGGGACCCGCGGTTCGCCGACGAGGTCACCGCGCGAGCCAGGACGTCGGTCCAGCGCCCCGCCGGTCACGACCACAACCACGACCACTGTTGGGCCGCCTGCCTACGGGCCGAAGGCGGTCAGGAACCGGTCGCGGAAGGACTCCATGGGCCAGACCGGAGCCTGCGGGCCGGGCCGCAGCCCGTCCTGCCATCCCCACCCCGCGGTCCGGTCCAGGACGGCGCGGTCCCGGGTGACGATCGTGATCGGGACGTCCCGGCCGGTGCCGTCCCCGGCGACGAAGGCAGCGGGCTGGTGGTCGCCGAGGAAGACCAGCACCAGATCGTCGTCGCCGTGGGTCTGCACGTACGACACGAGGGTCGACAGCGAGTACTCGATGGAGCGGCGGTACCCGTCGCGCATGCGGTCGGGGTCGCTCTCGACGGCCTGCACGGGATCGTTCTGCCCGGCGCCCGGGCGGTCGTACACCGAACCGTCGCCGACGGCGTCCCAGTCGAGGAGCCGGGGGACCTTCGCCCACGGCCAGTGGCTGGAGACGAGGGGGATCTCGGCCATGAGCGGCCCGCGGTCCGGCTTGCTGCGCTCGGCCTGCTCGAAGGCCGACAGCGTGTACTGGTCGGGGGTCTGGAAGCCGGAGTAGGTCTCCGACCGGTTGCCGAGGTTGGCGGAGTCGTAGCTCCGCTCGAAGCCGTAGAACTCCTTCTCCGGCCAGGGGCCGGTGTTGGACGGCATGACCGAGACGGTCTGCCAGCCGCCGCGCCGGAACGCGCTCGTGAGGGTCAGGCGGTCGCTCGTGACGAGCTTGTCGAAGCTGTGCTGGTTGGTGACCCGCAGCCCGGAGAGCAGCGTGGCGTGCGCCAGCCAGCTGCCGCCGCCTGCCACCGAGGACGTGAGGTAGGCGCTGCGGGAGGCGAACCCGGCCGCGTTCAGCGTGCGGGTGCCGTCGTCGAGGACGGCACCGACCGTCGGCGCGAACTCCGGGCTCTCCAGCGCCGAGCGCCCGTAGCTCTCGACGTAGGCGAGGACGACGTCCTTGCCGCGCAGCGCGGTCAGCAGGTCAGCGTCCGGTGTGCCGCTGAAGGGGTCCGACGCGGCCTGTTCGTCGAAGATCTGCTGGTCCCGCAGGCTGGTGGACACCTGCTCGGCAGTCTGGACGCCGAGTGCGACGGCGCTCCTGGCCGCCACGGGCACGGGCGCGACGATCTGGGCACCGAACGCGACGCAGGCGAGCCAGGCGGCGGTGAGCACCGCGACGGTCCGGATCGAGGCGGTCCGGTGACGGGCCGCGAGGCTCGCCAGGCGCCGGACGGACAGGGCCATGAGCACGACCAGGGCGGCGGCCGCGACGAGCGCGCCGACCGCGGCGCTGATCGCGCCGGTCCGGCCCATCGAGTCCTCGACCAGCGTCGCGCCACTGACCAGCTGCGACCAGTCGAAGATCGGGTCGAACGGCCGGGACAGGATCGCGAGGAAGCCCATCTGCAGCACCCGCAGCAGCGTCAGCAGGCCGAGCACCGCCCCGGCGACGAGGGCCACCACCCGACGGGCCCGCGGGGGCAGGACGATCAGGAGCGCGACGCCGAGCAGCCCTTCGATCGGGATGCGCAGGAGCGCAGGCAGGCTGACCTGTCCTACCTCCCGCGGCGCGACGAGGGCGACGAACACCAGTACCCCGGCCAGGCACGTGAGAACCGCCGGGATCGCGGCGCGTCGGGATCGTTTGTCGCTCCGGGCTGCCGTGGCACCCCCTGCCGGCTCGTTCCGAGCGTGCGGGCGGGGTGGGGTGCGAAGCGACAAGCTGGAGATCCTTCCTGTGCGGCGGTCCGGTGCCCGTGGTTCGGCGGGCGGGAGATGCCTCCCGCGCAGCACGGGGGGACCGGTCCACGTGATCGACGGACCGGATCAGAGTCGCTGGATGATGTTCGATCCACACTGTTCGCACGGATCCGGCGAACCGGAGGTTCACCTGATTCCGCCTCGGGATCACACCTGGGTTCTAGGGAGCGGCCGGAGGGTCGTCCTCGTCGAGCCCCGCGACGATCAACGTGAAGTCGACGTTCGTCTCGACATGTTCCTGGTACTGGGCCAGCACGTCCTCCACGGGATCGCCCTCCGCGCGGGCGAGGTTCTCGAAACCCGCGGCCGCCGCCCGGGCCAGGAAGAGGCCGGCGATCTCGACGGCACGGTGCCCGTGTTCCTCGCCGAGGGCCTCGAGCAGCTCGACGACCGCGTTGCCGGAGCCTTCGAACCTGTTCTCGTGCTCGGCCACGACGAGCCGGATGGCGCCCATGGCCGTGTTGACGGCAGCGGTGATGCCTTCGTGTCTCACGCCTGGACGGTAGGGCAGGAGACGCCGTCCCACCCGTTATCCGGCCAGCTCGACGCGGAGGATGCGGTCGTCGCCGGGGCGCGGGTCGGTGCCGCCCCAGGTCGCCTCGTCGGTGTTGGAGGTGACGATCCACAGCGCGCCGTCCGGCGCCGCCTCGACCGCGCGGATCCGCCCGTGCTCGCCGACGAAGTGGGAGACGGGGGGCCCGGCAGCCTGCCCGGCGCTCACCGGGAGCTGCCAGAGCCGCTGCCCGGACAGCGCCCCCATCCACAGCGAGTTGCCGGCGAAGGCGATGCCCGACGGCGAGGCCTCATCCGGATGCAGGGCGAAGATCGGCGGCTCGCCGGTCGACCCGTCGACGCCCTCGGCCCCGGGCCAGCCGTAGTCCAGGCCGGGGCGCAGCACGTTGACCTCGTCCCAGGTGCGGTGGCCGAGCTCCGAGGCGTACACCGTGCCATCGGGGCCGAAGGCGATCCCCTGCACGTTGCGATGGCCCAGCGAGTACACCGCGGTGCCGTCCGGGTTGCCCGGGGGCACCGAACCGTCGGGCCGGATCCGCAGCACCTTGCCGTTGAGTGACCCGGGGTCGGGGGAGCGGTTCTCCTCGAAGGCGTCGCCGGTGCCGATCCACAGGTTGCCGTCCGGGTCGACGGCCAGCTTGCCCCCGTGATGACGGTCCGCCGTGCCGATCCCGTCCAGCACGGTCCGCCCGGGGGTCATGGAGCGCAGGTCCGCACCCACGTGTACCGCGACGACCCGGTTGGCCGGGGTGGCGGAGACGTAGGCGTAGACGGTGCGGTCGACGGCGAAGCCGGGGGAGGCGGCGATGCCCAGCAGGCCCCCTTCGGCGCTCTCGGTCACGCCCGGGACCGTCCCGAGCCGCGTCACCGGCCCACCCTCGGCCGGGACGTGGCTGATCTCCCCGGAATCGCGGCTCGACACCAGGGCCGAGCCGTCCGGCAGGAACGTCAGGCCCCACGGCATGCGGAGCCCCGAGGCGATCTCGGTGACGCGCCCGGGCGTCGACGTGTCGACGGGCGCGACGGGTCCCCGTGGTGCGGCGGTCACCGGCGGGACGACCGGACTGACGGCGGGAGCACTGTTGTCGTCGGCGTAGTTCCGGGCGGGAGGGGCGGCGCTGCCGGGGCGGCCGGAGTCGGACCCGCCCCCTCCGGCCGCACATCCCGCCGCCAGCGTGAGTACGGCCAGCGCCGGCAACGCGGTACGAAGTCCTCTCGCGATCCCTCTCATGGCCAACTCTCCTGCTCGACGGCAGCGTGCTTCCGCCGGTAACTGAAACACGCTGCCGACGTCAGCGCAACATCGCTAACATTGAGCTGTTACCGTTGGCAGCATGGAAGCGACGGTCACCCGGGAGCGCATCGTGGACGCAGCCGCGGCGTTGCTGGCCGAGGGTGGGCGGGAGGCGGTGTCCACCCGCGCGGTGAGCGCGGCCGCCGGCGTGCAGGCGCCGACGATCTACCGGATCTTCGGTGACAAGCAGGGCCTGCTCGACGCGGTCGCCAGCCGCGGTGTCGCCGACTACCTGCGCGGCAAGACCGCGCGTGAGCGCGACCCGGACCCGGTGCAGGACCTGCGGCGGGGCTTCGACCTGCACGTCGGCTTCGGCCTGGCTCATCCCGCGCTCTACGCGCTGATCTACGGCGAGCCGCGGCCGGGCGTCGAGTCCGCCGCCAAGCGCGAGGCGACCGCCGTGCTCGCCGGCATGATCCGGCGCATCGCCGAGGCCGGTCGGCTGCGTGTGAGCGAGGAACGTGCAGTGCGCCTGGTGCACTCCGCGGGCTGCGGGATCACGTTCACGCTGATCGGGCTGCCTCCCGAGCAGCGCGACCCGGCCCTGTCCGAGCTCGCCCGGGAATCGGTGCTGGCCACCGTCACCACGGACCGGTCGGTCCACGCCGGGTCGGACGCCGGGCCCGTCGCCACGGCGGTCACCCTGCGCGCCGCACTGCCGCAGCTCTCGGCGCTGAGCCGCGCGGAGCGGAGGTTGCTGGGGGAATGGCTCGACCGCCTGGCGGCCGACCTGTAGCAGATCCGGGACCCGCCCGGTCAGAGGGTCAGCACGATCTTTCCCCTGGCGTGCCCGGACTCGCTCAGCTCGTGCGCTGCGGCGGCGTCCTTCAGCTCGAACACCGCGGCCAGGGGCACGGTGAAGCGGCCCTCGTCGGCGAGTGCCGCGGCCACGGCAAGGCTCTCGTAGTGGGGTGCCTCCGTCGCACCGGGCCCGCCGGTGCGGGAGATCTCGACACCGTGCTCGGCGGCGCGGAGGTCAGCGATCGTCACGACGCGCGTCGGACCGCCGGCGATGGCCACGAGGTCGGCCAGCGATCCGGAACCCGCGCAGTCGAGCACGGCATCGACGCCGTGGGGCGCCAGTGCGGCGACCCGGTCGGCCAGGCCGGGCCCGTAGGTGGTCGGGATCGCTCCGAGAGCGGCGAGGAAGCCGTGGTTGGGCTCGCGCGCCGTGCCGAGGACGGTCGCTCCGCGGGCGACGGCGAGCTGGATCGCGACCGTGCCGACACCGCCGGCTGCGCCCTCGACCAGCAGCGTCGTGCCTGCCTCGACACCGAGCCGGTCGAGGGCTCTGGTGGCCGTCTCGACGTTGGCGGCCGCGCCCCCCGCCTGCTCCCAGCTGAAGGACTCCGGCTTCGGGGCCCAGGCCACGAGCACGGCGAACCCGGCCGCCGCACCGCCGAGCCGGGCGATGTCGACGAGGCCGAACACGGCATCGCCCAGCCGGACGCCCGTGACGCCGGCGCCGATCTCGTCGACGATCCCGGCGGCATCCACGCCGGGGACGTGGGGGAGGGCGATCGGAACCATGTCCCGCATCCGGCCCGATCGCAGGTAGTGGTCGCCCGGCGTCACGCCGGCGGCCAGCACGGCGATGCGGATCTGACCGGGACCGGCGTGGGGCTCGTCGACCTCGGCGACGGTGAGGACATCAGGGGGCCCGTACGTCGAGAACTGCAGTGCTTCCATGGCTCGGACGGTAGTGGAACACCGCGTCCACTTAGCTAAAGTGGGAACGGTGACGGAGCGATCGCCTCAGTTCCTGCGCTCGGACGCGCGGGACAACCGCGACCGGATCCTCGAGGTCGCCCGCGCGACATTCGCCCGCGACGGGCTCGACGTGACGATGCGCGAGATCGCCCGCCGGGCCGAGGTCGGGGTGGCCACCCTGTACCGCCGGTTCCCGACGAAGGAAGCGCTCGTCGTCGAGGCGTTCGCGGAGCAGATGGCCACGTGCACGGCCGTCCTCGACGACGCACTCGCCGACCCGGACCCCTGGCACGGCTTCTGCACGGTCATCGAGAAGGTCTGCGTGATGCACGCACTGGACCGCGGCTTCACCGCGGCGTTCGTGTCCGCGTTCCCGAGCGCTGTCGACTTCGGTCAGGCCCGCGACCAGGCACTGCGGTCTCTCGCCGAACTCGCCGCGCGGGCCAGGGAGACGGGAAAGCTCCGTCCCGACTTCGTCGTCGACGACCTGGTCATGGTGTTCATGGCCAACGGCGGGATCCGCGCCACCTCGTCCGCGTCCGCGGTGGCTGCCTCCCGCCGTTTCGCGGCGCTGCTGATCCAGTCGTTCGCCGCCCGCCCCGGCGCCCGCTCCTTGCCGCCGGCGGTCCGCCTCGCGCTGCTGGAGCCCCTCCAGGGCTGACTGCGCGCCGGTAGCTGCCGAGCGGACCGATCATGGTCGTCGCGGTCGGTAACGGGGCGCGGATCACGGCGATAGGCTGAACGTGTGCGTGACGGCCGTTGACGAGCGGCAATTCGACCAAGCTCGGGTGTCGAGCCGATCGCGCACCGTCGCACCCCGTGTCATGAGCGGCGCCCGTCCCGCTCCCGCAGGCGCCGGATCCGGCGGTCCGATGACCATGTCGCGGTCCGCTTCTGTTGACGTTGTACCGTCCAGGGCCGATGACGGGAACGCAGGCCCGTCCCACGTGGCCGACCGGGTCGGGCATCGCTGACGTGATGGGTTGCGCTGGGGGAGCTTCTGCCGGGTGGCGTCCCGTTCTGTCCGACAACTGCCGGGCGAGCAGGGTCACAGCAACTGCTCATGACGTGGCCCGTTGATGCTGTAGCGATCGGCGCGAAGCTCGCGCTGGAGGAGGAACGCGTGGAGAACACGCAGAGTCCCATCGGCCTAGCCGTCGTCGGGGCCGGTTACTGGGGTCCCAACCTCGTACGCAACGCCCAGGCCACTGCGGCCTTCCAACTGCAGTACCTGTGCGACGTCGACGTCGAGCGCGCCCACCGCGTGCTCGGGAAGTACTCCACCGTCCGCGCCTCCGCCTCCCTCGACGAGGTGCTGGCCGACCCGGCCGTGGACGCGGTCGCCGTCGCGACCCCCGCTGCCACCCACCACGCGGTGGTGATGGCGGCGATCGAGGCCGGCAAGCACGTCCTGGTCGAGAAGCCGCTCGCGGCGAGCTTCGTCGAGGGCCGCGAGCTCGTCGAGGCGGCCGAGGAGCGCGGGCTCGTCCTGATGCTTGACCACACCTACTGCTACACGCCCTCGGCCCAGTACCTGCGGGAGCTCGTGCGCGGGGGCGGGCTGGGGACCCTGCAGTACCTCGACTCCGTGCGCATCAACCTCGGTCTCGTGCAGCACGACGTCGACGTGCTGTGGGACCTCGCCCCCCACGACCTGTCGATCTTCCTGTCGATCCTCCCCGACGGCGTCACGCCGGTCTCGGTGTCGGCGCAGGGGTCGGACCCGGTCGGTGCTGGCCGGGCCTGCCTGGCCCATCTCAACGTGCAGATGAACACCGGCGCGATGGCCCACATCCACGTCAACTGGCTCTCGCCCACGAAGATCCGCACCATCGTGATCGGTGGTTCGGCTCGCACGGTGGTGTGGGACGACCTCAACCCGCTGCAGCGGCTGTCGGTGTACGACCGCGGCGTCGACCGGGCCGACCCGGCCGACCTGGGCCGCGACGACCGGGCCGCCACGATCGTCTCCTACCGCACCGGCGACATGGTCGCCCCCGCGCTCAAGGACAAGGAAGCGCTGCGCTCGGTGATGGAGGAGTTCGCCGACTCGATCACGCAGAAGCGCGCGCCGCTCACCGACGGCCGCTCCGGCCTCCAGGTACTCGCCCTGCTGGAAGCGGCCACGGCCAGCCTCCAGCAGGGTGGCGTCTTCATGCCCGTTCTGACCGACCACACGCGTTCCCCCCAGGAGATCTCCCAGTGACCACGAGCACCGGCCAGCCGCTGGCCGCGCAGCGCATCCTCGTCACCGGCGGTGCCGGCACGATCGGCTCCCACGTCGTCGACCTGCTCCTGGAGGCCGACGCCGCTGAGGTCGTCGTCCTCGACAACTTCGCGCGCGGCCGGATGGAGAACCTCGCCGACGCGGTGGCCACGGGCGGCCGCCGGCTCGACGTGGTCACCGGCGACATCAACGACCCCGAGCTCGTGCGCGACCTCATGGACGGCATCGACGTCGTCTTCCACCTGGCTGCGCTGCGCATCACGCAGTGCGCCGAACAGCCGCGGCTCGCACTCGAGTCGCTCGTCGACGGCACGTTCACCGTGATCGAGGCGGCGGTGGCGGCCGGCGTGAAGAAGGTCGTCGCCTCCTCGTCCGCATCGGTGTACGGGCTCGCCGAGTCGTTCCCGACCACCGAGCGCCACCACCCCTACAACAACGACACCTTCTACGGGGCCGCCAAGGCCTTCAACGAGGGCATGCTGCGCAGCTTCCACGCCATGAACGGGCTCGACTACGTCGCGCTGCGGTACTTCAACGTCTACGGCCCCCGCATGGACACCCACGGGCTCTACACCGAGGTGCTGATCCGGTGGATGGAGCGCATCTCGCGCGGCGAGGCGCCGCTGATCTTCGGCGACGGCGCGGCCACGATGGACTTCGTGCACGTCCGCGATATCGCCCGGGCCAACCTGCTCGCGGCGCGCGCCGACGTCACCGACTCCGTCTACAACATCGCCACGAGCACGGAGACCAGCCTCAAGGGGCTGGCCGAGGCCCTGCTCAAGGTCATGGGCTCCGACATGACTCCCGAGCACGGGCCAGAGCGCGCGGTGAACGGGGTGACGCGGCGGCTCGCCGACATCTCCGCCGCGGCCGAGGACCTGGGGTGGACTCCCGAGATCGGTCTCGAGGACGGCCTGGACGACCTGGTCAAGTGGTGGCGCCACGCCGCCCAGCCGGCTGCAGGGTGAGCCCGGCACGTCCCACGAACACCGTCCGTCCGCAGAGAGGTGACCAATGATCCCGGTGATGCGCCCGCTGCTCGGTGAGGAGGAGGCCCAGGCCGTCGCTGACGTCGTCCGCTCCGGCTGGGTCGCCCAAGGACCGAGGGTGGCGGAGTTCGAGAAGGAGTTCGCCGCGTCCGTCGGCGCGGCCCACGGTGTCGCGACGTCGTCCTGCACCACGGCGCTGCACCTCGCCCTGCACGTGCTCGGCGTCGGACCGGGTGACGAGGTGATCGTCCCGTCGCTGTCGTTCATCGCCACGGCCAACGCCGTGCGGTACTGCGGCGCGGTGCCGGTCTTCGCCGATGTCGACCCGCTGACCGGGAACCTCACCCCCGACACGATCACCGCGGTCCGCACGCCGCAGACACGCGCCGTGCTGGTGGTGCACCAGGCCGGCGTGCCGGCCGACGTCCCCGCCATCCGGGCCGCCTGCGGCGAGATCCCCGTGGTCGAGGATGCGGCCTGCGCGGCCGGCTCCACCCTCGGCGGCAAGCCGGTCGGCCACGGCGCACTGATGGCGGCCTGGTCCTTCCACCCCCGCAAGCTCCTGACCACCGGCGAGGGCGGGATGATCACCACCGACGACGCCGACCAGGCGGCGCGGCTGCGGCGGTTGCGCGAACACGGCATGAGCGTGTCCGCGGCCGACCGGCACGCGGGCGGGCGCAACGTCATGGAGGAGTACGGGGAGACGGCGTTCAACTACCGGCTCACCGACATGCAGGCGGCGATGGGCCTGGTCCAGCTGCGGCGCCTGCCGGCGATCGTGGCCCACCGCCGCGAGCGTGCCGACCGCTACCGCGCTCTCCTGGCTCCGCTCGGGCTGCGCACGGTGCGTGACCCCGACAACGCGACGTCCAACGTCCAGTCCTTCTGGGTGGAGCTCCCCGAGGCGGCGCCGCCCGTCAGCGAGGTGCTCACCGCGCTGGCCGAGGCCGGGGTGTCGGCGCGTCGGGGGATCATGGCCGCCCACCTGGAGCCCGCGTACGCGGGGCACCCGCACGGGCCGCTTCCCGTCACCGAGCACCTCACCGCCCGCACGCTGATCCTCCCGCTCCACCACGAGCTGTCCGACGCCGACCAGGACCTCGTGGTGTCGGCCCTCGCCGCGGCGATCGGCCTGCAGAGCGCCGCCCCGTCGTATCGATGAACCCCGGCTCGACGACCCTCGCTGCGATGACCACGACCCACTCGACGACGACCGAGGAACACCTGTGACCAGTACCCTCCCCACCACCGACCCGGTGCCGCTGCTGGACCTGGCGTCCGCCCACGCCGAGGTGGCCGACGAGATCGCCGCCGGATGGGCCGACATCCTGGCGCGCACCGCGTTCGTCGGAGGGCCACGCGTGGCCGCGTTCGAGACCGACTACGCCACGTGGTCCGGGATCCGGCACTGCGTCGGGGTCGGCAACGGCACCGACGCGCTGGAGCTGGCGCTGCGCGCACTGGGCGTGCGGGCGGGTGACGAGTGCATCATGCCGGCCAACACGTTCATCGCCACCGCCGAAGCGGTCGCCAGGGCGGGCGCCACCCCGGTGCTCGTCGACTGCGACGAGGACACCGCGCTCATCGACGTCGAGGCCGCGGCCGCCGCCGTCACCGAGCGCACGCGCGTCGTGCTGCCCGTGCACCTCTACGGGCAGACGGCTGCCGTCGAGGAGCTCCGCGCGGTGCTCCCGGAGGGTGTCGCGATCCTCGAGGACGCCGCGCAGTCGCAGGGCGCGCGCCGGCACGGGGTGGCCGCGGGCAAGCTCGGGGACATCGCGGGCACGAGCTTCTACCCGGGCAAGAACCTCGGCGCCTACGGCGACGCGGGCGCCGTGCTGACCGACCGCGACGACCTCGCCGAGGCCATCCGGCTGCTGCGCGACCACGGCTCCCCGCGCAAGTACGAGCACAGCGTGCTCGGGTTCAACAGCAGGCTCGACGCCCTGCAGGCCGTGGTCCTGTCGGCGAAGCTGCGCCGGCTCGACGACTGGAACGCCGCCCGCCGCGCCGCCGCGGCTCGCTACGACGAGCTCCTGTCCGATGTTGACGGCGTGGTCGGGCCGGTGGTGGCCGAGGGCAACGAGCCGGTCTGGCACCTGTACGTGGTGCGTGTCGCCGAGCGCGCGCGCGTGCTCCGGGAGCTGCACGAGTCCGGAATCGGCGCCGGGATCCACTACCCGGTGCCGGTGCACCGCACCGAGGCCTTCGCCCACCTCGGCCTGGGGTCCGGCGCTTTCCCGGTCACCGAGCGGCTCGCCGACGAGATCATCTCCCTGCCGATGTTCCCCGACATCACCCCGGCACAGCAGGAGCGCGTCGTGTCCGTGCTCGCCGCGGCGGTCCGCCGGTGACCCTCACGGGGGTCCGGGTCCACCCGCAGGGCCTCTGCGAGAGCACGGACGTGGGTCAGGGCACCCGCGTCTGGGCTTTCGCCCACGTCCTCCCCGGGGCCCGCGTCGGCCGCGACTGCAACATCTGCGACGGCGCGTTCGTCGAGGACGGCGCCGTTCTCGGCGACCGGGTGACGGTCAAGAACGGCACGCTGGTCTTCTCCGGGGTGACGTGCGAGGACGAGGTGTTCCTCGGTCCGAACGTGCTGTTCACCAACGACATGCGGCCGCGCGCGGCGATCAAGCGGAGCGGCGACGAGCTGCTGCGCACCACCGTGCGCCGCGGCGCGTCGCTCGGCGCCGGTGTCGTGGTCGTCTGCGGCATCGAGATCGGGGAGAGCGCGTTCGCCGGCGCCGGAGCCGTGGTCACGCGGGACGTGCCAGCGCACGCGTTCGTGGCCGGGAACCCGGCCCGGGTCAAGGGCTGGGTCTGCGCCTGCGGGGAGCGGCTCGGGGACGACCTGGTCTGCCCCGACTGCGGCACGAAGCACGAGCGCGCAGGAGCGGGCCTGCGCGCCCTCTGACGCTCAGCGGACCGGCTCGGGGTCGAACCAGTCGGGCACCGGGTTGACGAACCCGGGCCGGATCCGCTCAGCGCTGTTGAAGACGTCCTCCTGGGCGGTGCCCCGGCGCCGGTTCACCGCGCGCTCGGCCACCCAGGTACCCACCGCCTTGGCCGTGCGCGCGACCTCGCTCAGCGGCGGCGGCCGGTGGTCGGCGAGCACCTGGTCGTACCAGTCCAGCTGCACGTCGATGGCGTGTTCCAGGCTGTAGAACTGGCGCACGAGCGACAGCGCGAAGTCGGCGTTCTCCTTGCGGAGCCCCTCGTCGCCGAGCAGTCGGTCGAGGAGCTGCACGAGCGTGTCCTCGCCCGTGCCGCCGTCGCCGATGCCGTAGAAGCCGTGCCAGCGGAACTGGCGGGCCGACCCGGCGTCGAGGATGCGGAAGAACCCGTGCTCGCCCTGCACCACGCACGGCTTGCCGAAGGCCATCGCCCGCAGCAACGAACCGCCCATGCCCAGCATGACGTCGGCGGCGGCGTAGGCCGAGCGTGGGTCCGGGCGCTGGCCGGTGAGCACGACCACCTCCCGGCCCGCCTGGGCGTTGGTCTTGTCGGCGAGCGCGCGCAGGTCGGGCATGGCCGGGCCGTCGCCCACGAGGACCAGGCGCATCCGGTGGCGCGGCGCGAGCCGGCCCGCGGCCCGGATGGCGGTCTCCAGACCCTCCTGCTTGAGGACGCGGGCGAAGCGGCTCACGACCACGACCAGCAGCTCGTCGTCGGCGGCGCCGATCTCGGTGCGGAACCCGTCGCCGGGGAAGCCCGGGTTCTGGCCGACGCAGTCGGTGGGGATCTCCAGCACGCCGACCCGCCCGCTGCGCGGCCGGACGGCCGCGGCGATCACGGGGTTGCAGACCTGCAGGGGCACCGACCCCGGCATGAAGTCCGGCACCGACATGCTGTTGATCGTCATGGTCATCGGCACCCCGCTGTTGCGGTGCGGGCCGAAGAACGCGAGCAGCGACGGGGTGAGCTCGTAGGCGTGCAGGATGTCCGGCCGGAACATGCGGGTGAGCTCCGAGAGCCTTCGGTAGGACCCCGCTGCCCCGTCCATGCTGTCGAGCTGGATGTGCATGTGGCGGACGCCGCGCTCGCGCAGGACGTCGACGAGGGGTCCGTCCGGGCCGGCGACGAGGACGTCGTGGCCCCGGGCGGCGGCGCCGCACGCGAGGTCGACGGCGTTCATCTGGCTGCCACCGAGGTCGAGCTGGTGGACGGCGACCAGGATGCGCAGCGGACGAGCCACCCGCTTGTCGTGGATCGACGAGGTGGGGTTCACGTTCTACCTTCCGCTCTGACCCAGCCGATGGGCTCGGTCACCGGTTCGGATTCGGGTTCTCCCTGTTGCGCGCCGTCCTGGGCGGCGGCTGCGCGGAAGGCGCGGATCAGCGGGACGGCCGCGATCGCGCAGCCGATGGCCTCCGCGCAGAGGTACGCCACGCCGACCCCGGCCACCCCCAGCGGCCGGACGAGGACCAGGGCGAGGACGACGACGATCACGGCGCTCAGCGTCTGCAGGGCCACGACCCGGCCCATCTGCTGCTTCACCCGGGAGAACGCGATGTACATGCTGTGCACGATCGTGAAGGGCAGCGCCGCGGCCATGAGCCGGAGCAGCGTGGTGCCCTCCTCGGCGTAGGCGTCGCCCAGCAGGGAGAGCAACCACGGGGCGCCGACCAGCAGGAACGGCGTTCCGGTGACCCCGATGAGCCACGAGAGCCGCCACGCGCGGCGCATCAGCGCGGGCCCTTGCCGGACGTCGTTCGACGCCTCGGTGATGTAGGACGACGAGATGTTCCACAGCAGGACCGTGACGGCCTCGCTGATCAGCCACGGGAGCGCGTAGTAGGCGTTGGCCTCGGTGCCGAGCATCGTCACCACGATCAGCGGCATGAACAGCGGCACGATGACCGACGTGGCGCCGGTGGCGTACTCACCGACGAAGAGACCGACGAGCGTGCGCCTGCCCGGCAGCGCGACCGCGCCCTCCTTGGAACCGCGCCGGGGCAGCACGCGCAGCAGGAGCACCGGGGTGACGACGAGAACGGCCAGCGCGGCGGGCGCGACCCACGCGAGCACGATCCCGTTCCGCATCGCCGTGACGGCGAACAGCGCGACGAGCCCCAGCTTCAGGCCCGAGTACAGGAGCTGTTCGATCGGGACCCACCGCGCGGCCTGCATGCCGATCAGGACCCAGTCCTGTAGCGCGAAGAGGGCCAGTATCACGACGAGCAGGGGGAACGCGGCGCGTTCCGAACCGGAACCGAAGAGGGTGTCGTCGGTGAAGAAGAGGACGAAGGCGCCGCCGAGCACCACGGCGACGACGGCCGCCACCCCGTATCCCGCCAGCACCATCGCGCGCGCCCGGTGACCGGCCGACCCGAGGAACCGCGTGAAGAGGAGGCCGACCCCGAGGCTGGCCACGACGCTCATCATCATGGCCGTGGAGATCAGCGCGGAGGACCGGCCCACCTCCTCCGCCGGGTAGCTCGCGGCCACACCCCAGAAGACGAGGCCGAACAGCGCCGTCATCCCCGAGGTGGCCATGAGCGCGATCGCGTTCAGTTCGAGGCCGCCGCCGAGCAGCTTGCGCACGCCGCGCCGGCGATCCTCCGCCGCGGGCTCGGGCCCGTCGGCCGAGACCGCCATGAGGCGGACCGTGGCCTCCAGATCCGGGCGACCGAAGTGGGGAGCGTTGCTGGGCTGCGTCATCCCCGGTGGACCCTCTGGAGGCCTCCGTGCACTGTTTCGGCGTCGACGAGTTGTTTGTCGTCGACATGCACCGCGCGATCGTACAACCCCGGTCGGGTGACCCGATCACCGCGCTCCGAGGTCGTCAGGAGGTGGTGACCGGATGGTCGAGTGCCCACACGGCGCAGCCGTCGGACCCGCTGGACCGGACCTGGGTGGCGTTCGCGCCGAGCCACTGGGACAGCGCGCCACCGGCGGGGACGAGGTCGGAGTCGGGTGCCACGTAGAACCGGGCGCCCTCCTGCCGGTACTGCGCGAGGAGCGCGGGGTCCTGCTGGTCGGCCGCGAGGCTCCACCCCTTCCGGTCGGCCAGGTAGAAGATCACCGGCTCCTGGTAGTTGTTGGGCACCCCGTTCTCCACGCTCCGGCTCGTCGTGCCGACCACGACGAGCTGGCCGGGTGCGGAGACCTGGGTGAGGGCGTCGGCGCAGGTGCCGAAGGCTCCCGCGCTCGACCGGAGGGACTCGGCGAGGACGTTGACCGACTGCGCGCCGAGCGCGACCACCGCGAGCCCGGAGACGACGGCGAACACCGTTGCCGACAGCCTGGGGCGCAGCCACTCCGCCGCCGCGCCGAGGCCGGCGCCGGTGCAGATCGCGGCGTAGGGCAACGAGTAGATGTGGTACTGGATCCCCAGGTCGGAGCTGCTGTAGCGGCCGACGGCGAAGTAGTAGACGACGAGCGCGACCACGCCGCCCACCACGAGCGGGAAGACCGAGCCGGTCGGCGTACCCGCCGAGCGGCGCCGCCACAGCCACACGACGCCGAGCACGGCCAGCGGAACGCCGACCAGCCCGTACACGAAGATCGTCTCGGTCTTGAGGTTCCCGAGGTAGAAGGCCGGGGAGAACCACAGCGCGAGGCTCCCCCACTTGCTGTCGCCGCCGGAGAGCACACCGAAGGTGTTGCCGTACTCGGCGTGCAACCGGGCGCCGTGCCACAGCCACAGCGCCGGCGCCACGAGTGCGGCTACCCCGGCCAGGTAGAGCGACGGGCGCCGCAGGCGCGACGGCGCCGCGAGGGCCAGCCAGATCCCCAGCACCACGCCGATGTGCAGGGACGTCGGCTTGACCAGCGCCGCGGCCGAGGTCGCGGCGGCGGCCGCCACCAGCCAGATCCGGCGGTCCTCCTGCAGCCAGCGGCAGAACGCGAGCAGCGCCAGCAGGTAGCAGGCCAGCACCGTCGCCTCCGGCATGAAGGCGGTGCCGTAGCGCATGAAGGCGGGGGAGACGGCGAAGGCGACCAGCGCCCACCGCGCGACGCGCACCGGCAGCAGCCGCCGGGCGAGTCCCCAGAAGGCGGCCGTGGCGACCAGCATGAACACCAGCGAGACCAGCCGGCCCAGCCAGGCGTGCTCCCCGAAGACCTCGTAGAGCGCCGCACTCAGCCACGGCATCAACGGGAACTCGGTCTCGACGTACCCGGGTCCGGCGCCGCCCCAGTTGATCTGCGGGTAGAACAGCTGCATCCCGCCCGTCGCGAAGTTCCGCGCGATCGTCGCCGTGTCGGACTGGCGCCAGATGTCCCCGGGGTAGGTCAGCGGACCGAAGGCTCGCACCACCGACAGCAGCGTGACGACGGCGACCACGGAGAGCGCCGCCCTGCCGATCGGCTCCCGCCCGGTCGTCGACGGCGGTGCAGGAGGGCGGGTCCGGGGTAGCTGGGCACTGAGCACAACTGAAGGATCTTCATTCGTCCCTGTGGGGACGCTGAGCGTGGGCTTTGTGTTCTCAGTGCACCTTCAGCTTCGTTGTGCATCGGCGACCGCGGGGCTGCGCCCCGGCCCGGTCCGGCCGGGCCCCGAACGGGCCATAGGCTGCGGCGCGCGGTGCCGGGGCTGATCCGAGCCGCTGAACGTCGGAAGCCATGGAGCGACGACCCGGAAATGGAGAGGTGGCTGCTACATGAGCACGGAGTCGACCGGTGAGGCGTCGACCGGCAAGGCAGGGATCAACGCGGCGTCGATCCGCAAGGCGGTGGTCGGTTCGCGCGCGGCGCAGGTCGCCTACGGCTGCGCGGTGACGGGGCGGCTCGGCGTCGAGCGCTGGGCTCTCGCCCGGCGGATGCTCGAATGGGCACCGTCGGCGCGGCGCGGCCGCATCCTCGCCTACCACTCGATCGGCACTCCCTCGTGGGGCGTGAACGACGTCCGCCCACGGGAGTTCGAGCGGCATCTCCAGCTCGCGGCCGACGACGGCTGGAGCTTCGCGACCCCGGCCGAGGTGATGGCCGAACCGGAGAAGCAGCTTCTGGCGCTGACCTTCGACGACGGTGTCACGAGCGTCCTCACGAACGCCGCTCCGGTCCTGCGCCACCACGGCATCCCCGCGACGATGTTCGTCGTCTCCGGATGGGCCGACGGGAAGCACCCCGAGCAGTACCGGCACGTGCTCGACTGGAGGGGCGTGAGAGCGCTCCAGGACTACGGGATCAGCCTCGCGAGCCACTCGGCCACCCACCCCGACTTCGGCCGGATCGGGGCGGCCGAGGCGCGCGCGGAGCTCGAGGTGTCCCGGGAGCGGATGGAGCAGGTGCTCGGCCAGCCCGTCGAGGAGTTCGCGATCCCGTTCGGGCAGTCCCGCAACTGGTCGGACGCGGCACGGGCCGCGGCGGCAGACGTGGGCTACAAGATCGTGTACGCCCAGTCGGTCGACACCCGGCCGGCAGGCACCGTGCCCCGGACGTTCATCACCCGGCTCGACAGCCCCCGCTTGTTCCGCGCCGCGCTGGCCGGCTGTTACGACAACTGGGAAGAGTGGTACTGACGACCACCCGGCCGGCTACCGGCCGCCAGGGCCCCAGACCTTCCTGAGCCGCCGCGCCCGCCGCACGCCCATCAGGTAGGTCGCGGGGCCCTGGAGCATGCCGAGCGCCTCCTGGATCCGCAGCGCACGGGGATAGGGCGCTGCCGCGACCGTGTCCTTCGCCCCGGTGCGGAACTCCGGGCCCAGGACGTGGCGGACGCCGGCCGCTGCCTTCTTGAGCAGGAGCGCGCGCTCCTGCGGCCGGGTCAGCAGCCGCTTGGCGAGCAGAGCGGTCAGCCCGCGGCCGTAACCGCGCATCTGCGCGCTCAGGCCGGCGCCGTCGGCACGGTGGCGGTGGAAGGAGAACGCCGCAGGCTGGTACACGAGCGTGCCGCTCAGGGTGAGCACGTCCAGGAACAGGTCGAGGTCCTCGCCGCCCGCGGCCGGACTGCCTGCGCCGAGTGCCTCGTCGAAGGCCCATCCCGGCGGGAGCGCGCTCTTCCGCAGCGCCATGCTCGCACCGGTGCCGTAGCTGCCCAGCTCGTACGGGAAGAGCGGCGACGCGGCGGGTGACGCGGTGAGGTGGTAGACGCGCCGCTCGGTGCCCCGGCCGAACCCGGCTGCGCACTCGAACCACCACTGCCACAACGACTCGAGCTCCACCGGTTCGACCAGCCCGGTCACGCAGGTGACGGCCGGATCCGCGAACTCGGCGCTGATGCGGCTGAGCCACGACGGCTGGACCACGACGTCGTCGTCGGTGAACGCGATGATGTCGCCCTCGGCGGCGTTCAGGCCGCGGTTGCGCGCGTACGACAGGCCGGGTCGGGGCTCGGGGACGAGCCTGATGCGCGGGTCGTCCGCGTACTGCTCGTGGATGAGCGTGGCCGTGCGGAGGTCGTAGGGCGAGTTGTCCACCACCACGATCTCGAAGTCCGGGTGATCCGACCGCAGCAGGGCGTCGAGGGCGTGCGGGAGGGACGCCGGCCGTCCGCGGGTCGCGAGCACGACGCTGGCCCGGACGCCCGGGAGCGCCGACGGGACCGCGGCGCAGGTGCCGGGGAAGCCGAGCGCCAGCGCCTCGGGGTCGAACGCCGAGCGGGCCGTCTCCGGGTCGACTCCGTCGCGGATCAGGTGATCCATGAGGTGGTCGCCGAGCTCGGCGCAGATCGCCTCGGCGAGCGTCGGCGCCGAGAGCTTGTCGGAGTCGAAGCCGACCCAGACCACCCCGATCGGGATGTCGTGCAGCAGCACCAGCACCCGAACCCCGCAGTAGGGGACGCCGCTCGTCGACGGGAGCCGCTCGAGCGCCTCCAACGGCTCGGCCAGGTCGATGGTGACCACCTGGATCGGCTCGAAGGCGCCGGTGGCCGCTGGGGCGAGCGGTGCGCCGGGTTGCCTCCGGCGACCGTCCCCGAGGGAGCCTGCCGACATCAGCTCGGCGGGCTTCAGCGGCGCAGCAGCGGATTCGGGCGGGGTGTTCATGCAGATTCCTCGATGGCGGGCCGGACGGGGAGTGGGCCGGACAGGGAGCGAGCGACGGATTCGGGCGGGACGACGAGCGGGTGGAGCGGGAGCGGGCCGAACACCTCGCCGGGGTGGGAGCGAGCGGGACGACAATCTAGCCGGACGGGGACCGGGCGGGACGGACCGGAGCCGGGAAGCGCAGCGCCGCTCCGGACCCGGGCGTCCACGGAGTGCTGGTCACGCCTCAGCCCCTTCCTCCGTGTTGTGCCTGAGCATCGTGCTGGTGCGTGTGTGCGGTTCTCGAGCAACCGGACGACCCGCTCACACTGAGCGAAACCCGGCACCCGGACTTTCGTAGATCGACTGCGTGGCGTTACCGCGCAGCTGAACCTCTCCCGGAACGGGCGTCGCCCCAGGTGCCCGTCGTACGACGCGGTGGCGACGGCCGACACTCCCGTCCGGGCAAAGCCGATCAGGTGGCCGTGCAGCAGCCCTTGCGTCACCCGGAAAGAGTAGACAACACCGTAACGCAGCGTCGAGGTGCTTCAGCCCCGCCTCCGGCGCCGGTCCTCGCCGGGCGGCGTCCCGGTGCGCCCGGCGCAGCTGCTGGTGCGCCGGCCGGACTGCTCACGCTTCGCGATCGCGGCCCTGCCGTGTGTTCACATTCATGCGCCTCGCCCGGTATTCGGGAACCAAACGACGTAGGAGCGCCGGGCATTCGGACCAAGAATCCGCGCCCCTTTGCGGGGTGGTTGCCCGGACCTGCCCCCGATGTGGTCGGCAAACGTTTTTTTACTCTGCCAACCGCTCTTGACACCTCGGCAGAACGGGCGACTAGTCTGCCTTGTCGGGGATCGAGTCCACGATTCGTCGGCTCCGTAAATGTTGCCCCGGACACGGATTGCTCACGACCTCTCACCCCCTGCTACCTCGTCCTGCGTGACATGAATGAAGAGCACGGACCAGGCTCCACTGGATGGCCCAGTGGACGTGCTGCCCCATGTCTCGTGTGCATTCGGACTCGTGCGGAAATCTGGAGAATTATTGATGGTTGATCTGGTTGACGCGGCGGTCGTAGAGGGGGAGTGCGCTGGCCCGACGACCGTTGTCGAGGAGATTTTCGCCGAGGTCCTGGCAGGCCTCGTGGGCGGTTCGAAGGTCTCGGTGGAGGACCATTTCTTCGACGACCTCGGTGCCGATTCGATGGTGATGGCACGCTTCTGTGCAAAGGTGCGGAAGCGAGCGGACATCACGTCCGTCTCGATGGCAGATGTCTATCGGTATCCGACGGTCAGGGCGCTTGCCGGGGCGCTCGCGGCGCCTCCGTCCACTTCCCTCGAGAAGGCCTTCGGACAGATTCTGGCCGACCTCGTGGATGTGCCGCAGGTGGCGGCGGACAGCCACTTCTTCGATGATCTGGGTGCGGACTCGATGGTGATGGCCCAGTTCTGCGCGAAAGTCCGGAAGCGACCCGATCTCCCGTCCGTCTCGATGCAGGACATCTACCGGAGCCCCACCATCCGGGGCCTCGCGACCGCGCTCGTGGAACCGGCACCCGTTCCGGCCGAGGTGGTGGCAACGGCGCCCGTCCCGCAGGTGCAGCCGGTCGGCCGGATGCAGTACGTGCTGTGCGGAGTGCTCCAACTCCTGGTCTTCCTCGGATTTGCCTATCTCTCCGGACTCATCCTCGAGCGCGGCTTCGAGTGGATCTCCGCAGGTTCCGGCCTCGTCGACATCTATCTGCGGTCCGTGCTGTTCGGAGTCGTCGGCTTCGTGGCTCTGTGCCTACTTCCGATTCTGGCGAAGTGGGTGCTCATCGGTCGGTGGCGGCCCCGGCAGATCCGCATCTGGAGTCCGGGGTACGTGCGCTTCTGGCTCGTCAAGTCGCTGGTGCGGTCGAATCCGCTGCTGCTGGTCGCGGGTGGCCGGTCGCGCACGAGCTCGAGTTCGCCGCTTCACGTGCTCTACCTGAGGGCGCTCGGCGCACGTGTCGGACGAGGGGTGGCCATCTTCTCCCGAAACGTGCCGGTATGCACCGACCTGCTCACCATCGGGGACGGCACGGTGATCCGGAAGGACTCGTTCTTCAACTGCTATCGCGCCCAGGCCGGACTGATCCAGACCGGTACGGTGACTCTCGGTCAGAACGTTTTCGTCGGCGAGGCGACGGTTGTCGACATCGACACCTCGATGGGTGACGAATCCCAGTTGGGTCATTCTTCGTCGCTGCACTCCGGTCAGGCCGTGCCCGGCGGCGAGCACTGGCACGGCACGCCCGCGCGGCGGACGGACGTGGACTACGAGTCCGTCGAGCCCGCCGGCTGCGGCACCCTGAGGAGGGTCGTCTACCCCGCCCTGCAACTGCTGGGAGTGCTGGTCGTCGGTCTGCCGCTGCTCCTCGGTGGCGTCTCCATGCTGCTCCTGGAGTTTCCGAAGCTGGCCGCACTCCTGGATCCGCGGTCGTTGGGCATGGCGAACCCGATCTTCTACCTCGACGCGCTGATCGCCTCTGTCGTGCTCTTCTTCGGCTCGTCACTCGTAGCTCTCCTCGTCATGGTCACCGTGCCCCGCGTCCTGAACCGCCTGATCGAGCCGGACCAGGTCTACCGTCTGTACGGCATTCACTACTGGGTCCATCACGCGATCTCGCGCATGACGAACCTGCGGTTCTTCACCATCCTCTTCGGCGACAGCTCCTATATCGTCAACTATCTGGGCCGCCTCGGGCACGACCTTTCACAGGTCGAGCAGACCGGGTCGAACTTCGGTCTGGAGGTGAAGCACGAGTCCCCGTACCTGAGCTCGGTCGGTAGCGGGACAATGGTTGCCGACGGGCTGTCGATCATGAATGCGGAGTTCTCGAGCACATCTTTTCGGGTGTCCCGTGCGTCGATCGGGGCGCACAACTTTCTCGGCAACAGGATTGCTTACCCGGCGCAGGGCCGGACGGGTGACAACTGTCTTCTCGCGACGAAGGTCATGGTTCCGCTGGACGGTCGGATCAGAGAGGGTGTCGGACTTCTGGGTTCGCCGAGCTTCGAGATTCCGAGATCGGTCCGGCGGGATGTCGGATTCGACCTCGAGAGCCGCGACGAGTTGCACCGCCGCCTCGCCGCGAAGAACCGGCACAACATCGTCACGATGGTCCTGTTCCTCCTGGCGGGCTGGGTCTTCTTTCTCGGTGTCACGCTCATCGCCATGGCCGGGGTGGACCTCTACAAGAGTTTCGGTGCGACCGCGATCGCCGCAGCCACGACGCTCATCGTTGTATTCACCGTCGCCTACTTCGTGCTGATTGCCCGGGCGGTCACGTCATTGCAGACCTTGCGGCCGGCGGGCTGCTCGATCTATGACGTCGACTTCTGGCGGCACGAGCGGTTCTGGAAACTCTCCGTGACGGCGAATTTCCCGATCTTCAACGGCACCCCGTTCAAGAGTGTGATCTGGCGGCTGCTGGGCATGCGGGTCGGGAAGCGGCTGTTCGATGACGGGTGCGAGATCGTGGAGAAGACGATGGTGACAATCGGTGACGACGTCATCCTCAATGCCGGTTCGGTCATCCAATGCCACTCCCAGGAGGACGGCGCCTTCAAGTCCGACCGCGTCACGATCGGTTCCGGGGTCACGCTCGGGGTCGGCGCCTTCGTCCACTACGGCACGACTGTCGGTGACGGTTCGGTGCTCGAGCCCGACTCCTTCCTCATGAAGGGCGAGGAAGTGCCACCACGCACCCGGTGGGCGGGCAATCCCGCGATGGAGGTCGGACCCGTCGGGGACTAGGAATCACCCTTCCGCGCTGTGGTGCGGGATCTGGTGCACGAGATGCCCGGCGAACTGGTAGGCCTCCTCGACGAGCGCGTGCAGATGGTCACTGGTGAGGCGGTAGACCATCCGGCGTCCCTCGCGGCGGGCCTGGACCAGGCCGGCCAGGCGTAGCCGCCCCAGATGCTGGGAGACCGACGAGCGGGACGCCGGGACCTGGGCGGTGAGGCCGGTGACGTCCTGCTCGCCGCCGGCGAGCAACCGCAGCAGGTGCAGGCGGGTGGGGTCGGCCAGATGTCCCAGCACCTCCGCGGCCAGCACGAGCTGATCGCCCACCACGGGCGGCTGCAGGCGGTTGGCATCTGCCAGTTCATCGTGCGCGCGCATGGTTGCATAATGGCGGGAAGTCCGGGATCGTCACAACCGTGAGCGACAACCACCACTCGGGAGCCGTCGGGCACGGGCACGCGAATGGCCTGCGAGGGTGGGCCCGGTCCGTGTTCCGGCCCCACAGCCACGACGCGGCGGACTCCGTGGATGCGGCGCTGCAGGCGGACGAGGCAGGCATCCGCGCGGTGAAGATCAGCCTGGTCGCCCTGGGGATCACCGCCGCGGCGCAGGCGGCGGTGGTGGTGCTGACCGGGTCCGTGGCGTTGCTCGCCGACACCGTCCACAACTTCTCCGACGCGCTCACCGCGGTGCCGCTGTGGATCGCGTTCGTGCTCGGCAGGCGGGCGGCGTCCCGGCGCTACACCTACGGCTTCGGGCGCGCCGAGGACCTGGCCGGGGTGTTCATCGTGGCGATGATCGCGCTGTCCGCGGTGGTGGCCGGGTACGAGGCGGTCCGCAGGCTGCTGGACCCCCAGCCGGTCACGCACATCGGCGTGCTGATCGCCGCCGGGCTCGTCGGGTTCGCCGGCAACGAGCTGGTGGCGGTCTACCGGATCCGCGTCGGGCGCCGGATCGGGTCGGCGGCCCTGGTGGCCGACGGCCTGCATGCCCGCACCGACGGATTCACCTCCCTCGCCGTGGTCGCCGGTGCGCTCGGGGTGCTGGCCGGGTTCCCGCTGGCCGACCCGATCGTCGGGCTGCTGATCACGGCCGCGATCCTGGTGGTGCTCAAGGGGGCGGCGGTGCAGATCTACCGCCGCCTCATGGATGCCGTCGACCCCGAGCTCGTGGACACCGCCGAGGCCACCCTGCGGGCCGTGCCCGGCGTCGTGGACGTCCAGGAGCTCCGGCTGCGCTGGATCGGGCACCGCGTCCGCGCCGAGACCGGCATCGTGGTCGACCCGCGCCTGGGCATCGTGGAGGCCCACGACATAGCCACCACCGCCGAGCACAGTCTCCTGCACGGGGTGCCCCGCCTGGTGGCGGCCACGGTCCACGTGAGCCCGCGCGACACCGGCGACCGCGACCACCACGCCGTGCTCGCCCACCATCCCACCGCGCTGGAGGCAGGGGCGATCTCCGGATAGGGGCCCGGAGGGGCTCGGCCTACCCGTGACGGCGCCGTGCGGCTCGTGCCGTCAGACCGCCGAGGACGGCCTCCACCCCAGCGGGTTCCTCCTCCGCTACCGGACGCCGTGGGCCCGGCAGCGGACCGGTCCGGCCGGCCGCCCGGCGGTCTCTCCACCGGAACGGAGCGCCGGGCGGAGGCGGTGACACCGTCGGCCGGCACCCACAGGATGATGGGAGGAGTCGCCGGAGCGACCGAACCGAGCGGCCGGGTCCGACGCGGTGCCCAGGCAGAGAGGAGTCGCTCGTGCTGTTCCGCCAGCTGGAGTACTTCGTGGCAGTAGCCAGGGAGAGGCACTTCGCGCGGGCGGCGGAAGCCTGTTACGTCTCGCAGCCCGCGCTCTCGGCGGCGATCGCCAAGCTGGAGCGGGAGCTCAACGTCACGCTGATCAACCGCGGGCACAACTACGAGGGCCTCACCCCGGAGGGCGAACGCCTCGTCGTGTGGGCGAAGCGGATCCTCGCCGAGCAGGACGCGTTCAAGGCCGAGGTGGCCGCCGTCCAGTCCGGCATCACCGGGACGCTGCGGCTGGGAACGGAACCCACGGCATCCACCACCCTGGCGATCCCCGTGGCCGCGTTCTGCTCGGCGCACCCGCTGGCGAAGGTGCAGGTCAGCTCGCGACTGTCCACGGCGGACCTGCACCGCCAGCTGCGCGAGTACGAGCTCGACGCCGCGATCGCCCACTTCGCGCCGGACGACCGGGAGAGCCTGCAGGTGGTGCCGCTCTACGAGGAGCGGTACGTGGTGCTGGTGTCGGCCGACCAGCTGGTGTCCCAGACCGACACCATGACGTGGGCGGACGCGGCGCAGCTGCCGCTCGCGTTGCTGACGCCCGACATGAGGAACCGCCAGGTCATTGACAGCGCCTTCGCCGACATCGGGGTCGCGGTCACCCCGCAGGTGGAGACCGACTCGGTGGCGTCGCTGTATGCGCACGTGGGCGCGGGGGAATGGGCGAGCATCGTGCCGCACACGTGGTTGCGGGCCATGCCGGTGATCGGCAGGACGAGGGCCGTCCGCCTGGTCGACCCGGTCGTCAGGGCGCAGGTCTCCGTGGGGATCCACTCGGCCACCCCCGGGTCGGTGGCGGCCCGGGCGTTCGTGAAGGCGGCAACGGGCTTGTCGCTGGCCGAGCTGTTCGACCAGCCGCTGCCGACCGAGCACCGCGTCAGGTGAGACCGGGCCGGCCGGCCGGCCGGGTCAGTGCGCGTACAGGGCGTCCACCGCCCGCCGGTCCAGCCCGCCCTCGGCGGTGTGCGGCAGGGCGGCGACGACCTCGAGCCGGTCGGGTACCTCGAAGGCGGACAGCCGCTGGCGGCAGTACTGCAGGATCTGCTCGGGCCCGACGCCCTCGCCCTCGCGCTCGACCACCACGGCGGCGCCGACCCGGTGCCCGTGGACGGCGTCGGGGATGGCGAACACCGCCGCCTCGGCGACACCGGGGCACCCGGCGAGGATGTCCTCGACGTACTCCGGCGAGATCTTCTCGCCGCCGCGGTTGATGAGGCTCGCGATGCGCCCGGTGAGGAACAGGTAGCCGTCCTCGTCCAGGAAGCCCAGATCGGCGGTGTGGAACCACCCGTCGGGGAAGCTCTGCGCCGTGCCGCCCGGGTCGGCGAGGTAGCCGCGGGTGACGGTGGGACCGTGCACCCACACCTCGCCCTGGGTGCCCGGTGGGCACGGGTGCCCGTGGTCGTCCACGACACGGAGATCCACGCCGGTCGACCGGCCGACCGACCCGTGCTTCAGCGGTCCCTGCTGCGGCAGCGGCTCGCTGGTCACCTGGTGCGCGGACTCGGTCATCCCGTACACGGACAGCAGCGGGGCGCCGAGCGTGCGCTCCAGCGCCCGCTGCGTGGCCGTGTTGAGAGGGGCGCCGCAGCTGCGCACGAACTTCACGGGCACGACCTGCGGGCCCGGGTACTCCACCGCCGACCGGTCCAGGAGGGTCTCGTGGACGGCCGGGACCGCGGTGAACCAGGTGGCGGCCGCGGCCCGCATGTCGTCCCAGAACGTGTCGGCCGAGAACCGCCCCTGCCCGGGCAGCAGCACGCACCCGCCGCTCGCCAGGGAGGCCAGGAGCGCCGCGAACAAGCCGTGGCTGTGGAAGAACGGCATCACCGCGACCGTCGCGTCGTCGGGGCCGAGCTCGTAGGTGGCGCAGATGTCCCGGACGGAGGCCGCCACGTTGGCGTGGGTGAGCGGGACCATCTTGGCCTGGTCGGTGGTGCCCGCGGTGAACAGCACGAGCGCGTCGTCGGCCGAGAGGTCGTGACGAGCCCCACGGACGGGTGGCACCACGGGCCCACCGGTCTCGAGCTCGACCGTCGCGGTCCCGGCCGGGGAGATGTCCACCCGCAGGTTCCAGGACGGGACGTCGGCCTGTGCGACCGGTGCGTCGCCTGCCGCCGGGGGCCCCAGGAGGATCGCCCGCGCCCCCACCGCCCCGATGCGGGCGGACATCTGCGAGGCGGGGAGCGTGGGGTCGATCGGGGCGACCACCAGCCCCGCCCGTGTCGCGCCCAGGAGCGCGACGACGAACTCGGCGGTGTTGGCGCAGACGAGGCCGATGGCGTCGCCGCGGCGCAGCCCCGTGCCGCCGAGCCGGCCGGTCACGTCCTCGACCAGTGCCGCAAGGGCGTGGTAGGACAGGTGTGCCCTGGCCTCGGTGACGACGAGCGCCCGGGCGTGGGGGTGGTCGCGCACCTGCCGGTCGAGGAGGTCGGCGAGGCCTGTGAGCGCCGGGGGCCGGTACCGGTTGGCGTCGCTCACCGACGCCGCCGTCGGAACCGCGATGATCACCACCTCCTCGCGCCAGTTCTGATCAAGCATGCCCCGGCGAGCCTGCGCGGGCGCGGAGCGTGCGTCCAATACGCACCGGCGACCAGCCGATAGCGAGCATCTATCAACCTGCCTCACGACCCGTGGGACATGCAACGATCACCATTTGATAGATGTTGTTTATCGGCTGGTCGTCTTTAGGTCTTGGACGCGAGGACGAACGCTGCGGAAAGTGATCAGGAGCATCCGAACAGGCACAGCCGCCCCAGGAGGACCTCGGACCATGACCGCCCCTTCAGCGCAGGAGACTGCGCCGACCCCCGACGTTCCGGCCGAGCAGACCGACGGGTACCACCTGGTCGTCGACGCGCTCAAGCTCAACGACGTCGAGACCATCTACGGGGTCGTCGGCATCCCGATCACCGACCTGGCCCGGCTCGCGCAGGCGGAGGGCATCCGCTACATCGGCTTCCGGCACGAGAGCAACGCGGGGCACGCCGCGGCGATCGCCGGCTACCTCACCAAGAAGCCGGGCGTATGCCTGACGGTATCCGCGCCGGGCTTCCTCAACGGGCTCGTCGCGCTCGCCAACGCCACCACGAACTGCTTCCCGATGGTGCAGATCTCCGGCTCGAGCGAGCGGCACGTCGTCGACCTCAAGCAGGGTGACTACGAGGAGATGGACCAGCTCGCCGCGGCGCAGCAGTTCTGCAAGGCCGCGTACCGGGTGAGCCGCGTCGAGGACATCGGCCGTGGCATCGCCCGCGCGCTGCGCACCGCGATCTCCGGCCGTCCGGGCGGGGTGTACCTCGACATCCCGGCCGCGGTGCTCGGCTCCATCATGGACGCGGAGGCCGGGGCCAAGACGCTGAGCCGTCTCGTCGACCCCGCGCCGCGCCAGCTGCCCGCGCCCGAGGCCGTGGACCGCGCGATCGAGGTGCTGGCGACCGCCGAGCGGCCGCTGGTGGTGCTGGGCAAGGGCGCCGCGTACGCGCAGGCGGACGACCAGATCCGCGAGTTCATCGAGTCCACCGGCATCCCGTACGTGCCGATGTCGATGGCGAAGGGCCTGCTGCCCGACGACCACCCGCAGTCGGCGGCCACCGCCCGGTCGCTGGCGCTGAAGAAGGCCGACGTCGTGATGCTCGTCGGTGCCCGGCTGAACTGGCTGCTCAACCACGGCCAGGCCCCGCAGTGGAACCCCGACGCGAAGTTCGTCCAGGTGGACATCGAGCCCACGGAGATGGACAGCAACCAGCCCATCGCCGCCCCGCTCGTCGGGGACATCGAGTCCGTGTTCGAGGCGCTCGCCGAGCGGACCAAGCCGGGCCAGATCGCGGCCCCCACCGCATGGCGTGAGGAGCTGGCGGCGCGCTCGGCCCAGAACGTCGCCAAGATGGCGGAGCGCCTCAAGGCCGACAAGCACCCGATGCAGTTCATGGGTGCCCTGAAGGCGATCCGGGACGTCGTTCACGAGCGCCCCGAGACCTACATCGTCAACGAGGGCGCCAACGCGCTGGACCTCGCCCGCAACGTGATCGACATGCATGTGCCGCGCCACCGCCTCGACAGCGGCACCTGGGGCGTCATGGGCATCGGCATGGGCTACGCGATCGCCGCCGCCGTGGAGACCGGCGACCCGGTCGTGGCCGTCGAGGGCGACAGCGCGTTCGGGTTCAGCGGGATGGAGCTGGAGACGATCTGCCGCTACAACCTGCCCGTCGTCACGGTCATCATGAACAACGGTGGTGTCTACCGTGGTGACGACGTCAACCCGCTCGGGGACGCCCCGGCGCCGACGGCCCTGATGATCGAGGCGCGCCACGACAAGATGATCGAGGCGTTCGGCGGCAAGGGCTACCGCGCCACCACGCCCGCCGAGGTCACCGCGGCCCTCACCGAGGCACTGGCCTCGGGTGGCCCGGCGCTCATCGACTGCGTGATCGACCCCTCCGCCGGCACCGAGAGCGGCAACATCGGGCACCTCAACCCGAAGGGCATCGGCCTGACGAAGAAGAAGTAGGCCACTCCCGCCCGGTAGTGCCTACCGGCAGCCCAGCTCCTCGCTCGTGGAGGAGCTGGGCTGCAGCTCGTCGTGGGTGTCCTCCCTCTCGGAAGCGATTCATAAATCTGCATCGCTCCAAATCCCGGTAAAGGTAGCCGAATTATCGTCGGGATGCCTACCGTTTCGGAACGTCCGGGATTACGGTGCTCTGCTATGGGGACCTTGCAGATGCAAACAGCGGCAGAGTCGGCGCCGGGCAATTCGACCATTCTTTCCAGAGCGGCCGAGATCGGGCCGTTGTTGCGGGAGCACGCCGATGAGGTGGAATCCGCCCGCCGCCTGACCAAACCGGTCATCGACGCACTGCGATCGACGGGTGTCTTCCGAATGGCGATGCCCAAGATCTGGGGCGGACCCGAACTCGACATCTTCGAGCAGATCGAGATCATCGAGACCCTGTCGCGAGCCGATGCCTCGGCCGGCTGGTGCGCGATGATCGGATCGGACAGCGGCTACTACAGCGGCTACGTCGACGATGCCACCGCCCGGTCGCTCTACCCGGACCTCGACGCGGTGACCGCCGGCTGGATCTCCCCGGCCGGGACCCTCGAGGTCTGCGAGGGCGGCTACCGGCTGTCGGGTCGATGGTCGTTCGGCAGCGGGTCGACCCATGCCGACGTCATCACCGGCGGTGCCCGGGTGACCGAGAACGGGGTACCTCGAATCACGGCCGACGGTACGCCGGAGTTCCGGATAGCAATGCTCCCCGCGGCCCGGTGGCAGGTGCTCGACACCTGGAACACGACAGGACTGGCCGGCAGCGGCAGTCACGATTACACGATCACCGACGCATTCGTCCCCGCTGAGAACACCTGGTTTCCCGGCGAGACTCATCGCTCCGGAACGCTCTACGCCTGGCGCGGAATGTTCGTGGCCAATGTTGTGGGAGTGCCCGTGGGGGTGGCCCTGGACGCCTGCGAGACGGCCGCCGACATCATCGCCGGAAAAGTGCTGATGCCCCAGATGACTCCGGCCAGCGACGAACCTCGCATGCGATCCGGAATCGCCCGCGCCCGGGCGCTCGTCGGCTCGGCCCGCAGCTACGCGCACGACACCATCGGCTCCTTGTGGACCACCGTGGAGGCCGGCGACGAGCCGACGTTCCAACAGCGAGCCGACCTGGCCGGCTGCTACGTCCACACGGTGTCGACGTGTCGTGACGCGGTTCGGATCCTCGTGGACACCGTGGGCACCGCCGCCATCAGGAAGACGTGCCCGCTCGAGCGACAGCTGCGTGACCTGACCACGCTGGGCCAGCACATCGTGGGTCAGGAGCTGATGCGGGAATGGGCCGGGGGACTCTACTTCGGCCGGAGCCCGTCGATGCCCGTGCTCTGAGGAGCTGTGTGCATGCCGTTCCGGTAGGCCCACACCACCGTCTGCAGCCGGTCCCGGACTCCGATCTTGGTCATGGCCCGCCCGAGGTGGGACTTGACGGTGCTCGTCTCGATGACGAGCTCCTTCGCGATCTCGGCGTTCGACAGCCCCTGGGCGAGCAGCCGCACGATGTCGGTCTCCCGGGCGGTGAGCTGCTGCGCGGCGCCGGTGCCGGTGGGGTGCGCGGGCCGCCGCCGGGCGAACTCGGCGATCACCCTCCGCGTCACGGCCTGGTCGACCAGCCCGTACCCGTTCGCGAGCCGCCGGACGGCGTCGACGAGGTCGTCGGGCTCGGTGTCCTTGAGGATGAACCCGCTCGCACCGGCTTCGAGCGCACCGAAGACGTACTCGTCGAGGTCGAAGGTGGTCACGACGAGCACGGCAGGCGACGACTCCGGCGGCGCGCCGGTGACGACTCCCCGGGTGACGATCTCGCGGGTGGCCGCCAGCCCGTTGCCGCCGGGCATGCGCACTTCCATGCAGACGACGTCGGGGTTCACGCGGCGGGCGAGTGCCACTGCGGTCGGGCCGTCGGACGCCTCGCCCACGACCTCGATGTCACCGGCGAGCTCGAGGATGACCCGGAACCCCGCCCGGACCACGAACTGGTCGTCAGCGAGAACCACCCTGATCATGACGTACCGCCGGTGCTGGTGCCCCAGGCGCGCAGTGCCGCTGCTTCCGGGGTCTCCCGGTCGACCGGAAGTGCCAGCGACACCCGCCACCCGCCGAACGGGGTGGGCCCGGCGTCGAAGGTCGCGCCGATCACCTGTGCCCTCTCCTTCATCCCGACCAGGCCGAACCCTCGATGGCCGCGCGGCGGGGTCGCGGTGTCGCGCGGCGGGCCGGCATCGGTGACGACGTCCAGCGAGACCTCCGACCCGAGGAAGCGGAGCAGGACCCGCGCCGGTGCACCCGGCGCATGGTCCCTGGCGTTCGCCAGTGCCTCCTGCGCGACCCGGTAGAACGTCACGTCGGCGATCGGCGGCAGCTCCCGCCGGTCGCCCTCCTGCACGAACTCGACCGGCGTCCCGAGCTCACGCGCCGTCCCCAGCAGGCGATCGAGGACCGCGAGGCCGGGCACCGGGGCTCCGCCGTCCTCCAGGACACCGGCGTCACCACGGGCGTCGCCCTGCCCGGGTTCGCGGAGGGTGCCGACGACGAGGCGCAGGTTGTGCAGTGTCTCCTTGCCCTGCGCCCGGATCCACGCTGCCGCGTCCTTCGCCGCCTGCGGGTCGCGGTCGATGAGCCGTTCGACCACCGCCGTCTGGACGACCATGCCGGAGAGGTGGTGAGCGGCGATGTCGTGCAGCTCCCGGGCCATCCGGGACCGCTCCAGCCCGATGGCGGCGTCCGCTCTCGCCCGCTGCGACTCGATCGCCTCCGCGGCCCGGACCCGCAGCAGCTCGACGTACTGCCGGCGCGTGGCGGCGTACGCCCCGACGACCGCCGCCGCGGCGTAGGTGAGCACGCTCGAGACCAGCTGGCCGATCGCCAGCCACACCGCCGACGTCCACGACGCGTCCGGTGCCTGCCCGCCGAGCTGGGCTGCCATGGTCAGGCCGGGGACGAAGTGCGTCACCACGAACCCGGCGGTCTCGAACACCGCGACGCCGGTGACGACCCGGACCGCCCGGCGAACCGGCAGCAGGACACCACAGGTGTACGCGGCGACGAACGGTGCGAAGCCGCGGACGGCGCCTTCGACCGGGAGCACGGCGATCAGCGCCACCTGCAGCACCGCCACCACGGCGAGGCAGAGCACGGGGTTCACGCGCCGGATGCACAACAGGAGCGCCTGCGCGGTCATGACGACGAACACCGCGGCCATGTGGAACGGCCCGAAGCCCAGGCTCTCCATCTCCCCGGAGTCGGCGAACAGCACCAGCAACAGGACGGCCGAGGCCAGGACCACCGCCACCGCCAGCGCGCAGTCCCGCTGGAAGCTGCTGGTCAGCCCCACCCTCGTGAGCCGGTCGTCGACCCATGCCGAGAACCTGTCCGGCCAGCCGTTCGCCATGTCGGACTCGACGAGAGCAGGGACATCCGGGCGGGGGCCGCCGCCGTGCGAGGTCATGCGATCACCGGATCTTCGTGAATCGGAGAGTGTGGACGATGCCAGACCGGGCCGTCAGTACGACACCGACGGTGAGAGCAGGCCGAAGACCAGCGCGAACCACGAGATCCCGACCAGGGCAGGCAACAGGAACACGCTGCCGAGGACGGTCGCCCGGCCTGCGCGCCGCCGGACGGCGACGACCAGGCCGACCGCGGCCGGGACCACGCCGGCCAGTGCCACCCACTGGGCGGCCTGCAGCGCGTGGATGAGGGGCGCCGGCAGGTCCTGCAGGCCCGAGATGGTGACGATGACGACCGCCCACCCGGCGAGGGCGAGCACGCCTGCGGCCGCGGCGACCCGGGTCAGGATGCGCGCCGTGCGGCCCACCCGGCCGAGGGACGCGGGTGCGGGCAGGGAGTGGCGACGGCGGACGATCGCGCCGATCGGCCAGGTCAGCAGGCTGATGAGCAGCACTGCGGCCGACGCCAGGAGCACCGGCACGGCGATCCCCGCGTCGCGGGCCGCCCCGGTGGGCAGGAGCGTGAACGCCGCGGCGACGTTGATCGCCTCGACCCGGTCGCCTGCCGCGCGCATCGTCACGATCCGCCGGCCGCCGACCTCCTGCCAGACCCAGGGCCGGATCTCCTCGTAGAGCGCCGGGTACAGGCTCAGCGGCCCCGGCTCGATGAGCACGGTCCCGTCCCCACGCGCCGTCACCCGGGTCTGACCGGTGACGGTCAGCGCGGAGAGGAAGGTGCTGAACGGTGCCCGTGCGTTCTCGTAGGTGCCGGCGGCCATCGCGGCGTGGCTCGTGGCCGTCGCCGTCCTGGGTGCGGCGGCCGCCGCCGCTGCGGGGAAGTACCGTTCGGCGAACCCGTCGAGCAGGGACTGCCGCAGGTCGAGGGTGTCGGTCGCACCGCGGCCGGTGCTGTTGAGCGTGACGAAGACCCCGGTCCGGTCGTCCGGATAGATCTGCAGGTGGGAGTGGAAGTACTGGGTGTCGCCGCCGTGGCCGACGATGCGGTGACCGTTGCGGCTCTCGTCGAAGAGACCCAGCGCCATCCGGGGGCCGTCGGCCAGGGTGCCGAGGGAGGTCGAGTCGAGCGCGGGCTGCCTCATCAGCGCCGCCGTGCCGGGGCGCAGCAGCGTCTGCTCCGGACCGGCCTCGCCGAGGTGCGCCAGCATGAACCGGCCCATGTCGGTGACGGACGCCGTCAGCGCGCCGGCGGGAGCGGGCCCGACGGACTCGAACGGAGCGGCGGGGCCGGAGTCGGTGGCGTAGCCGTGGGAGAGGCGGCTGCGCAGTTCCGGCGGCAACGGCTGCGCGAAGCTCGACGAGGTCATGCCGGCCCGGCCGAGCACGGTGCGCTCGACGTGGTCGTCGAACGGCGTGCCGCTCACGCGCTCGACGATGTAGCCGGCGAGCGCGTAGCCGTAGTTGGAGTACGCAGGCACGGTTCCGGGCTCGAACACCTGGTCCGGAGGCTCGACGGCAACGGTGTCCCGCAGGTTCACCGTGGTCTCGCCGAGCGTGATGATGTTCCCGAGCCGCTCCTCGAAGCCCGCCGTGTGCGAGAGCAGGTGGCGCATCGTGACGGCGCGGTCGAACGTGCGGGGCAGCGGGAAGTCGAGGTACCGGCCGACGTCGGCGTCGAGGTCGATCTTCCCCTGCTCGACCAGCTGCATCACCGCGGTCGCCACGAAGACCTTCGAGACCGACCCGACCCGGAAGAGCGTCCGGTCGGGATCGACCGGACGCGGCGGGGTGCCCTCGGAACCGGAGTCGGCGTAGCCGAACCCGCGGGCGCTGAGTACCTGCCCGTTGTGGACGACGGTCACCGCGGCACCGGCGATGCCGGACCGGTCGAGCGCGGCCGGCACCAGCCCGTCCAGCCAGGCGTCGACGTCCGGCGCGGTCAGCGTCGCGGTGCCGGAGGCCGGGATCGGGGGAGCGGGCGTCGTCGCGGGCGCCGCGGCACCGCAGCCGGCCAGCAGCGCGGCGACGGCACCGGCGGCCGCGAGCGCCGTGGTCCGGGTGCCGCGGGACGAGCGCCGGACCGGGGCATGTGTGGTCACCCGTCCAGCCTGTCGGTCCGACTTCGCTCTCACATCGTGCACAGGTACCCGCTGCGCTTGCGACCTTCGGAGGAGGTCCCCGCCGACCTACCGGATGATGACTCTGGCATTCGAGGCACCCCGCATCCAGGAGGTCGTGGGTTCGCTCAGCCGCAGGTTGCTGATCCCGCCGCGCCGCGGGCCTGTCCTGGCACCGGATCGCCCAGGAGTGCGGCGAGCCGGAGACCTGGGTGCGCCGCCGCGCCGGCCTGTGCTGAGTCCGCGCTGAGTCCGCGCGGTCCCACCCGGCTCGGTCGGCGTGGATGATCGGGCCGACGTGCCCGCTGCCTGAGACGCGCCGGGCCGGGGGCAACCGCCCGGCCCGCCTCAGGCTGCCCGGACCCCCGGCTCGTCCGCCGCTGCCCGCTTCCGGCCGAGCTCGCCCATAGGGGTCCGGTAGGTCTCCCGCGCTGTCGCGGCGGCGAGGGCGGACAGGACGCAGAGGGCCGCGGTGAACACCGCGACCGGAACCCAGCCAGCCGTGCTCCCTCCGGCGAGGCCCGCGGCCACGGTGGGCGCGAAGCCGCCGATCGCGAAGCCGATCTGGGTGCCGATGGCCGTGCCCGACAGGCGGACGTGCGCGGGGAACATCTCCCCGTAGAAGGCCGGCCAGACCCCGTTGGCCGCGCTGTAGACGATTCCGGACAGCAGCACCCCGGCGAGGAACACCAGCAGGTAGGAGCCGGTGGTGATCGACCAGAGGTAGATGGCGGTGAGCACGGCGCTGCCCAGGGCGCCTGCGATGAAGACGGGTTTGCGGCCGACCCGGTCGGCGAGCGAGGCGAGCAGCGGGATCGCGGCCAGTGCCACGACGTTGGCGAGGATCGCCACCCACAGCATCGCGGAGCGGTCCAGCCCGGCGGTGTCGACGGCGAACGACAGGGCGAAGACACCGAAGATCGTGCTCACGGCGGCAACGGTGGCCGCCACGACGACGCGCACGACGTCGGCCCAGTGGTCACGCAGCAGCACCGCGAGCGGAAGTTCGGCGCGCGCGTTCTGCTCGACCTCGGCGTTGAAGACCGGGGTCTCCTCCAGCGTGCGCCGGATGATGTACGCGACGATGACGACGATCGCGGAGAGCCAGAACGGCACCCGCCAGCCCCAGGACAGGAGCATGTCCTCCGGCATGGCGGCGACGGGCAGGAACACCGCGGTGGCGAGGATCGAACCGGCCTGCGTCCCGCTGAGGGTGAAGCTGGTGAAGAACGCGCGCCGGTGCTCCGGTGCGTGTTCGAGGCTCATCGAGTTGGCCCCGGCCTGCTCGCCGCCTGCCGAGATCCCCTGCAACAGCCGCAGGACGACCAGCAGCACCGGGGCGAGGGTGCCGATCTGCCCGTGGTCGGGCAGGCATCCGACGAGGAACGTCGAGACGCCCATCAGCAGGATCGTGAACACCAGCACCCGCTTGCGCCCGAAACGGTCACCGACGTGGCCCAGCACGACCGCACCGACGGGCCGGGCGACGTACCCGACCCCGAACGTGGCCAGCGCCAGCAGCGTGCCGGTGGCAGGTGCCGACGACGGGAAGAAGATCTTCCCGAAGACCAGTGCCGCAGCCGTGCCGTAGATGAAGAAGTCGTAGTACTCGAGCGCGCTGCCGATCCAGGCAGCCAGGGCCGCCTTCCGGGGCTTGCCCGTGGCCGGTGCGGGGTCAGACGTCACGTTGGGCTCCCTGAGGGATGCGTCGCTGCAGGACAGGGGCGGGGGACCGCTATGGACCGAACGGTTATGTACCGTTCAGTGATGTACCGGATGGTGAGTTAGCGTCCCGTACCTGTCAAGGGCTGCGGCGGGAGGAGGCGGGCGTCAGCGCGCGGTGAGGTGGTCCAGCACCACGTCGGCCAGCAGCTTCCGGTAGTGCTCCCGGCGAGCGGGGTCGAGCATGTCCCGCCGGAAGATCGCGCTCCACGTGTGCCGGTTGGCCGTCCGGAAGACGCAGAACGAGCTGATCAGCATGTGCACGTCCAGCGCGTCGACGTCGTCGCGGAACACCCCGGCGGTGCGGCCCCGCTCGAGAATGCTGGTCAGGACGTCGAGCGCGGGGCCGGCCAACCCGTCGAGGGCCGGCGACTTCCTGAGGTGCTCGGCCCGGTGGATGTTCTCGATGCTGACGAGGCGGATGAAGTCCGGGTGGGACTCGTGGTGGTCGAAGGTCAGCTCCGTGAGCTGGCGCAGTGCGGCCTCCGGGGGCAGGTGCTCGACGTCGACCTCCTGCTCGAGCGCGCGGATGCCGGCGTAGGCCCGCTCGAGCACCGCGAGGTAGAGCCCTTCCTTGCTGCCGAAGTAGTAGTAGAGCATCCGCTTCGTCGTGCTGGTCTTGGCGGCGATCTCGTCGACGCGGGCGCCGGTGTAGCCGTGGTCGGCGAACTCGCGGGTGGCGACGTCGAGGATCTCCGCGCGGGTCCGGTCGGCGTCTCGCGTGCGCTCCTGCGACGGGACGGACGATGCCACCACCGAGAGCCCTCCTGGCCGACCGTTGACAGAGCCCTGACTCTAGGCGCAGTTGCCCCTTCCCCGGGACGCGCCCGGCAGGTACAACTAACGAACCAGTACGTTCAGAGAAGGGTCGCTGTGGAGTACACGGTGGGACTGGTCGGAGCGGGAATCGGGCCCTCCCTGAGCCCTGCCCTGCACGAGTGCGAGGCGCGGCAGCTCGGCCTGCGCTACCGCTACGTGCGGATGGACCTCGACGTGTTCGGCGTCCCTCCCGAGCGCGTGGGTGAGGTCCTCGCCCGCGCACGTGCCGAGGGCTTCCGCGGCGTGAACGTCACCCACCCCTGCAAGCAGCACGTACTGGCCCACCTCGACGACATCTCCCCGGACGCCGCCGCGATCGGCGCGGTGAACACCGTCGTGTTCACCGACGGGCGGGCGGTCGGGTTCAACACGGACCGGTCCGGCTTCGCCCGCGGCCTCACCACGGGGCTGCCGGGGGT